>NZ_JBFAGB010000010.1:174024-247853 GCF_040639875.1 Actinomadura sp. NPDC023710
ATGCTCATGGCCCACCGGGGCATCCAGGACGCACCGCACGACGCCCGGCTCCAGGCGTCCCGCCGTTTCGCCGCCTACATGATCGAGGCCTTCCACACCGTTCCGGAGACGGGAGCGCCCGCGCCCCTGCCCCGCGCACCACGCCTGCAACTCGCCAACGAGAAGCCAACGTGAGCAGCACGGTGAGAAGCCCGCTGGAAGGCCTGGAGGCGGTCAACTGGGCTGAACTCCACCACGCGTACGGTTCGGCTGAAGATGTCCCCGGTCGGCTCACAGCACTACTGTCAGCAGACGCCGAGGAACGTCACCAAGCTCATGCCCAGCTAAGAGGGAACGTCTATCACCAAGGAACCCGCTGGCAGGCGAGTCGTCATGTCGTTCCGTTCCTGACCGAACTGGCGGACGATCCGGCAACGCCGGATCGTCCGGCGGTAGTCGATCTGCTCCGCGCCGTCGCGCTCGGAGACCGCGACGACACTTGCCTCCCCTTCGAGCCCGACCGTGAGTTCGCCAAGGCCGACAACGTGACCAGCACCGACGTGGCAACGGTCGTGGATTGGCTTTATAGCGAAGACGACGAAGACGACGAGCCCGAGGAATGCGATGCCGTCGCGGTGTCCTGGGACCGCGACGCCTACCTCGCGGCAGCTGCGATCAGCGACCGGTTCGTCGCCTGGACGAATGATCCCGACCCTGTGGTCGCCGCGATAGCGGCTGAGCTACTGGCCTGGTTTCCCGCCACCCAACGCGCGATCTCGCATCTGACTGAGGTTTCCGAGACCGAGGAACACCGGATGGCGCGCGCGAGCGCCAACCTCAGCCTCGGCTATCTCGCCCCGGACGAACCGGCGATCGATGACCGATTGACGGCCTTGCTCGCCGCCGGGACTTTCGGTGTCCAGCTCACTGCAGCCGTCGCTCTCGCGATCCGGCTCGGCGAGCAGATACCCGATGCCGGACTGCAGGTAATCGCCGAAGCCCACGACCATGCCCATGAGATCAGCGGAACCGCGTTCCCGATCCCCTGGAACCGATCACTTCTCGGATTCGCCGCCCTGGCGCTCTACCGGATCGGGCTGTCCCCCTAGCTCCAGTTCACGGCGGAACCTGGGCGGTGTCGGCGCTGCCTGACACATGTCCGCGCGAAGCGGCAACGATCTGGCCAGGCGAAGTGAGCGAGGCGATGCGGGAACGTTCTCAGGAGGTCGAGCAAGGACAGTTCGTCATGCAGCGTCAGCGGTCCGGCACACCGGCTCTGGCGGCCTCCTTGATCGCGCTGGGGCGCGGCATACCGGGCGCTCCTTACAAGAGACGGCCGCCGGCAGGATTGGGCGGGTCAGCGGGAGCGGAGGGCGGTTTCTACTGTGCGCGGGGTGAGGGAAGTGGGGGTGCGCCAGTAGGGGCGGGCGGCGTTGAGTTTGGTCGTCAGGGAGGTGACCAGTTGGTGTTCCGGGTAGGGGCCACTGCTCGCGAACTGCTGGGAGTAGCGGACGGAGTCGACGATCGCCGACTTGATGCGCTCGTGCGCCAGGTAGGCGTCCAGGTCCTGCCGCCAGCCGGTGGTGTGGCCGGACGGCATGGCGGCTTGCCAGCGAGTGACGAGTGCGTCCCGCTCCTCCGGCAGGTAGCCCATCTTGTGGATGTGGACGGCCAGGTCGTAGACGGGGTCGCCCCACAGCGCGAGTTCCCAGTCCAGGAACGTGGTCGCGCCACCCGCGACGATGATGTTGCGGCGGTGGACGTCGGCGTGGACGCAGACGAAGGCGCGCGGGGTGAGGTTGCGCCACAGGTCTCCCACGGGCGCCAGGGGGTCGGCGGGGATCGCCAGGGCGGTGAAGAGGTCGGCGTACTCGGCGCTGAAGGTGTCGTACACGCGCTGGGTCAGGTCGGACAGCAGGCACGCGAACGCGGTCGTGTCCTTGTCCGCCGGCCAGGAGGCGGGAACGTCGGGAAGCTTGGGGACGCGGGCGAGCTGCGCGAACAGCCGCGCGACGTCGCCCAGGACGTGGGGCGGGACGGGGACGCCGCGCGGCGCCACGTCGTTGAGGACGTCGCCCGCGATGAACTCGTGCACCTGGAACGGCGGGTCGGCAGAGACATGGAGGACTCGGGGCGCGTCGCGGACGTGGGGGGCGATGGCGGTGAGGACGCGGTCCTCGCGCCAGGGACGCAGGTCCATCATGTCGGCGCCGTGGATCGGGATCCGGATGATGACGGGCCCGTCCGAGGTGTCGACCCGGATGTTGTCGTTGTAGTACCCGGCCGCCGCGTCGCCGTGCGCCCGTGCCCGCTCGTACAGGTCGTGCCAGTTCACGCGTCCTCCAGCATCGCCGTCACCAGCCCGCGCGCCCGTTCGTCCAAGAATGGCAGCAGGTCCGGGGGGCTGATCTGGTCGCGGGCGCGGTCCGCCACCGCCGCGGTGCGCTCATCGGAGGCGCCGAGGGCGTCCAGGAGGTGGCCGGCGACCATGAGGAGGGTGGGGTACACGTCCGCGGCGACCAGTTCGGCGATGGCCCAGCGGGCGGACGCCTCGGCGGCGGCGGTGTCGCCCGTCCGGGCGTGCAGGAAGGCCCGGAACAGTTCAGCGCGGGCCCGGCCGGAGCGGTAGCGCGCCCGTTCCAGGGCCTCGGTGGCCGCCTGGAACGACGCCGCCGCCGGGATGTGCTGGCCGAGCCGGAACTGGGCGATGGCGAGGGCGGTGAACGCCTTGCCCATCTCGTGGTGGGCGCCGAGTCCCCGCTGGGTCTCGATGGCGTCGGCCGCGGTCGCGACGGCGCGGGGCGGGTCGGTCCAGGCGAGCAGTTCGGCCCGGTTGGTCTTGATGTCGGCCTGGCCGATGATGGCGCCCGCCTGCTCGTAGAGGGCGGCGGCGGTCTCCAGGGAGCGGGCGGACGAGTCGAGGTCGAACCCGAAGCGGAAGCCCAGGTGCTGGAGCCGCGACACGTCGCCGCGCAGCACGAGGTCGTCGTCGGGGGCGTCGGCGAGGATCTGCTGCGTGATGGACAGTGCGTCCCCGAACCGGCCCTGGCACATGTCCAGGTCCGCCATGCAGAACCCCGCCCGCAACCGGACGGGACCGGAGTGGTGGTCCCACACCTGGCGGAAGAGGCTCTGCGCCTCGCCGGTCGCTCCGGCGATGCGGCGGCCGTGGGCGCCCGCCAGGGCGAGGCGCGCTCCCGGCGCGCCGTCGAGCGGCCAGTCGATGGCCGGGGTGAGCCGCGTCGCGGTCTCGGCGTCCCCGAGCAGGACGGCCGACTCGGCCTCCAGGCACAGGGCCGTCTGGACGAGGTCGGGATCGGCCGAGGAGGTGTCGAGGTGGGCGCGCAGGTCTTGGGCGACGCCGTCGAGGCCCTGCTTCGCGCCGTGCGTCATGGCCCGGTCGGCGTAGGCGAGGATGTCCGCGCCGTCGAGGACGCCCGCGCGCAGGCCGCAGTACGCGGCCTCGCGGATGGCGCGGGC
This sequence comes from Actinomadura sp. NPDC023710, assembly GCF_040639875.1. Taxonomy (NCBI): domain Bacteria; kingdom Bacillati; phylum Actinomycetota; class Actinomycetes; order Streptosporangiales; family Thermomonosporaceae; genus Actinomadura; species Actinomadura sp. NPDC023710. The sequence continues at coordinate 177,484 of NZ_JBFAGB010000010.1, forward strand.
GCGGGTGGCGACGCCGTCCTCGGCCGCGTGGTCGCCGCCGGCGCGTGCGTCCCAGAGGCCGCGGAGCAGGGTGTGGACGTCGCGGAGGGTGCCCGCGGACAGCCGGTCGCCCAGCGCGGCGCGCATGAGCTGGTGGAGGCGGCGGCCGTGGGCGCCGGCCGGGTAGACGAACGAGTAGGCGGTCAGCGATTCCCAGGCCATCCGGTGCCGGGGCAGGTCGAACGCGTCCGCCACGGCCTGGAAGATCTCGTAGTCGAAGATCCGGGCGACGCTCAGCAGCTCCAGCGTGCGGATCTCGTCGGGCGCGACGTGGGCGAGGAAGCGCCGAAGGATCTCCTCGGAGGAGACCGCCGCCGCCTGCCTCGCCGTCGTGCGGGTGTCGACGGCCAGGTGGAGGTAAAAGGGGAGTCCCTGGCTGGCGATCGCGATCGCCTGGCGCGCGGCGGGGTCGGCGATGCCGCCGTCCGCGAGGAGTTCCAGCCGGGCCGCCATCGGAAGGCCGTCCACGCGCTGGTGGCGGATCACCTCGGTCCAGGCGGGGTCGTGCTCCGCCCAGGCGAGGGGCTCGCGGCTGGCCACCACGACCACTCCCCCATCGAGCTGGACGATGAGGTCGCGGAGCCAGACGTCCTGGGCCATGGCGCGGCCCGACCGCGCCGGGGCCGGGACGAGTGCCTCGTAGGCGTCCACGAAGAGGAGGTAGGGCCGGTCTGAGCCGTCTCGCAGGTCTTCGGCGAACAGGTAGGTGACGGCGTCGGCGAGTTCGGCGTTGGTGAGGTCGTCCAACTGACGGAGGGTGGCGTCGGACCTGACTCGGTGCCGCTGCCGCATCCCGCTCGTGGCCTTGCCGAGCAGACGCAGCAGGCCCACGCCGGTCCCGAACACGGGGACGCCGGCCGCGCCGTCGATGATCTGGGAGAGGGCTTCGCTCTCGCCCGCGAACGGGAGTTCCTTAGCCGAGAGCCGCAGGTGCGGATGGAGCCGCTGCCAGAGGACGGCGTAGGCGATGTCGAAGCGGTCGAACCGCACGCCCTGGCGGCCGAGTTCGACGCGCAGGACGGCGAGGGCGTCCTCCTGCTGGCGCATCGCGGGCACCTGAAGGTCGATCGTGGCGGACCGGTGCGTCCCGGCGCTGCGCTGCTTGAACTCCTGGAGGAGGCGCGACTTGCCGATGCCGCCCACCCCGACCAGGTTGAAGACGCACGGCGCCTCGCGCGGGATGCGTAAGGCCTCGGTGAATCCGGCGATCACCGACTCCCTGTCCACGAACGGACGGTGCAGAGCAGCCACCCGCCGAAATCGTGGTTCGAGGGGCATGGGGGTCTCCTGGGGTCCGGGTGGTTGTTCCCGCCGACCGAGCCATGGACGGCAACGAGTACCGCCCCGACCCTAACTGGGTCCGCCGGTCCCTCTCCAGCCGGTTACACGCCTGCCCGCCCGCCGCCGCGCCGGGACGACATCGCTCTTCCGCACGTGCGACCGCGCACCCGACCCGCCACCCGGACCGACCCGCACCACCCCGCCGGGCGTGGACAAGGTCACGGGATTGCAGCTCCACCTGGTCAAGCAAGTCGGGAACGGTTCGCAGACGTGTTCACTAGCCGCAGGCGGAGTGCAGTCGGGGTGCATGCTGAGTCAACAGATGCGGCTCGTATGGCTCGTCCACCCCGGCGCCTCTTCCTCGGAAACCAACTGGATGCTCGCCTTCCACACCACAGACGGCCATGCCGGGCGATTGGAGCGTCCGGGTGTACAGCGGCCGGGCAACGCCAAGAGCTGCACCATGTTGACGCGTCCGCCTGAGCAGTCGAAGCGGCTTCCGGTGGCGGGGTTGAAGCGGCTGGCGCGTCTGTCCGGGACTGCCGACGGCCGCTCCGGGACGGTCCTGCTCAAGGGGCCGGGGAAGTCGACGCGGATGCGGTTGACGTGTGTCGACGACGCGGCGGTGGCGGTCGTCCGGCTCGGCGGGCGTGCCAACCTCTTCGACTGTGAGAGCGCCGAGTCCACGGGCATCGTCTGGGACTTGGACGCCGGGCGCGGGACGCACGGGATCGAGATCGCCGTGCTCCCGGCGGAGGCGGGCAAGGTGCACGGCACCGGCGACGCCGCGCTGGCGAAGTTGAGGAAGGGCGTGAAACCGGCCGGGAAGTGGACGCTGGAGGTCTACGCCCGTTGAGTCCCGCAGAACCGCCGGGCAGCGCGCATCCACGCCGCCACCGCCGCCCGAGCCCGGGATATTTTCTGTTATGCCAATTGACACAACCCCATGATCGGTTCTAACGTCCTCCGCGTGAGTACCGGCAAGGGGCGTGGACGGCCGCGCAAGGACCCGGACCGCCTGGCGCGATGGACGCCCCCGGAGGGCTGGTCGCGACTGGTCGCCTGGGTCTCTCCCGAGGAGAAGAAGGCGCTCAAGCACGTCGCCGTCGACGCCGGGGTCTCCGTTGCCGACCTCGTCCGAGCCCTGGCCGGCGGGCTGGCCGGGGGCGCGATCACCCACGACGAACTGCTCGGGCACGTCGAAAGGGGAAGGGACGTCATGGAAAAGATCCCCACGCTCTTCGAGCGCGATGACCGGTTCCGGGTCGTCGACCGCCCCAAGGCCGAGTGCGCCTGGGTGTTCGAAGGGGCCGGGACCGGCACCGAGAAACTCGACGGCACCAACGTCCGCCTCACCGTGCGGTCAGGCCTGCTGGTCCGGGTCGAGAAGCGGCGCAACCCGAGCAAGGCGCAGAAGCAGCAGGGGATCGTGGACGGCTGGTACGTCGACGCCGCGGAGGGGGCCGAGGACAAGTGGATCCAGGCGGCGGCCCGCAACACCGACGTCTCCGAGTGGCCGGACGGCGAGCATCCCTGCGAGGCGCTCGGCCCCCGCATCCAGGGCAACCCGCTGGGGCTCGAAGAGCACCGGTGCGTCCCCTTCAACGTTCAGGTGCCGACCTACGAGGACGTGCCCCGCAGCTATGACGGCCTGCGGGAGTACCTCGCCACGCTGGACAGCAGGTTCGCTCCAGGCCACCTCGCCGAAGGGATCGTCTTCCACCATCCCGACGGCCGCCGCGCCAAGATCAAGCGAAGGGACTTCGCCTGACCACCCGTTGATCGACTTGCTACCACTGCCCATCACCCAAAGCACCCTGCCCCACCCGGACAACACAAGAGAGGGACGGACCGGAGCGAGATCGCCGTGCTGCCTGCGGAGGCGGGCCAAGTGCACTGAACCGGCGCCGCCGCGCTGGCGATGCTGATGAAGGGCGTGGAACCGGCCGGGAAGTGGACGCTGGAGGTCTGCGCCCGCTGAGTCCCGCAGAACCGCCGGGCCCCGGACGGAACCGTCCTGGCCCGGCGACCCGCCCGACCGGCGCCGGGTTGCGAGCGCCACAGATCAGTGCCTCCAGCGAGGTCAAGAGTTCTCCGGACGTCCGCACGCGATGCGCGGCGCGGCCGCCATGGCCGCCGGGAGCGTCCGCGGGGAGCCGTCACCGCCCACCCCCGCCAGGCCGACCGGTCCTGGAGCGCCCTCGCTCAAGGACCGGCCCGCCTGCGTCCGGTCAGGCCCGGCGGCCGACCACTCGCCTCGGCTGGAGGAGCGCGCCGCTCCGTCCGCGGTCGCGCACGTCAAGGGCGGAGTGCGACCAGGAGATCGACCACGTAGGTCTCCTCCACCTCCTCGCCGGTGAAGATCCTGCGCAGCCGTTCACGCTCATCGGCGAGGAACGCCTGGCGGTTCACCTCTTCGAGGACGAGGAACGCCGAGCGGCTGCCGATGTTGGCGAGATGCACGTCCAGAGGGACGGTGCGGCTCCAGCGCATCTGACGCCGCGCGACCCGCAGCCCCGTCAGCCCCGCGAGCCGGATGGCGTCGTGGTCCGAAGGGCGCGCAGCGGGCCTCGGCTTCAACCCGCAGTGGTGCGCGATGCGCTCGTGCTGCCGACGGATCCACGGCACGTCGAAGGCCGTGGTGTTCCACCAGATCGCCAGCGCGCCGCCCGCTCGCAGGACACGCAGCGCCTCTGGGACGGACCGGCCGGGATCGGTCCACTGCCAGGACTGGGCATACGTGATGAGGTCGCAGGAGCCCCTGGCCAGCGGTAGTGCATTACCGTCACCCCGCACGATCGGGACCCCGGGGAGCGCCTGGTGGAACTCACCGGCCATGGCCTCACCCGGCTCGACAGCGATCACCTCGGCGCCTCGCTCCCGCAGCAGCACGCTGGCGATGCCGGTACCCGCGCCGACATCTGCGACTCGGGCGCCCGCCAGACGGCAGCATGCGAACTCCTCGATGCGGTCGAAGAGCGCGGCGGGATACGAAGGCCGACTCGCCGCGTACTGAACGGCGGCCGCCTCGAACGACTGGGCGCGAGAGCCGGCGGTCACGCCCTCATCATCGCCGCTGTTCACCAGACTCTCGCCCACCACGAACCCGTTGATCGTTTCCGGTCACAGCGCTGTTGGCCGGGGTCACGAGGTCATTCGTGGACGGAGCCGCTCCTCGTTCTTGAGATCAGCCCGGACGCGCCGACACCCGACCGCGAGCCGCGTCCACCGTCACCGAGCCGACGTGAGCACACGCCGCGCGGCTGCTGGGGCCGCTCTCGTGGACGGGTTCGTCCTGCGCAGTTCAACGACTCTGGACGGACATCCGCTATGGGCGATCCACCGCCACAACACTGAGCGCGTCCACGCGCCCCTTGCCGTCCGTCCCCGCCGAGCCCGCGACCGGTCCCAGAGCGCCCCCACCCCAGGACCGGCCGGAACGCCCGTCAGGCCCGGTCGAGAGCCCCGTCCTTGATCCGCCGAAGCAGACTCCCGAACGCATCGCCACTCACGGTCAACCGTCCCCCTTCGGGGTCCTTCGAATCCCGGATGCCAACGCCATTGATCAACTCGGCCACCTCGACACATGCCTCATCATTGATCGCCCCGCTGCGTGAGCTCTTTCGCCAGTCGGTCTTCACTCGCCACCTCCAACAATCCAGCGACACGGGCTCGGGAAGCCTCCTCAGATAGGGCCTTGAACCCGATTCGCTCGTAATCTACGGCGAGTTCCTGTACCTCCGCCGCGTCCTCGATCAACCGACCGCCTCTGCGAGCACCGACGTAGGCGACCTGACGGTTCTTCACAGTGATGAGCCTGAACGGGCCATCGAGCCCCATATGCGCACCGGCCGACTTGGGGAGTAGACGGACCGACACATGAGAGAGTTCTCCGAGTTCAAGCAGGTACCTGAGCTGGGCATACATCACCTCGCCCCCTCCGATTTCGGAGGTCACCGCATCCTCGTCCATCAACACCCAAACATAGGGCGGGGACAGTCGGGACAGGATGGCGTCCTGCCGCGCCATCCGCGACCGGACGGCCTGGTCAACGTCCTCCGCATCGCTCTCCACAAGGAGGGCCCGCATGTAGTCCTCGGTCTGGAGGGGAGGTGGAATGATCTGGCCCTGGTAGATCCTGATCACCTGTGCTGCCGCCTCGTACTGCCCGTGCTGCAAGAACCAATTTGGATCATGCCCTTTGCGCGCGAAGCTCAGAAGCCGCTCGAAGTGACCGCCCGTCTCCCAAGCCTCGTCGAGCAGCTTGGCCTGCTTAATGTCGAGTTGGACCCTGCCCGCCTCCAGGTTCGAAACATGCGAGCGGACGTAGCCGATGATCTTCCCAACCTGCGTGCCGGTCATACCATGCCTTTTTCTGTAAACTCGCAGGTCATAAGCCAGCCACGCATACAGCGAAGACATCGGATCAAGCTCGTCAGCAGCGGTCACTGAGGGCCTCCCATTGTTTACGGAGTTTACGCATACATCGCATCCTAGCCACGAAGCGTGACCCTGGAGAGACGAATCGTAATCATCTCCAGGAAGGACGGGCGGACGTGATCACTACGCCGGACTGCCTGCTGCTCTCCATGCTGGCGTCGAAGGCCGCACCGGGACTGGCGCGCACACTGACGATGGCGCGACTCCACAAATGGGACTGCGCACATATTTCGGACGATGCATTCTTGATCGCCTCGGAATTGATCACCAACGCCGTGGCGGCCACGCCCGGCGAGGAGATCCGCTACCAGTGCAGCCGGGACGTCGCCGGCGTCCTCATCGCGGTATGGGACGCCAGCACGGCCAGCCCGCAACCTCGTCCAGTGGTGGAGCTGACGCTCGACACCCTGAACATCTCCGAAGAGCACTGGGACGACAACGGCGGCCGGGGCCTCCCGATCGTCACAGCCCTAGCCACCGAGTGCGGCTACTCCCCCGACCCGACAGGAGGCAAATGGGTCTGGGCCCGCCTCAAACCATGAGACGACCGCATCGACTTGCGGCGTGTTGCCCCGATGGACCCGCCACAGAGGCAACACGTCGCAAGTCAACACCCGATGCCACCCCGCACCCGCACCTCGCAGTAAGCCAGAAGCACGCCGACCCAACATCACGCAGACGAGCCTCCACCATCAGGCGTCCACCCCTCAGCCTTCGCCCGCTCCAACCGCTCCGAGAACACAGCATGCGCTTCCCGATATTCAGCTTCGCGGTTCGCCTTATAGAAGGGTCCTTCATATCCTTCAGGCGCCGACACCGAAGCAGGATCTCCAAGATGCTCAGTCAAATGATTGAAAGTATCTTTCGTCTGATTGTGGCCATAAACCCGATAACTCTTAGCTATGCGCTGACCGTCTACAGAAAAGAACATTTCGGCATCATAGTCCAGCATTACAGGATATCGCGACCGATAAATCGCAATCAATTCCTCTGCACTGATTCCAAGCCAGACTGCCACCAGCGCGTCTATTTCAACTTGGGCAGCGCGACGCTCCAAGTCACCACGAACAGGAGTTTCACGAGTCCAAACGTTCGTTTGCTGGGTAAGCGTCTTCACTCCCGGCCATTTGACCGCCCACTCTTCCTTTGCCCAGCGGGGCTCATAGCTTTGCCTCCAAAGGTCGCCATAGACCGAAGTTAGGCAGTTGAGTCGCAGTGTACGCAACAATAGTGCGCTAGCCAGAGGGTGCCCATGGCCAGGCGCTGGCATGGCAAGGGCTTCTTCGTTCCTTAGATCTGCTTTCCCGGTTACACGCAAGAGGTAGTCTAGCGGCAGAGCCGCCCAAAATCCGGCGACCAACGCCATTTCTCGTGGATCCCTGAGAGCGAGAGTGTGCACTGCATCGATATGAGCAGGGCCAGGGGGAATGATAGAGGCGAATAGGCTTCGTTCAGTGTCGAAGGGAATCATTCGCCTCCATGCAAGACGATAATAGTCCGTGCTGGGACGTGGGTTGCGGCACCGCCCAGCTTCACTGCAGCGAACTTCCCCACATGTCTTCCTGGCGATTATTTTGGCGTCCGTTCTACATCCCCAGACATCCCTCCCATTAAGGAACTCCTCCTTATCCGCAGCCACGTAGTTGGTGCGTGGTATTAGATTGTCTGGTATCGAACGCAAATCCCATCCAACATAGTCGGTATTCAATCTACAAGGGATTCTCGGTTGCTTGGAGAAGGGCGTCGCTACCCCGATGTGAGGGCCTTGCAATATAACCTGCGACCATTCGTCACATTCCTGAGTAGCCCATTTTATTAGTCCTGCCTTTTTAGTGGCCGCCTCATGAAAGCCGGAACTGATCCATGGATTAGCAGTTCCCAGGCGCTGCCGCACCTGAGCAAGCGCTGCAATTGCCCGCTGTTCAGCAACAGTTACGGGATAAAGCAGCTTTGTGTGCGTCAAAGGCGTATCCGACTCACCGGATACCAGTCTCCATATGCCGAGCACCTCATGATTCACATCAACAAGGCGCTGTGGATGGGAACGCAAATCCCATGTTCCCTTATGCTTGATACCGGGAATACCCTCATCGATCTCGCCAGCCAATGATCTTTCGAGCGGCACCGGATCAAACAGCCAACTTACGTGAGTGAAATTGACCTCGCCACCTTTTCCGTAAACGTGTATACCATACTGCTTGTTCCAGCCGACTTCCGCGAACAGAAGTCGTCGATTCTGAAAATGAGCATGGAATCGCAACCGACTGTACGCCACAGAACGAAGGGGACCTTCCTTGGTTCCACTAAAATGCGTATCCGGATGTATTAGACCTGCCACCCCTACTTGCTTTAGATCATTCCAGACTCGGCACATGAACGCCCGATACAGATCCGGCTGAGTTCCAGATATCAGCTGATAAGTAGAAATGCTGCCAAGAAACTCCACCAACCCCACATTGACAGAGATTTCCTTCAAGACAAATTCACTTTGCGGCGCTGCTTCCAGAGCTTGATTTTTATGTTTTTGCCACGCGCTGGCACTTGGCTTTTCAGCAAGTGCAAACCAAGGGTCCAACTCCGCAAGAACGATTCGCTCCTCCCAGCGAGGGCGAACCCAGGGCGGATTTCCCACCTGGAGATCGAAGCCGCCTCTTTGGGAGATTTGGGCGAACTGAAGTTCCCAGTGGAAGAAGCCTTGCTGCCTTGCGATCTCCTCGACCGCGTTGAGCCACGGGAAGCGCTCGTTGAGCTTGAACTCGTTGTCCATGCCCATCCAAGCTCCGAGCTGGTCTTCGTGCTCGCCCAGCTCGCTCAGCGACGCGAAGTGAGCGCCGAGGGAGTCCTCTGGAATGTCCGTAGTGCCGAGGAGGGCTTCGGCGAAGTCGAGCCAGTCGTCCAGGTCGGCGAGCGGGATCACCTGACGGCGCTCGACGCGGGCAGGCTTGCGCGGTGACTTGCTTCGTGGCTTCTGCTGGTTGATGGACGTCTGGACCGGGTCGTCGCCGAAGAGCGCTGCGGGCTCCCACGACTGCGGGAATCCGGCCGGGGCGGGATCCGGTACCCCAATATCAGCGGGCGTGGGCGGGATGCTGTCGAGGACGTTGTCCTTCAACCGCTCGTAGATGCCGTCGCTGCCGTCCAGCAGACCGGCCTTGTCGAGCGGCCAGAACCAGAGCGCGCACCACGCGTCCATCAATGTCTTGAGACGCCAGTAAGGCGTGCCCGGAGAGGTCAGGTCCTTGAGAATCTGCTCGCGAGCGACAAGCTCCTTCTTCGGCTCAGGTAGATCGTCGGCGCCCCAGACGCGGATGTGGCGCCTGATGTCCTTCTCCGACAGCTCCAAGCGCTTGATGACCAGGTCCCACAGATCTTCAGCGCGGCCAGCAAGGCCCTGGAGGCGCTGGACCTGGGTGAGTTTCTGCCCCTGCTTCTTCTTGGTGGACGGGTCCTTGAGCATCCCCTTGCGCCAGTCGCCAAGGCGCTTGGCGTCCTCGGGGGCCAGGTTCTTGGCTTCCTTCTCTCCCGCGACCGCTCCCCAGCCCTGGGCGGGCAGCAAGAAGTGGTGAATGTGCCCGTCGGGGATCGGGCCGTCCCGGAAGGGGTGGTCGTTCGGCGCGGTGGTGAGCCACGTCTTCTTCTTCAAGTGGTCCGTCTCGTACAGGCGGCGGCCGGCGCCGATGAGGGAGTTGCCACGGCGCAGGTGCAGGCCGAACCACGGGGCCTGCAAGCCCTCGTGCATGACGTTCAGCCAGATCGAGACCTCGGCCAGCTCGACGGCCGTCTCGTTGAGGTCCACCCCGTAGGAATTGTGCAGGGCGATGTACGCCTTGACCTTCTGCAGCTCGTGCGCGTAGAGCTCGGGTTCGAGGCTCTGGTTTTTCTCGGCCTGGCGGCGCTTGAGGTACTCGGCGGCGACCTGGTTGATCGCCTCGTTGAGGAAGGCGCCGGAGCCGAGGGCGGGTTCGCAGATCGTCCAGTCGAGGATCTCGCGGGCCTTGGTGGTCATCCCGTCCTGGTCCAGTCGTTCGCGGAGCGCCAGCTGCACCGTGACCTGCGTCAGTGACTCGGGCGTGTAGTACGAGGCGCTGGTCTGGCGGTCGCGGCCGGCGAGCCGGTAGACGAACGCGCCGGGCCTGTAGCGGACGCGCTCGTCCGTCTTGATGCCATTTTCGTCGATGCGGCGGACGAAGACGGCGTCCTCGTAGTCGTCGACCTTGGAGGCGGGGATCATCCAGGAGCCGTCCTTGGGGTCGCCGTTCTTGGCGACCTCGTACAGCTCCTCCTTGGCGATGAACCCGGTATACGACATCAGCCCCTCGTACACCGCGCCGAGCTGGTTGATACCGAGCTGCGCATACGAGATGAAGCCGCCGCGTTCCCTGCGCTTGCCCTTGGAGAGCATGAGGAGGCGCAGGACCTTGTAGAGCGCGTCGTTGCGGAGGCGCGTGTCGATCGGCTGCGAGTCGGGGTCGTCCTCGTCCAGGTCGATCGCGGCTTTGCCGATGAGGCTGATGCGGGCCGGGTCGAACAGGTCCGACTTGAGGGGCTCGAAGCGGAGCCCGTCGCCTTCGGAGCCGAGGGGCAGGCCCGCGCCGCGCGGGTTGTGTCCCTCGTTGACCATGTGGAACAGCAGGTCGAGCGACTCGTACAGGTGAACGCTGCGGCGCGACTCCTCCGATACCAGGTCCCGGATGATGAGGTCGCCGAGGCGGGCCATGCTGTAGCCCTTGACGTACGCCTCGTCGTCGGTGGGGAGGATGCCGAGTTCCGGGCGGGCCTCGGCGTACAGGAGGAAGAGAATCCGGTAGAGGTAGCGGAGGGATTCGCGGCCGAGTGCCTTGGCGAAGGCGACCGGTTCCATGACCTCTTCGGGGCGGATGCCCTGCTCGCGCATCCGGTCGAGGACCTCGTTCGCGATGATCTCGACGGATTCGCGGAGTCCTTCTCGCAACTCCTTCGAGACGCCGACGGCGTGCTGGCGGGAGCCGGAGAGGAGTTCGGCGAGGGGTTCGGCGCCGCCTTCTTCGGGGGGCAGCAGCGAGTCGGCGCCGAAGAGGGCGGCGATGGTGTCGATCTCGGCGGACGCGGCGGTGCTGCGGCCGAGGGCGACGTCCAGGCTGACGGCGAGGTAGCGGCCCTCGCCCCAGGTCATGCGGTCAGCCAGGATCACGACGCCGCCCGCGAGGATCAGGGCGTAGCGGGGCGGCTCGTCGGCGGCGAACAGCCAGGACGCGAGCTTGTCGCCGGTTCGGAGCATGTGGGGGTGGTCGAGCTCGACCGGGGCGAGGAGCCGTCCGGCCTCGGAGATGTCGAGGGCGGCGTCGACGTCCGGCGCCCATCCGCATTCGATCGCGATGACGCTGGGACGGTCGGCCGGCTCGGCGTGCGCGACGGTGACCTCGTACTGCCTGTCCGAGCGTTCGACGGTCAGGACGCGCGGCTCGGCCTGGAACCCGAGGGCGCGGAGGATGTCGCCGTGCAGCTCGTGGAGGTTCTTCTCCCACTCCTCGACGTTGCGGATGTCGCCGCCTTCGCGGACGGTCTCCAGGGCGTCGGCGAAGAAGGGCCGCTGCTTGAAGTAGTGGCGCTTGAGGGCGCGCAGGCCGGTGCGCGGGGTCGGCTCGCCGTCCTTCTCGGCCTCGGCCCAGCGGGCGAGGAGCCCGTCCTTCTTCTTCAGGTCCTTGGGGAGGACTTCGGCCAGGTAGTGGGCCGAGAAGTAGTCGCCGCGGTTGACGATCGAGTCGTAGGTCATGCGTCCCCCTCAAGCACGGCGAGGATGCGCAGCAGCGGCTCCCCCGTCGTCTCCAAACTCCGGAGCAGCCGTTTCTGGTCGGCGACGGTGTCGTTCACCTGCCCCCGCCTCCTCGCCCCGTGCGACGACCCGGCGAGGCTCTCCAGGCTCTGCCGCTCCCACATTTCGAGCTGCCCGTCGTACTCGCGGAGCGGGCGCGCCACCGCGTCGTCGTGGCGGTCGCGCTGCTCGTCCAGGTGGCGGCGGGCGGCCGCGATCGCGGGCTCGATGAGCGGCGTGAGGCGGTCGAAGCCGGGCGTGCGATTCGTATTGATCATTTTAGGGCCGACCCCGACTTCGGTGAGGACCTCGGTCATGTCGCGGACGGCCGGGGCGCCGGGAAGGCCGCTGATCGCCATCCACTCGACCACGGTGGGCTGCCCGAGCGCGTTGGAGTAGATGCCCTGGACGAGGAACGTCGGCTCGTCCACCTTCGCGGCGATGACGGGTGCCTGCCGGCGGACGAGCTGCACCTGCACCTTGTCCACCAGCCATTCCACCATCGGGTGCAGGTCCGACAGGTAGGCGATGTCAGGCCACATGGTCTTGGTGCGGCGGGCCTCGTCCAGCTTGCGCTGCGCGAGGCCCTGGTCGAAGGTGACCTTCATCCGTTCCTTGATCTTGTGGGTGCGCAGGTAGGACGTGGGAAGCGCGGACAGCCGGTGGACCAGATCGTCGGGCGGCTCGAACGCGAGCAGCTCGCCGTCATCATCGACGCGCAGGTCCGGGCAGACGGTCCGCAGGGCCTCGCGGACGAACTCCTCGGTCGACCCGAACAGCTTCGGGACGCGGGCCTGCCTCACCTCGGCCTGGGCCTCCCCCTGTTCCACGGCGCCGAACAGCTCGGCCATGAAATCGCTGGGCGGGGTCTCCGCGAGGGACTCCTCGACCGATTTGCCGTGGAGGAGGTCCTTGATGAGACGGTCCTCCTCCTTCTTCGCCGTGAACTCGCGGGTCACGGCCTCGGCCGTCCCGATGCTGCGGTGCGCCTCCTCCTCGCGCCTCAGAAGCTTCTCCGCGACCGTGGTGTCGTCCAGTGCGCCTTCGGTCTGCGAGGTCAGGATGAGCGCCCGGAACTGCGGCTGGTGCTCCTGCCCGTAGCGGTCGATGCGGCCGTTGCGCTGCTCGATCCGGATGAGGCTCCACGGCAGGTCGTAGTGGACGAGGTGGTGGCACTGGCGGTGCAGGTTCACGCCCTCGGACGCCACGTCGCCGGTGAACAGCAGGCGGACCTTGCTGTCGGCGAGGGAGAACTCCTCCACGATCTCCTGCTGGCGCTGGTCGGAGAAGCCGCCGTGCATGATCCGCACCTGGTCGGCGGCGAGTCCGAGTTCGGCCGGAACGGTCTCGGCGAGCCATTCCAGGGTCGGGATGCTCTCGGAGAACACGACGGCGCGCATCGGGCCCTTGGCCTTCACGCCGATGCCCTTCAACTCGTCCACGAGGGCCCTGCGCTTGGCGGAGTCGGCGTCGTCCATCTGCTGGACGAGGAACGCCAGGTCGTTGAGGGCCTCGATCTCGCGCGGTTCCGTGGCGTTCTTGAGGCGCTTGGCGACGGTCGCGCCGAGCGCGACGTGCGAGGACAGGAACGCCTTGGCGAGCGTGTAGGGGAAGAGGCGGCGGTCGCTGTCGACCACCGAGCCGCCCCTGCCATCCGGGCCGGGCAGCCAGACGTCGGCCAGCTCGGCGAAGACCGCCTCCTCCTTGGGCGTGGCGGGGCTGCGCAGCGCGACCGACGGCCCCCGGTCGGGCCACTTGGCGCTGATGTGGTCGCGCACCTCGTCGCTGATCTTCGTCCTACGAATGTAGAGGTGGTCGATGTCGGAGGCCGAGTACTTCTTCGGGTCGGCGATGGCGGCGGGGTCGAGCAGGTTGATCAGTTCCGCGAACGACCTGGCGTCGCCGTTGTGGGGGGTTGCGCTCGCCAGCAACAGAGCGTCGGTGTGCTTGGCCAGGAGGCGCGCGAGCTTGTTGCGAAGGTTGCCCTCGTTGATGAGGTTGTGGGACTCGTCGATGACGACGGCGTCCCAGTGCATGTTCTCCAGGTGCTGCCCGTACCGTCCCTGGTTCTTGAGGGTGTCGACGGAGATGATGGCGCGCTTGTAGTACAGGAACGGGTTGCGACCGGCGGGGATGTCGCGCTGGATCCGCTCGATGCCGACCGAGTCGAGCCGGACGAGCGGGATCGCGAACCGCGTCCACAGTTCGTGCTGGAACTGTTCGAGGACCTGCTGCGGCGTCACCACGAGGATGCGCTCGCCGCGTCCCCGCCGGATCAGCTCCGCCAGGATCAGGCCGATCTCCAGGGTCTTGCCGAGCCCCACCACGTCCGCGAGGAGGATGCGGGGCCGCAGTCCCTTGAGCGCCAGTTCCGCCGGGCGCTGCTGGTAGGTGAGCGGGTCGAGCAGGAACCGGTCGGCCAGCGCCAGGCCCCGCTCGGACTGCGGCAGCGGCGTGCGGCGCAGCACCGACTCCAGGTAGAGGCGGCTGCGCGCGAACGCCGAGGACGCGTCGGCTACGAGCCGGGTGTCCTCGGGGCGGAGCTGGACGACGTCGTCGATGCGGGTGAAGAAGACCGCGTCCTCGTCCCGGACGAACTCCGAGACCCCCACCGCGGTGATCTTGTAGCCGTCGCGGCGGGTCGGCGTGCAGGTGCGCACCATCCACTCCGCGTCGCGGACCTCGATGCGCGCGCCCGGCGCGTACGGGGTCGCGGTGTCGTCGGCGAAGGTCACTCGGCGGGCTCCTTACGGTCGTTCACTGGGCTGAGGGCGGGGCGCTGGTCAGAGCCGGGAGCCCGGCCCGTAGGCGAGGGCGAGCCGGTCCGCGAGCGACGCCACGACCGGAGGGGGCACCGACCGATCCCGATGTCGCGGCCGGGCGGGCCGGCGGGGAGGCTCGATCTCGGACGGCGGGTCGTCGGGCCGCTCGACGTAGGTGAGCTCCGCGAAATGGACACGGGCGTCGCGCAGGGACAGCCCGGCGCCGGCGAGCACCTGGCGGAACTCCCTGGAGGCCTCGGCGAGCGTCGGCCTCGCCAGCGGGTCATGGGCGATCATCGCCCCGACCACCGGCGCCAGGGACGCGGGCAGGCCCGACAGATCCGGTTCCCTGTCGGGGTTCGCGATCGCGAAGAACAGGGCGTGGCCGTTCATCGCCTTGTACGGGAGGTGCTTGGTCAGCGCGTAGAGCAGGGTGGCGCCCGTCGAGTACACGTCGGTCGCGGGCGTCAGGTCCTTCGCCGACTCGACCTGCTCGGGCGACATGAACACCGGCGTGCCGAGCCGCAGGCCGGTCTGGGTGAGGCTCTCGTCGGCCTCGGTCAGGTCGACCAGGCCGAAGTCGATGACCTTCGGGCCGTCCGGGCCGAGCAGGATGTTGGCCGGCTTCATGTCGCGGTGCAGGATGCGGGCGCCGTGGATCTCGGTGAGCGCCTCCGCCAGCAGGACGCCCAGCACCGCGCCCATCTCGGCGCCGAACGCCGGACGGGTCTCCAGGTAGTCCTTGAGCGTCTCGCCCCGCACGTACTCCATCGCCAGCCACGCCGTCTCGGCGCCCGGCTCGGCGGCGGCCACGAGTCCCGCGACGCGCGGACCCTGGACCATCCCCAGCGCGAGGACCTCGCGGTCGAACCGCTCGCGGATGCCCTCCTGGCCGGCCATTTCGTCCCGGATCACCTTGACGGCGACCTGGTCCGCGTCCGGGGTGACGCCGAAGTAGACGACGCCCATCCCGCCCTGGCCGAGCCTGCCGTGCAGCTCGATGCCGCCGATCTCCCGTGGATCGGACGGTTCGAGCGGCTTCATCGCCACCTGCCTTCTCCGGACGGAGCGGACCGAGGACACCCGGCCGAGCGTAGGGCCGGGCAGCCAGGATAGGTCCGCGCAGGTGGCCGCCACACCGTTCCCCACCGGTCGCGGCGCGGTGACCGTGGGCCACGACGGAGCCCTCGCCTGAGACGGCCGGTCGGACATGTCCGCGCACGAACCATCGCCCCAGGTCGGAGCGGTGGGACGGATTCGCGTGGCCCTACCTCCCGTGGCATCGGGAAGCGGCTGACCGTATTCGGACAGAGTCCCCGGTAAAACCCGGGCGCCGCGGGGCGCTCCATGCCGGGGTTCTGCGTCCGGAGGGCTCTTCGCCGTGGCGTCGCTCCTGCTAGGGGGATAGGAGCGCCAGGCAGAGCGGCGGAGGCGCTGCCCGTGCGTCCTCGGTCCGGCCCGAGCCCACACTCCTCCCTTTCAGGGCAACCGCCCCTCGGCGCCCCGCGTCCCAATCTTCGTGCCTGCACCGGTGTCCTCATTCGGCGCCATCCGCGCAAGAGCCGAAAGCGGGTTTCCAGTGTGACCCGGCCAGGACCCGGCGGAGGCGCCCGGTGGAAAGGGGTAGTGCGATGGGAGATCCAGTGGCGGATCAGATGCAGCGGGCACGCATGCGCGATGTTCTCGGTGCGTGGCGGAACCGACTGATCGATCTCGGCGGCCGGAACCGGCTGCTCAACTTCCGGCACACCCGGACCGCCACGCTCGCCATCCGATCGCCCGCCGCCGGGCCGTTGATCGTCGACCTCGACACCGGTCTGAGGTTCGCCGAGCTTCCGGAGGACGAACCTGACGGACCGCTGGAAGACGATGCCGAGGACGAGAGCCTGGCCGCGGTCGGCACCGCTGACGGCATCGTCACCCAGAAGAAGACCCGGCGAGCGCTGGACGCCGCGCTGCGCAAGCTGTACCGGGACTCCAACCAGGTCTTCAACGACACGGGGCTGTGGACGCTCCAGCTCGGGGTGGGTCTCCTCAAGTGGAGGGAACCGGGCGCGGAGGACTTCAACACGGCGCCGCTTCTTCTCCTGCCCGTCCGGCTCGACCGCCTCGGTCCCGGCGCCTACCGGTTGATCAGTGAGGAGAGCGAGGAGAGCGCGCCCAACCCCGCCCTGGCGGTGAAGATGGCCCACCTCGGGCTCGGCTGGCCCGACCCCGACGACATGAAGGATCTGCTCAGCACGCTCACCGCGGTGCGAGCGGCGATCACAGGACGTCCGGGTTGGGAGGTCACCGAGGACGTGGTGCTCGCCACGTTCCGTTCTCACAAGGAGGCCATGTACCGGGACCTGCTGGACCAGGAAGACCAGATCCTGGCCCATCCCCTGGTGCGGGCCATCGGACTCGGCGAGGCCGCGCACCTGCCGGCGGACGAGCTGTACTTCGAGCCTCTCGACTCCGAGAGGCTCGACGAGCTCCAGCCGCCCGAGCTGACACCCCTCGTCCTGGACGCCGATTCGTCGCAACGCCAGTGTGTGGCGGCGGCGCTCGACGGCCGGTCGTTCATCATGGACGGCCCGCCCGGCACCGGCAAGAGCCAGACCATCGCCAACATGATCGCGGCACTGATGCACGACGGCCGCAGCGTCCTGTTCGTCAGCGAGAAGGCCGCCGCGCTCGACGTCGTCCGCGACCGTCTGGACGCTGTGGGACTCGGAGCCTTCATCCTCGCGTTGCACAGTCATCATGCGAGCCGCAAGGAGGTCGCGAAGGCACTCGGAGCCGCCCTCTCTCAGCGCCCCAAGGCCGTCCGCACCGGGACCGACGACGACCGGCAGCGCCTCCTGCGCACCCGCCGAGAACTGTCGGCGTACGCGGCGGCCATGAACGAGACCCGGCCACCGCTCGGCCTCACCCTCCACGACGTGATCGGGCGGCTGAGCGCGCTGGCCGACCTCCCGCCGCTGCCGACGGCCTTGCCGGACGGTTTGAACGCCGAAGGACTCCAGGAGATCCGCGCCGCCGCGGAAAGGCTGGGCGACGCGTGGCGGCCGATCGCCGAAGGTCCCGACTTCGTGTGGCGAAACCTCACGGGCCAGGGGCGGCCGCAGATGTGCCTCCAGATCCTGCGAGAACGCGCCGAGGTGCTGCAACGCCGCCTCGCCGCGCACGCCGACCTGACCGAACCCCTGGAACTCGCCGAACACCACGCCACCGAAGAACTCGTCGCCCTGCTCGACGCCGCGGCTGACCGTCCCGACTTTCCGGAGGCGTGGCTCACCGCCCCCGGCCTGCCGGCGCTACGGGCCGAGGTCACCGGCTTCGGCGCGCGGCTGGGCTCGCTGCGGGCCGTGGTCGGCACCGTCGCCGGTGAGGTCGGGCCGAACTGGGACGCGCTGCCCGCCAGGATCAGCACCGAGCCACCCCCCGAGGAGACCTCGCTTGCCTGGCTTGCCACGGAGGGACTCGACCTCCCGGCGCTCACCGAGGAGTCGCTCCGCAGGCTCGACACCGACTTCCGGGACGCCGGAGAGATGCTGAAGACCGCCCAAGCATCCCTCGCCGACATCGCCGCCATCTACGGGATGCCCTCCCCAGATACCTTCGAGCAGGCTCTCGCCCTGTGCAGGCTGACCGAGTTCGCGCGCTCACGCCAGCGTCCCGAAGCGGCCTGGCTGACGAGCGACGGCCGGGTCGCCGCCGCCCGCGCCGCCGCCGCGCTCGAAGGTCTCGTGCACGCGCTCGCCCAGGCCAGGGCCATGGCCGGCCAGGTCTTCACTGAGGACATCCTCACCGTGCCGGACTTCCCGGCCCTCGTCCGGCGGTTCGGCGAGACCCACGGCCTCGGGAAGCTCTCCGGCACCCACAGGGACGACAAGCGGCTGCTGGCAGGGCTGACCGTGTCGGGCGGGTGGAGCAAGGAGGCCGCCGGACGGCTGCCCCAGGCACTGGCCTGGTACGACGCCGCGACGGCGCTGACCCAGGCGGCCGCCTCCGAAAGCCGGCTCCTCGGACGCTACTGGCAGGACGAACACACCGACTTCCACCTCGTCCGGGATCTGCTGGAGAGCGCCGACGAGATCGGACGGCTCACCGCGGCACTGCGCGTCCCCTCCGCTCTCGCCGGGCAGGTCGGCGCCGACGGCCGCCCCGACCTCAACGCGTGCGACGCCGCAGACCACGTTCGCGGGCTGATCGACCAGTGGCGGCGGACGCTCGTCCCGGCGCCGCGGCAAGGCGGACGTCCGAGGCTCGCGAACGGGACCTTCGCCGAGGCCGCCGCCTGGTACGCAGCCCATCTGCGGCCGCTGGCCGACGCCGCCGCCCTCATCGCAAGAGTGCAACCGGTGCTCGCAAGCCCTGCGCCGCTCACCCTCCGAAAGGCCCGCCGCACGGCGGCCCAGGTGGAGGCGGTACGCGTCGAACGCGAGGCATTCCTGTCCGGTGAGGCGCGTGATGAGCGGTTGCTCGGCGATCTCTACGCGGGCTTGGACACCGACATGACCGAGGTGACCGGAGCGCTCGACTGGGTCGCCCGCGTACGGGCACCGGACGCGCCCATGCCCGAGCGGGCCGCCCGCGCGCTCCTCGCGTCCCGCCCCGACGAGGAACTGCGCAGGGCGTGGACCGCGTTCCGTGCCGCCGTCACCGACTTCGTGCAGCTTTTCGACACCGAAAGACGGCACGACCTGCACGTCCGGCTCACCGGAACCGCCACCGCGTTCGGCGACCTCACCGACCGGCTCGCCACGGACCGGTCCGGACCCGACGAGTGGCGCTCCTTCCGCGAGGCGCGGGCGACCCTGCGCCGGTACGGCCTCGACGGGCTGATCGATCGGGCCGCCGAGAAGGGCCTGGACGGCACGAGCTTCCCGCGGGCCACCGAGCGGGCCGTCCTCGAAGCGTGGGCGGAGGAGGCCATGGCCGGCGACTCGCGGCTCGCACCCGTCCGGGCGGTCGAGCGGGACAAACTGGTCGAACTGTTCCGCGACCTCGACGCGGCCCTGGTCACCGATGCCCACGCCCAGGTGATCGATGCGTGCAACGCGCGCCGCCCGCGGTCCAACGTCGGACAGGCCGCCGTGATCCAGCGGGAGGCCGAGAAGCGGAGCAGGCACATGCCCGTGCGGACACTGCTCGACAAGGCCTCCGACGTCGTCCCGCTGGTGAAGCCCTGCTTCATGATGAGCCCGCTGACAGTCAGCCAGTTCCTGCCGCCCGGATACCGCTTCGACGTCGTCATCTTCGACGAGGCATCGCAAGTACTCCCCCAGGACGCCGTCAACTGCGTCTACCGGGGCGACTCTCTCATCGTCGCGGGCGACCAGAAGCAACTGCCGCCGACCGACTTCTTCGCCCAGGCCGACGACTCCGACGATGACGAGTACGACGAGGAGGTCCCCGACTCCTTCGACTCCCTCCTCGACATGTGCAAGGGCAGCGGACTCATACGCAGCCTGCCGCTCTCCTGGCACTACCGGAGCCGGCACGAGGGCCTCATCGCATTCAGCAACCGCCGGTTCTACCGCGACAGCCTGGTGACCTTCCCGGGGGCCTCCGAGTCCGGAGACGACGTCGGCGTCACCTTCACCAAGGTGCCCGGCATCTACGAGCGGGGACGAAGCCGCCGGAACCCGATCGAGGCGGACGCCGTCGCCGAACGCGTCCTGCACCACTTCCAGACGCGGCCGAACCTGAGCCTCGGTGTCGTGGCGATGTCGGAAGCACAGGCGCAGGCCATCGAGGACGCGGTGGAACGAGCCCGTCTCGGTGCCCCAGAGCTTGAACCTTTCTTCTCCGAAGACCGGCTCAACGGCTTCTTCGTCAAGAATCTGGAGACCGTGCAGGGCGACGAGCGGGACGTCGTCATCATCTCGGTCGGCTACGGGCCCGGCCCGGACGGGCGGCTCACCATGGCGTTCGGCCCTCTCAACCGGGAGAACGGCTGGCGGCGCCTGAATGTCGCCGTGACCCGCGCCCGGCACCGTGTCGAGGTGGTCTCGTCCATCTCCGGCTCCGAGATCCGGGAAGGCGGGGGCGGAAGCCGCGACCACTTCAAGAAGTACCTCGACTACGCCGAACACGGTCCCGCCGTCCTGGAGCACCGGGCACTCGCCGATGACGCCGCGCCCGAGAGCCCTTTCGAGGAGTCCGTGCTGGACGTCCTCACCGGCTGGGGCTACGACGTCCAGCCGCAGGTCGGCGTGGGCGGTTACCGGATCGACGTGGCGGTACGCCACCCTTCCCTCCCGGGGCGGTTCGCGCTGGGCATCGAATGCGATGGCGCGATGTACCACTCGTCCAAGGCCGCGAGAGACCGCGACCGCCTGCGGGAAGGCGTGCTGCGCGGCCTCGGCTGGAAGCTGCACCGCATCTGGGGCACCGATTGGTACCGCAACCGTCCCGAAGCGGAAGCCCGGCTACGCGGAGCCGTTGAATCGGCCATCACCCCGACGGCGGCGGAACCCGAGCCCGACGAGGGTCGGGACGCGGTTGAGGCCGTCCTCGAACCGCCTCGGATGGAGCCGCCCCGGGTGACGATGGAATCCGCCGAGGACGAGCAGGAGCGCGGCTGGGCCACCCGCTATCGGCGGGCGCGCCTCGAAGGGCACCTCTATTACTACGAGATGCACGAGCCCGAATCACGCAGCCTGCTCCAGCGGCTTTTCCGGGAAGCACTGGAGATCGAGGCACCGATTCAACGCGATTTCCTCTACCGGAGAGTGGCGACGGTCTGGCGTGTCGAACGGATCGGCACGCGGATCCGCGCCAATCTCGACGGGGCAGTCCGCGACCTGGTCAGGGCCGATCCCGACGTCGAGCAGGACGGTGACACCATCTCCCTGCGAGGACGTCCGATCACCCCCCGTGAGCCCGGAGACGACGTTCTTCGCAAGGTCGCCGAGGTGCCTCCCGCAGAACGGCGGTTCGCCCTGCTAGAAATCATCGCTGAGTCGCCTGGCATGAACGAGAATGAATTGACCACCCACACGGCCCGCTTCTTCGGCTGGAACCGCCGTGGCCCCGACATCGCGAAGACCCTCTCGCACGACCTGCGACAGCTTCAGGAACAACAACGCATCCAGGGCCTTCCCGACCGGATCACGTTGATCGGCGACTGACACCGGTCGGGCGCGCTCGCGTCGTGGGGTGAGCGGCCACCTGGCTGAGCGTTGGATGCCCGGGCCCTCGATCACCCCACGGCGTCGCCGGCTTCGCCGCAGGCGGCCACTTCGCCGCGATGGAGCGGCCCGACCTGCTCACGCGTTCGCGCCTTCTTGGACGGCCTGCGCTGGCGGCTGGCGAGGCCGCCCCAGGACCGTGTGGCCTTGTGGGCTCATCAGTGGGGTGGTGAGGTGGTCGACTATGTGGGCTATGTCGGCGGCGGTTCCTGCGAAGACGGCGGATGGTTCGGAGTGCACCTCGGCAGGCCCCCGGCGTACAGGCCGGGGTGGTCGGTGACACCTCTGGTGTGTCGCGGGTAGCCCCACTCGTCCAGGACGGGGACGTCCACCCAAGCGAAGCCGAGGCGGAAGCCGGTGGCCCACAGGACGGTGCTGATCCCGGCGGCGTTGAGGTCGAGTTCGGTGGCGGTGTCCGGGACGAAGGTGCTTGCGAGCGGACGATCGTCCGGCGGTGCGTCGATCCCGGCGGCGATGTAGGGGCCGATGAGCGGGCGGCCCTTCTTCTCGAAGCCCGTCTCAGCGCGGGCCAGCCGCTGGTCGAGGTCGTCGCTGAACCGCACGGTCGCGCCGTCGGCAGATTCCAGGCGGCCGTACAGGCGCATCCCGCGGCGCGCGAAGTCCCGCAGGTCGATGTCGTGGCCGCCGTCCTTGCCCGAGACGTGCGCGTTGCAGGTGAAACGGGCCGCGGGAGAGGGCAGGTCGGCCACGGTCGGGCACGCTGCCCCGACCTCCGCGCCGTGCAGGAACGCTTGTGTCAGCCACCAGTGGGAGTCGCGTCCCCCGATAGCGGCGGGGGACGGCGGAGCACCCCGAGACCGCCAGGTGGACTTCGCGACCGGCGTCGTGCAGTTCCTCCGCGATCTGGGCGCCGGACTGGCCCGTCCCGACCACGAGGACGGCGCCGTCCGCCAGTGGCCGCGGACGGCGGTAGTCGGCGGAGTGCAGTTGCCGGACGTGGGCGGGAATTCGGCGGGAGACGGCCGGGGTCTTCGGACGCTGGTAGGGACCGGTCGCGAGGACGACGTTGCGGACCGAGGGCGGGCAGGAGCGTGTGCGTGCCACGAAACCGCCGTCCGAAGGCGCCAGGCGGGTGACCTCGACGCCCAGGCGTACGGGGGCGCCGATCACCGTGGCGTACTCGGTCAGGTGGGCGACGACCTCGGCGCGCGGCATGAACCCGTCCGGGTCGGGGCCCGCGTAGGGATGCCGGGGAGCATGACGGTGTTGTTCGGCGCGACGAGTGGAGGCTGTCCCAGCGGTCGTTCGAGCCGCCGCCGAGGCGGTCGCGCCGGTCGACGACCAGGTGCTCGACGCCGGCCTTCGCCAGCCGGTGGCTGGTGGCAAGGCCCGCCTGCCCGGCCCCGATGACGAGAGTGTCGATCTGTTCCATGCCTGCTCCTCCCCGAGACCGACAACTTACGGACAGGTCAGGCACGTCGGGTGGAACGAGACGGGGGCCTGGCGTCGCCAGGCCCCCGTGGGTGGAACGGGACGGGACCTGACTTCGCCAGGCCCCGCGGGTGGGTCAGATGTCGGCGGTGACGGCGCCGACACCGGTGCCAGCGGCGAAGCCGCCGATGGCGGTGATGAGAGCGAGGTCGCCGACCGAGAAGACGCCGGCGCCGATGACGACGGCGAGGACGAGACCGCCGACGACGACGCGCCCCCAGTCGTCCCGGGCGACGGCGTCGCGGTAGGCGGCGCGGTAGGCGTCGCGGATGGTGGAACCGACGAAGCCGACGAAACCGCCGAGGGCTCCGGCGATGAGGTGGCCGGAGGAACCGGCGTCGACTATGGCGGCCATCACGTCCGAGTCGGTGAGCCCGGCCGGGACGCCGCCCTGGAGGACACTCGTCCAGGCGTGCTGCACGGTGTGCACCAGGCTCTCGATGACCCCTCCGACGATCATGCCGGCGAGGGCGCCGATCGCGATCGCGATCAGCCCGTGTATGACGGTTCTGTTCATGATGATTCCCGGTTTGTGTTGGGCGCTCGTGCTTCACGGGCGCCGGCCAGTTTGTGTGAATCCCGTGCTTCACCACGGGTGTTGGGCTCTACCGTGCCGGACCCCGGCCCGCTCGGCAAACGATCGGGGGGCGACCCGGTGGTGGTCAGCGCGGCCGGAGTCCGGACAGTCCATGACGGAGGACCAGCGACATACTCGTGCCCGGCGTAGCGTCGGGCCTGTCAGCTGGCATACAAACTATGTTCTTCACTTTCCGCGTTTCGAAGTCCGCCGCAGCCAAGGCTCTCGGATCGCTGGCGGTCGTCGCGGCCGTCGCGGGCGGATGCGCCGTCGGTTCCTCGGACGACTCGAACGAAGCACGGCCGTCGTCCTCGGCGTCCGCCAACACCCAGCCCTCGCCCTCCGTCACGGGCGCGAGCAGCACCACCACCACGGAGCCGTCCGCGGCCCCGTCCACGAGCCAGCCGGAGGCCTCGGCCTCCGAGTCCGCCGACGTCTCGGCTCGCCCGGGCAAGATCGTCGCCGTCTTCGAGGACGGGCCCAAGGGTCCGTTCCTCGTCCTCGCGCCGCTCGACGAGCCCCAGAGCGACCTGGAGTACGCCTCCCAGCAGAGGGACGCCCTCCGGAACCTGGACGTCACGGCCCTGCCGATCGCGTCGGCCTGGAAGGTGGACGTCTCCACCGACGTGCTCGCTTCCTGCAAGCCGTTCGCGGAGTACCCGTCCTGCGGGGACACCGCGCCGAGTTCGACCGACCGGTAACGAGCCGGCCGGTCCGAGTCACCGATCCCCGGGGCGCGCCGCCCCGGGGATCACTTTTTTCGCGCGGTGGACAGCGCGGCGGTCAGCAGGCCCTTGGCGGAGGCGGCGAGGAAGGTCGTCCAGTCGAAGTAGTCGCGCCACAGCGTGATCTTGTCGTCGTGGACCTCGAAGGTGCCGCAGACCCAGAACTCGGCGCGCCAGGGGCCCCTCTCTAGGACGTCGGTGCGCTCGGTGAGGACGACCGGGCCGGTGGCGGCGATGTTGTGGACGCGGGCCTCGAAGCCCGTGCCGTAACGGGCCATGGCGCGCAGGGTCTTCTCCACGGCGGGCAGGCCGCGCGCCGGAGGAAGCGGGACGTTCTGGTAGACCATGCCGGGGGCGGCGTGGGTGAGGGCCCGGTCGACGTCCAGGTCCTCGAGGGCGGCGAGGAAGTCGGTGACGATCTGGATCTCGGTCATGGCGTCCCTCCAGAGGTCGGTGGAACCACCGTAGTGCGGGAGAATCGGGCCATGCGGTTCGGCATCTTGGGACCCGTCGAGGTCACGGCGGACGGGGCGGTCGTCCCGGTGGGCGGGCCGCTGGTGCGTGCGTTGCTGGCGATGCTCCTGCTGGACGCGGGGCGGCTCGTCCCGGCCGAGCGGCTCATCGACGGGCTGTACGGGGAGGAGCCGCCGAGCGGGGCGGCCAACGCGCTGCAGTCGCAGGTGTCGCGGCTGCGGCGGGGGCTGGGCGATCCGGGGCTGGTCGAGGGGACGCCCGCCGGGTACCGGATCACCGTGAAGCGGGAGGACGTCGACGTCCACCGGTTCCAGCGGCTCGTGGCGGACGCCAGGGCCGCCGGGCGGCACGAGGCGGCCGGGCTGCTCAGGGAGGCGCTCGGGCTGTGGCGGGGGCCGGCGCTGGCCGATGTGAGCGCGCCCTTCGCGGCGGGGCAGGCGGCGCGGCTGGAGGAGGAGCGGGCCTCGGCCGTCGAGGAGTACGGCGAGGCGATCCTCGCGGAGGACCCCGGGGCCGCGGTCGCGGCGCTGCGGGACCTGGTGGACGCGCAGCCGCTGCGGGAGCGGGCGCGGGCGCTGCTCATGCGGGCGCTGCACCGGGGCGGGCGGCAGGCCGAGGCGCTCGCGGTGTTCGAGGACGGGCGGACGGTCCTGGCCGAGGAGCTCGGCGCGGATCCGTCGCGGGAGCTGGCGGACGTCCACCTGGCGATCCTGCGCGGGGAGGCGCCG
Organism: Actinomadura sp. NPDC023710; assembly: GCF_040639875.1. NCBI lineage: Bacteria > Bacillati > Actinomycetota > Actinomycetes > Streptosporangiales > Thermomonosporaceae > Actinomadura > Actinomadura sp. NPDC023710. The sequence goes on from NZ_JBFAGB010000010.1 coordinate 202,934, forward strand.
GCGGCCGTCCGGGCGAACCTGCCGGCGCAGCTCACGAGCTTCATCGGGCGGGAGGAGGAGCTGCGCCGCGTCGGGAGGATGCTCGCGGACGGGCGGCTCGTCACGCTGCTCGGGCCGGGCGGGGCGGGCAAGACGCGGCTGGCGATCGAGGCGGCCGGACGGGACGGCGGCGAGGTCTGCTTCGTCGACCTGGCGCCCGTGGTCCCGGCCGAGGTGGGCAAGGCGCTGCTCGGGGCGCTCGGGCTGCGCGAGGCCGGGATGCTGCCGATGCCCGGCGAGCAGCCGCCGGACGCGGTGGAGCGGCTGGTCACGGCGCTGGAGGGGCGGCGGGTCCTGCTCGTCCTGGACAACTGCGAGCACGTGGTCGCGGCCGTCGCGGAGCTGACGCACCGGCTGCTGAGCGCCTGCCCCGAGTTGCGGGTGCTGGCGACCAGCCGGGAGGCCCTCGCGATCACGGGTGAGGCGTTGCGGCCGTTGCCGCCCCTGGAGGTCCCGCCCGCGGGCGCGGCGCTCGGGGAGCTGCCCCGGTATCCGGCGGTGCGGTTGTTCCTGGATCGGGCGGAGGCGGTGCGCCCCGGGTTCGCGGTGGACGAGGGCAACGCCGGGGCGGTGCTGCGGATCTGCCGGGCGCTGGACGGGCTGCCGCTGGCGATCGAGCTGGCGGCGGCGCGCCTGAGGTCGCTGCCGGTGGCGGAGGTCGCGACGCGGCTGGACGACCGGTTCCGGCTGCTGTCGCGCGGCAACCGGACGGCGCCGCCGCGCCACCAGACGCTGCGGGCGGTCGTGGAGTGGAGCTGGGACCTGCTGGACGAGGCGGAGCAGACCCTCGCGCGGCGGCTGACGGTGTTCGCCGGGGGGCTCACGCTGGAGGCGGCGATGGGCGTGTGCGGGCTGGACGACGCCGACGAGCTGCTGGTGGAGCTGGCCGACAAGTCGCTGGTGCAGAGCGACGGGTCCCGGTACCGGATGCTCGACACCGTCCGGGCGTTCTGCGCCGAGCGGCTCGCCGGGGCCGGTGAGGTGGAACGGTTCGAACGGGCACACGCGCAGTACTTCGCCGGGCTGGCCGGGCGCGCCGACCCCCATCTGCGGGGCACCGACCAGCTGGAGTGGCTCGACCTGCTCGCCGCCGACCACGGGAACCTGCACGCGGCCCTGCGACGGAGCGTGCGGCCCGACCCGGCGCTCGCTCTGCGGATGATCGCGCTGCTGTCGTGGTACTGGTGGCTGCGGGGGCGCGTCGAGGGCGCGCAGCTGGCGTCGGAACTGCTGGACGTGGTCGGCACCGGCCCGCCCGAGGGGCTCCACGAGGAGTACGTCCTGTGCGTCACGAACGCGGTGTCGGGCGGGGCCACGGGTGAGCGCGCGGTGGCGTGGCTCGACCGGGCGGCCGAGCTCCTGCGCCGCATCGACCGTCCGGTGCGGCACCCGGCGGTCATCGTGCTGTGGGCGCTGACGGCGGGCCCCGAACGCACCGACCTGGAGGTCTTCCAACGGCAGGTCGGGGACGACCCGTGGACGCGCGCGCTGGTGCGGATGAGCGACGGGTTCCTCGCCCAGTACGGCGGCGACCTGGCAGAGGCGGAGAAGGCGTGCGAGGAGGCGGTGCGCGGTTTCCGGGCGTGCGGGGACCGCTGGGGCACGGCCAACTCGCTCGACCCGCTCGCGCAGCTCGCCGACTGGCGCGGCGACCGGGAGCGGGCCCGCGCGCTGCTGGACGAGGCGCTGGAGCTGGTCGAACGGCTCGGCGCGCTGGAGGACACCGCCGACCTGCTCTACCAGCGCGCCCTCGTCCACATCCACGCCGGCGACCTGGACGCGGCGCGGGCGGACTACGAGCGCGGCATCGAGCTGGCGCGCCGGGCCGGCACCCCCGACAAGATCGCCGGGGGCTGCCAGGGACTCGGCACCGTCGCGCGGCTGCGCGGGGACGCCGTGCAGGCGCGGGGCATGTACGAGGTGGCGCTGACCGGCTACGGCTCCGAGCGGTTCATCGCCGCCGCCGTGCGGGGCGCGGCGCTGGTCGGGCTGGGGTGGCTCGCGGCGGACGAGGGCGACGCCGGGCGGGCCCGGGCACTGCTGCGCGAAGCGGTGGACATGTCGTTCGACCACCCGATCTTCGGTTACCAGGCGGACGCGGCGACCGCCCTGGCGGGCCTGGCCGCCCGGGAGGGCGACGGGGAGCGCGCGGCGCTGCTGCTCGGCGCGAGCAGGGCGCTGCGGGGCGTCACGGTGTCCGGCGACCCCGACACCGAGCGCGTCACCGCCCACGTCCGGGCCCTGCTGGACGAGGACGCGCGCGAGGCGGCCTTCGCCCGGGCGGCGGACCTCCCCCGCGACCGGGCCTTCGCCCTGCTCACCGGCGGCTGACCGCCCCCCGGCGCCGCCGTCAGCGGACGGTGCGCGGACGGTCAGCGCGCCGCGCGAACCTCCTGGGCATGAACCCCTCAGCCCGCAAATGGAGCACCTTCGCGATCTGCCTTCTCGTCGCGCTCGTGCCGAACATCGACCTGACCGCGCTGAACCAGGCCGTCCCGCACCTGTCCGCCGACCTGCACCCCTCCGGCACGCAGATCCTGTGGATCGCCGACGCCTACGGCTTCGCGCTCGCCGGCCTGCTGATCACCATGGGCGGCGTCGGCGACCGCATCGGCCACAAGAAGCTGCTGCTGATCGGGACGGCGGTGTTCGCCGCCGCGTCCGCCGTGACCGCCTACGCGCCGAGCGCCGAACTGCTGATCGCGGCGCGTGCGCTGCTCGGGGTCGCGGGGGCGACGCTGATGCCGTCCTGCCTGTCGCTGCTGCGGCGCGCGTTCACCGAGCCGAAGGAGCGGACGATGGCGGTCGGCGCGTTCAGCGGCATCGCCGGGCTCGCGGTCGGGCTCGGGCCCGTCGTCGGCGGCGCCCTGCTCGACCACTTCTGGTGGGGCTCCGTCTTCATGATCAACGTGCCGCTGATGGCGGTGGCGTGCGTCGCCGGCGCGCTGGTGCTGCCCGAGTCGCGGGGCCCCGTCCCCGGCCGCCTCGACCTGCTCAGCGTGCCGCTGTCGGTCGCCGGTGTCCTCGGCCTCGTCTACGCGGTCAAGGAGGCCGCCGCGCACGGCGTGGACGAGCCCGCGGTCTCCGTCTCGGCCCTGGTCGGCGCACTCTCGCTGGTCGCGTTCCTCGTCCGGCAGGGACGGGTGGCCGAGCCGCTCATCGACATCCGGCTGTTCCGCCGCGCCGCGTTCTCCGGGGCGGTCGGCACCAACATGTTCGCGATGTTCACCCTGGTCGCCCAGTCGCTGATCTTCTCGCTGTTCTTCCAGCTCGCGCTCGGCTGGTCGCCGCTGCGGTCGGGCCTGGCGGGCCTGCCCGGCGCCGTGGGCGCCATGATCGGCGGCGCCGCGCTCGCCCCGCCGCTCATCAACGCGCTCGGCCGCGCCCGCGTCGTGGCGGCGGGCATGGTGCTCTCGGCCGGCGGCTTCGCCCTGTTCATGACGATCGGCCTGCACACCTCCTACTGGGCGATGGTCCCGGCGATGCTGCTGTCCGGCATCGGCATGGGCCTGGCGATGACGGTCACCGCCGACACCGTCCTCGCGTCGGTCCCGAAGGACCGCTCCGGCGCCGCGTCCGCGATCTCCGAGACGGCCACCGAGCTCGGCGGCGCGCTCGGCATGGCCGTCCTCGGCAGCGTGCTGAACGCGGTGTACCGGGGCGTCCTGGACCTGCCCGCCGGCGTCCCTGCCCCGGCCGCGTCCGCCGCCCGCGACTCCCTCGGCGGTGCGCTCCAGGCCGCCGCGGACCTGCCCGCGGCGCTCGGCGCCCAGGTCGCCGCCGCCGCCCGCGACGCCTTCGTGGACGGCATGCACGCCGCCCTCACCTGCAGCGCCGGCCTCGCCGTCCTGGTCGCGGCCTTCGCCCTGGTCACCCTCCGCAACGTCCCCAAGGTCATCCCCGAAACCGAGGAGCCGGAGCTCGTCTCCGCCACTTGATCGGCCACGCCTGACCGGTCCCGTCCAATGCGGCGGGACCGCAGTGCTTCCCCCGCCGAGAACGGCTTCGCACCTTTGAGGGTCAGGGAACGACAACGGCTCATGAGCCGATCCAAGGCCGGCTGCCCCGCCAGAGGAGGCCGATCAGCGCGGGACGGCGCAGAATTGGACCCTGGCGCCTTTGCAGACGGGAGGCGATCATGCCGAACGCTTCGAGTTCCGGACGTCGCTGGCCTTCTGGCACGTTCCTCGGCCGGCTTCCGGAAGAGTGCAGAGTGGATCTGTTGAAGATGGGGCAGATCCGCGCCTTTCCGGCGCGACACATCCTTGTCCGCCAAGGCGATCCGACCGGCTCGGTGTGGCTGCTGCTGGACGCGCTCGTCAAGGTGACGGCGCAGACCGAGAACGGGCGACAGGCCTTGCTCGCGCTTCGTGTGAGCGGCGACCTGATCGGGGAGATGGCCGTCCTGGACGGTGCTCCGCGCTCGGCTACGGTCGTCACCTGCGGACGGGTCACCGTGAGCCAGATCCGAGGCCTGGTCTTCCTGGAATTCCTGCGGCGCAGACCCGCGGCAGCCCTCGCGCTCACGCATATGACCAGCGAACGTCTTCGCTGGTCCAACCAGCGACGCCTGGACTTCGCGAGTTATGACGCCTCCCGGTGCCTGGCGCGAGTTCTGCTGGCCCTCGTCGAACGCCACGGCCTCCCCATCTCCACCGGAACGGACCTGGGCATACCGCTGACCCAGGCCGAGATCGGGGGCTTGATCGGGGCCAAGGAGAACACGGTTCACAAGGCGCTGCGCGAACTGGCGGCTCTCGGGCTGGTGACCAGCCCGGGACGACGCCGACTGATCATTCACGACCTGCGAAGGCTCGCGGCCTTCGCGGACCTGCCCCTGTGGCGGCCCTTCGATGCGCCGGAGGAGTTTCACTGAAGCCTGATTTATCGGCCTTCGTTTCCCCGGCCGGCACTCACCCTGGACGTCGAAACCGAGCCAGGGAGGAACAATGACCGGCAGCCCCGTTCCCGAGCACCGGGTGCTCGTCACCGCGGACATCGAGGACTACAGCGGTCGCAACGACGCCGAGCAGAGAGTCCTGCAGAGCGCACTCGGCGACTCCCTCGACGAGGCGGCCGACAGGGCGGAACTCAACAGGCAGGCATGGCTGAGGCAGGTGGGCGGGGACGGCATCTTCGCCGTCCTTCCCAGGGGCACCGACGTCGCCGCGCTCATGGACGTGTTCATCCGCGAACTGGACACCGCTCTTGGCGTCCACAACCGCAGACGGGCCGACGATCACTGGACGAGGATCCGCTTGCGCCTGGCCGTCCATGTCGGGCCGATTCACATGGACGGGGCGATCGGATGGCCGGGGCAGCACGCCGTCCTGCCCGCCCGCCTCCGGGACTCCGCCCCGGTGCGCACCGCGCTGGCGGCACTGCCCGACGCGGATCTCGCGGTGATCGTCTCCACGGAGGTCTATCGCGACTACATCACGCAGGGGCCTGGCGAGCCACGCCCGTCCGACTTCCGGTCCGTCCACGTGCAGGTGAAGAAGCAGGAGTACGACGCGTACCTGTACGTACCGCGTTTCGACGTCCACGACTTGTCGTTGCCGGACGGGGATGGCTCAGGAAGCAACGCCCCGGCGAAAAGCGGGCCAGATAAGGACGAGCCGACCGGGGCCGCTATTGAGGGGGCCCACGGCTCTTCCGCTCCACACGCCCCGATCCCGATTGTGAGGCGCGACTACATCGGCACGCAGCGAATGGAGGTCAGTGGCTCAGGCACTCTTCAATCGGCCGGCCGCGACGTGAACAACGGCGGGGAGCGCGACAGATGAGCGACCCAGGGCCGGACAACGCCGGGGCCACGACTTCAGAACCCGCGTCGCCAGGCCCCACCGATGACCACATCGAACCAGAAGCGGCGACCGCGCCTGAGTCCGAGGAGCAGGACGCATCACCTGGTCCTGCGGGCGACGAGCGAGATCCCGGATGGTCGGACGGCCGCCGCTTCTACCAGCGGGTCGCTGAGGACGAGCGCGAGGAACGGCAACGGCGGGAGAGCCTGCGTTCTCTGGAAGCAGGCGGACTCGGTACGGCGATCGGGCGCGACTGGATCGACAGCATCTCCTACGAGGTCTCGGGCGGCACACTCCAGAACGCTCAGAGGGACCTCTACGTGTTCGAGACAGCGAAGGAGAAGCGTTCCGTCTGGATCCGGTACATGCCGAAGCAGGCGGCCGAACGGCTCGTCCCAGACCACATCGCCTCGATCTCCTCACTGCCCGAACTCCAACGGGCCCTGCAGCACTCCCCCGTGGTGCACGTGCGCGGAACGGAAGAGACGGGACGTCTGACCGCCGCGCTGACCGCGCTGCTGCAGTGGTGCCCGCCCGATGCCACGGCTGGGTCCGCAGACGAATCACCCGTCGGTCTCCTCCGGGCCGAAGGCTCCCTGACGTTGATCCACTCGGCGGACCTGCGTCCGCGGCACGGATATGTGATCGAGGTCGAAAAGGGCCGTAGCCCGGACGCGGAACTCGCCGGTCTGGAAGACCTCGCCGTCAAGAGGGGCTGCCGTTTGGTGCTACTCGTCTCCGCTCACGGGCCGGCACCGTTCGGCACAGTCATCGAGCATCGTCCGCCCGCCGCCACCGAGGTCTTCAAACGACGGTTCGACCAAGAGGCGTCCGCCTACGGAGTGAAGCCACACCTGCTCACCGGGACGGCACTCCAGGCCGTCGAGGGTCAACTGGCGGAGGAGACGTCGCCGCGTAAAGCCGTCGACCATGCCTGCCGGTTGGCCCGGGGCCTGGCGGAGGGCAGGACTGCCGATGAGGTGATCGCCGAGTTTCCCGACCGGGTGAGGGAGGCGGTTCGACAGCGGTTGTCCGAACGACGGCCCATTCTCAGCCGCTGCTTCGTGGCGAGCGTCGCCGTACTGCACGGAATGCAGGAGACCACGGTCTCCCGGGCGGCGCTCGACCTCGCCGACCGTATCGACGCCGCCTGGAAGCGGGAGGAGAAGAAGCGACTGCTGCCCACTTGGGAGGATCTCCAATCCTGGCTGGATCGCGCGGGGGCCGTCGCCCGCTCGATGCCGGAGGGCGGCGGCCGGATCGTGGAACTCCAACAGCGGACGCGGGCGAGAACGACCCTCCAGGTGCTGTGGGAGGAGCAACCTACGATTCGCGAGCCGCTCATGGCGTGGCTGGACGGGCTCGCTCACAGATGGGAGACCGCGATCAGAGCCGCCCACGCCGTGGGCCTGTTCGCGACGTTCGACTTCGCCACCGTCGACGAGCGGTTCATACGTCCCTGGAGCAAGTCCGACTCAGGGCAGGATCAGCGCCTCGCAGCCTGGGTCCTTGAGGCCGCCGCCCGGGAACCCGCGTTGGAACCACGGGTTCGGGAACACTTGCGGCTTCTGTCTCGCGGCACTCGTGGTGAGGTCTTGGTCGCCATCCGGGCTCACGGCTCCCATCTCGGTGCAGCCGATCTCACCGACGCGCTGAGGGTGTTCGGGACGGCTTCCCGGCGGTTCAGCCGGGGCACCGCCGATGCCGTCGCGACCTCCCTCTCATTCCTGTACTCGGCGGAAACGGCACTCGAGATCATCGGCGCGCTGGCGGACTGGGCGGAGAGCGAACATTCCGGGAGCCGCCGCACCGCCGCGACCGTGTTCCTTCGGCTCGCCGCGCTGAGACCGCGCCCTGAACGTCCAGAGTTCATCGAGCTCGCGCGACGGGGCGATCCCGCAGGCCGCATAGCGCGTCTCTGGCAGCACGCGCTGGCGCTTCGCATTGTCGAACCGTCCGGCCGCGAGCGGCCGGCGGCCCCGGAAGCCTGGGCGTTGTTCGCCCGTTGGATGGTCGCCTACGGGAACACTCCCGCGCTCCGGCCGGTGATCGAACAGGTCATCACCGGCGGCGGGGCGGAGCCGGACCGGCTGAGGGCCACGTTCCGCCTCCACGCGCGGCTCCTGCACTACCGCGGGACCATCACCTCGACCGAGTACCACCGGTTGCTCCGGCTCATCCCATCACGGCGTCACACACGGAGTTGAGAAGCAATGTGGTTGATCAAGCATCAGTACTCCTCCCATAACCCCGAGTCGCCGACGGAGGCCGCGTTCGAGCCCGCGCGCTTCACCGTGCCGGCGCAAGGCGGCGCGTTCGACTTCACCGTCACCGCCTACTGCACCAACACGGCCATAGGGTGGCGGCGGGTGAGCCTCTGGCGGGACAACGCCCTAGAGGTGGGGCGTCTGCTCGAGACGGTCCGCATCGTCGTGCGCGAGGCCGCCCGCCGATTCACGGTCTTCGAGGCCGGGAGGGCTGAGGAGGCGGCGAACCGGGACCTCTCGGACCGACTCACCGAGATGGCGTTGGATCCGGATGGCATCCAGGCGTGGACGGTCCGCGTGGAGCTGCGGCCGCCTGACGAAGTACGCAACGCGATGCGCGAGAGCGCTCTCGACAGGTACAGGATCGAGGCGAAGGCCGAGGCCGACACCCTGCGATTGAAGAAGACCGACGACCTCCGACTCCGATGGCAGCGCTTCCTGGAGGAGAGCGCCGGCAATCCCACGGCCCGATACGCCGTGCGGCTCACCGAGGAGCCGCAGCAGGCGGCGGAGACCCTCGGCACACTTCAGCGGGAGCGGCGAGAGGGCGCCGAGGAACTGCTCGAACACGTGACAAGGCTCGCTCAGGCGCTGGAGTCGGCGGACATCCTCGGCCTCGTGGTCAACAGTGAAACCGTCCTTCGTAAGACCCTCGCCCTGATGGGCGTGCGGATGGCGCCGATCGACGACGACTCGCCGCTCGTGCCGGCCGACAGCTCCGTCTAGCGGGCATTCACCACTTTCCAGACAATATGATATCACTTTGCTATATCGGTGATAACGGGGAGTGGGAGGACGGGATGGTGGACGCGGCGGCGAAGGTGGACATGCCACGACCGAAGATCACGGAGCGGGCGGCGGCGGACCGGGGCGGGTGGGGGATGCTCGGGGTCGCGGTGGCGCTGATCGCGGCCGGGGCGGCGGCGGCGCTCGGCGGGGTGGCGGCGGGAGGGGTCGCCGCCGTCGCGGCGGGGGTGGTCGTCGGGTCGCTGCTGGCGCTGGCCGGGCTGGTCGTCTCGGCGGGGCTGACGCCGGTGGCGCCCGGCGAGGCGCGGGTGCTGCAGCTTCTCGGGCGGTACAAGGGGACCGTCCGCGACGACGGGCTGCGGTGGGTGAACCCGCTGACGGAGCGACGCAAGGTCTCGACGCGGATCCGCAACCACGAGACCGGGCTGGCGAAGGTCAACGACCTGGACGGGAACCCGATCGAGATCTCGGCGGTGGTGGTGTGGCAGGTGGCCGACACCGCGCGGGCCGTGTTCGAGGTGGACGACTTCGTGGAGTTCGTGGCGTTCCAGACCGAGGCGGCCGTCCGGCACATCGCGGGCAGTTTCCCCTACGACGCCCATGACCGGACGTCGCTGCGCGACAACGCCGACGAGATCACCGGGCAGCTGTCGGACGAGCTGGCGCAGCGGGTGGCGTCCGCCGGTGTGAAGATCGTCGAGTCGCGGATCACCGGGCTGGCGTACGCGCCGGAGATCGCACAGGCGATGCTGCGCCGCCAGCAGGCGGGCGCGGTGGTGGCGGCGCGGCAGCGGATCGTGGAGGGCGCGGTCGGCATGGTGCAGCTCGCGCTCGACCGGCTGGACGAGGAGAACGTGGTCGAACTGGACGAGGAGCGCAAGGCGGCGATGGTCAGCAACCTGCTGGTGGTGCTGTGCGCCGACCGCGACGCCCAGCCGGTGCTCAACACCGGCTCGCTCTACCAGTGACCGCCGCGACCAGTGGCGGAACGCAAGAAGATCCTGTTGCGGCTGGACCCGGCCGTGCACGACGCGCTGGCGCGGTGGGCCGCGGACGAGCTGCGCAGCACCAACGCGCAGATCGAGTTCCTGCTGCGCAAGGCGCTCGCGGACGCGGGGCGGATGCCGGGGTCGGCGGGACGGATGCGAGGACCCGGGCGGCCGCGCAAGGTCCGGGACGACGAGGACGAGGAAAGCCCGCCGGGCGGCGGGGGCGAGGACTAGCGATGGTCGAGGTTCCGGAGTCGCTGCCGGCACGGATGTACCTGCTGGCGTACGACCTGCGCAAGCAGCGGATGACCAGCGGCGGCGCGCGGCTCGGCTACGTGCTGCGCGCCGCGGCCCTGACCGAGCTGTACCTGGACGGGCGGCTCGGCGAGGAGCGGCGCGGGCCCGTCCCGGGGACGCCGGGCGACGACCCGTACGGGGTGCTGGCGCAGATCGCGGAGTCGCGGCCGCGGTCGTGGCGGCACTGGGTGCGCAAGGACGCCCGGCCGATCGTGGCGGCGGTCCGCGAGGAGCTGGTGCGCGGCGGCTGGATCCGGGTCCGCTCGCGCCGGGTGCTCGGGCTGGTCCCCCGCAGGGAGGTCGCCGTGAAGGACCCGCGGGTGGTGAAGTCGCTGTGGGGCGGTGCGTCGTCGGCGCTGCGGGGGCGTCCGGTGGCCCATGTGAACAGCTACGACGCCGCGGCGGTGGCGCTGGCGGCGGCGGGCGAGCTGAAGACCGTCCTGCCGGGGCGGGACCGGCGGCGGCACCGGCGGCGGATCGAGGAGCTGACGGCGCGGACGGGGCCGGCGGCGCCGGCGGTCAAGAAGGTGATCCGCCAGAAGAGGGCGGCCGCGGCGAGCGGTTGAGGGGCGGGACGGAAGGGCAAGTGCGGGTTCCTACAAGATCCGGGGCACCGAACTTGTATCGGGCGCCAACGGCGGCGGGACGGCCCGCCCCATAACCTGCTCGGACATGGACCCCGAACGCCTGATCTATCCCCTCATGAAGCACGTGGTCATGGGACCCGCGATGCGCCTGGCCTTCCTGCCGCGCGTGAGCGGCCTGCGGCACCTCCCGCGGATCGGGCCGGTGATCCTCGCGGCGAACCACCTGGCGTTCCTCGACTCGTTCGTGCTGCCGCTGATGGTGCCGCGCAGGGTCCACTTCCTCGGCAAGCACGAGTACTTCACCGGGGCGGGGATGAGGGGCCGCGCCACGGCGACGTTCTTCCGCAGCGTCGGCGCGATCGCGGTCGACCGGTCCGGGGGGCGGGCCGCGCTCGACGCGCTCGACACCTCGGCGGCGGTGCTGGAGGGCGGCGGGGTGTTCGCGATCCACCCCGAGGGGACGCGGTCGCCGGACGGGCGCCTCTACCGCGGCCGGACGGGCGTGGCGCGCCTGGCGATGCAGACCGGGGCGCCCGTCGTCCCGGTGGCGATCGAGGGCACCGACCGGGTGCAGCCCCGGGGGCAGGCCGTCCCGCGGCCGGGACGGATCGGGCTGCGCATCGGCGCGCCGCTGGACTTCCGGGGCCGGGACAGGGGCGTTCCGCGCGGCCGGGCGGCCCGGCAGGTCACCGACGAGATCATGGAGGCCATCCAGCGGCTGTCGGGCCAGGAGTACGTGGACGACTACGCGCCGAGGCCCGCCGAGCCGCAGTGACCGTCCCCCCATGTTTTAAGAGGTCCGATTGGGCACGATTCATGGGGACGGATGGAGATGATGTGGAAATCACCATGGACCTCGTGCTTCCGCGCGACGGGGCGAGCGTCCCGGCGACGCGCAAGCTCCTGGACGCGGCCCTGGCCGCGCTCGGTGTCGAGGGCCACATCCGTGACGACATCGAGATGATGCTGACCGAGGCGTGCACCAACGTGATCAAGCACGCCGAGAACGGTGCGGACTACACCGTGCGGGCGATGATCCAGGGCCGGCGCTGCGTGATCAAGGTGATCGACTCGGGCACGGGCTTCGACGCGGCGCGCGTCCCGCACCCCGACCCGTCCGCGGAGAACGGGCGCGGCCTGATGATCATGAGGGCGCTGGCCGACGACGTCCGGTTCGCCTCGTTCCCCGCGGACGGGGCGCTGGTCGCGCTGGAGAAGCGCCTGTCCTACGGGGAGGACAGCCTCGGCGGGCTCCTCACCGCCGACAGCGAGGTCCCGCTCCGGGACGGCTTCCGGCCCGGGTCGGACGGGCTCGCGGCCCGGCTGTTCGAGATGGCACGGGCCGGGGACACCCAGGGGATCCTCTCCCACGTGGACGACGGGGTGCCGGTGAACCTGTCCGACCACAGGGGCGAGACCCTGCTGATGCACGCGGCCTGCCACGGGCATCCGGAGACCGTCCGGGCGCTCACGATGCGCGGCGCCGACCCGGACCGCGCCGACGACCGCGGCCACCGCCCGCTCACCGGCGCGGTGTTCAAGCGGGAGACCGAGGTCGTGCGGGCCCTGCTGGACGCGGGGGCCGACCCGCGGGCGGGGTCGCCGTCGGCCGCCGACACGGCGCGGCTGGTCGGCGACGCCGAGCTCCTCGCGTGGTTCGAGGAGGCCGCTCCCCCGCCCGCGTGAGCGCTCAGCGCCGGACGCGCAGCACGAGCAGCGCCACCAGCAGCGCCGCGGCGGCGAACCCCGCGCCGGTCGCGAACGCGGCGTCCATGCCGTCGACGGCGTCCGCGAGGCCGTGGCCGGGCGCCGCGGACCCGTAGGCCGTCACCATGACGGCCGAGCCGAGCGACCCGCCCGACCACAGCATGGTCTGGGCGACCCCGGCCGCCGCACCGGACTGCTCCGGCTCGACGCTGCCCAGGATCGTCGCGTTCAGCGGCAGCATCGACAGTCCGCCGCCCGCGCCCATGAGCACGAACGGCGCCAGCAGCGCGCCGGCGTAGCCGTCCCCCGGAGAGAGCCTCGACAGCCACAGCAGTCCGGCGCCGATGAGGATCGTCCCCGCAATGACGAGCGGACGGGCGCCGACCCGCGCCAGCAGCCGCGGCGCGGTCCGCACGACGACGAACTGCATCCCCACCATCGGCAGGAACGCCGCGCCGGCGCGCAGCGGCCCGTAGCCGAGCACCTGCTGCAGGTACTGGGTCAGGAAGAAGAAGGCGCCGAACAGGGCGGCCGCCAGGCACAGCTGGGTCACGTAGGACGCGGCCCGGTCGCGCCCGGTCAGCAGCCACAGCGGCATGAGCGGTCGGCGGGTGCGGGCCTCGACGGCCACGAAGGCGGCGAGCAGCGCGGCCGCCGCCCCGAACGCCGCGACGGCCCGGCCGTCGTCCCAGCCGCCCGACCCGACCCGGATCAGCGCGTAGACGAGGGCGGTCATGCCGGCCGTGGAGACGACGGCGCCGAGGACGTCGAAGCGGCCGGGGCGGCGCCGCGTCTCGGTGAGGACGCGCGGTGCGGCCAGCGCCAGGACCAGCCCGACCGGGACGTTGACGAAGAACACCCACCGCCACGACCCGGCCTCGGTCAGCACCCCGCCGACGATCATGCCGACGGCGGCGCCCGCGCCGGTCACGGCGGAGAAGACGCTCAGCGCGCGGACCCGGGCGGCGCCCGCGAAGTTCGTGGCGATCAGGGCCATCGCGCTCGGCGCCGCGACGGCGGCGGCGACGCCCTGGACGGCGCGGGCGGCCAGCAGCCACCAGCCCGCGTCCGCGAACCCGCCCGCCAGGGACGCGGCGGTGAACAGCACGATGCCGGCGGTGAAGGCGCGGCGGCGCCCGAACACGTCCCCGGCGCGCCCGCCGAGCAGGAGCAGGCCGCCGAATGCGAGCATGTAGGAGTTCTGGATCCAGGCGAGGTCCCCGGTGGTCAGGCCGAGGCCCGCCCGGACGTCCGGGAGCGCGATGGTGACGACGGAGGTGTCCAGGCCGATCATGAGCTGGCAGCCGACGATGACGGCGAGGACGGTTCCTGCACGATGATGGAGGGGCGGCGCGGCCGAACCGGGAGGTGTCGACTCCCGGGGCTCGGCCGTCCGCCCGCTGGCTGCGGTCAAGGCGAACCTTTCCAAAAATAAGGAACGGCGAAGTACACTATGTGGGGAACGTACCATCGATGCGCGCGAAAGAGAACGCTAGCGTTCACTATTTTCGGGATCGTGCCGTGACCCGTGCGAACTCCGGGCCTCCCCCCGACACGGAGACCTCCGCCGACGCGGGTCCTCCGGCGACCCGCCGCCGCGGCGGCGACCTGGAGGCCGCGATCTTCGACGCGGTGTTCGCCCAGCTGGAGGCCGTCGGCTACCGCGGGCTGACCATGGAGGGCGTCGCCGCCGGCGCCCGCACCGGCAAGGCCGCCCTCTACCGGCGCTGGCGGTCCAAGAACGAGCTGATCACCGACGCGCTCAAGCACGTCCTGCCCGAGCCGCCGACCCCGCCCGCGACCGGTTCGGTGCGCGAGGACATGCTGCGGATCCTGCGGTGCATGCGCGACACGCTGCACGCCTGCCGCGGCGCGGCGTTCCGGGTGCTGAAGGAGGACAGCGAGGAAGGCGTCGGCCTCGTCCACGAGGTCGTGCGCGACCGGCTGTCCAAGCCCGTCCGCGACCTGCTCTACGAGGCGCTCCGCGAGGCCGCCGCGCGCGGGGAGATCCGGCCGGCCGCCGCGACCCGGCAGATCGCGAACGTGGGCCCGGCCGTGATGGTGTACCGCAACCTCACCGAGGGCGGCCCGATCACCGACGACGACCTGGCGTCGCTCGTCGACGAGGTCCTCATGCCGATCGTGCGCCCCTGACGAAGGTCGGGGTGCGCGGCGGACGTTCGACCATGATCGGAAGCGGCCCGCGGCCGGAAGGCTGGGGCGATGCGATCACCTGCACCCCGCCGCCTGCTCGCGGCCGCGGCCGTCCTGCCCCTCGCCCTGTCCGCGTGCGGCACCTCCGCCCACGCCACCAAGACCGCCGCCACCGCGCCCGCCGGGTTCGAGCTGCCCCGCCCCACGGGCCCGCACCAGGCCATCGGGACGACCGAGCTGCACCTCGTGGACGCCGGCCGCGCCGACCCGTGGGTGCCCGACCGGACACGCGAGCTGATGGTCAGCGTCTGGTACCCGGCCGCCCGGGGCTCCGGGCCGACCGCGCCGTACCTGCGCCCCGGAGTCGCGAAGGCGCTCTCGGAGGTCGACGCGCTCGGCGTGTTCAAGGCCGGGACGGTCGACTGGGCGGGCGCCCGGACCCATGCCGCCGAGGGCGCCCCCGCGGACGCGCGGCGCGCGCGGCCCGTCGTCCTGTACTCCCCCGGGTTCGGCGTCCCGCGCGCGCTCGGCACCACGATCGCCGAGGAGCTGGCCGCCCGCGGCTACGTCGTGGTGACCGTTGACCACACCTACGAGACCGCCCCGGTCGAGTTCCCCGGCGGGCGGGTCGAGGGGCAGCGCCTCCCCCCGCAGGGGCCGCAGCGGCTGAAGACCGCGCTGGACGCGCGCGTGAAGGACACCCGCCTCGTCCTCGACCGGCTCGCCGCCCTGCGGGCCGGCCGCAACCCCGACGCCGAGGGACGGGCCCTGCCCGGCGGTCTCGGGCGGGCCCTCGACCTGTCCCGGGTCGGCATGGTCGGGCACTCCGCGGGCGGCATCGAGGCGGCCGAGGCCATGCGCACCGACCGGCGGGTGGACGCGGGCATCGACATGGACGGCACCATGCAGTACGCCGACGACGACTTCGTGCGGGTCGCCGAGACGGGGCTCGACCGCGCGTTCATGCTGATGGGGGCCGCCACGGGCGGCTCTCCGCAGACGCACCGGACGACCCCGTCCTGGGGATCGTTCTGGAGCCGCTCGACCGGCTGGAAGCGCGATCTGAACGTCCCCGCCGCGAGCCACTACTCCTACACCGACGTCCAGTCCGTCCTTCCGGCGCTGGACGGCGAGCTCGACATCCCCGCCGAGGACCGCGCCGCCCTCATCGGGACGGTCGACCCGGGACGGATGACCGCGTCGGTGCGGGCCTACGTCACCGCGTTCTTCGACCGGGCGCTGCTCGGACGGCACCGCCCGATCCTCGACCGTCCGTCGCCCCGCCACCCCGACGTCCGGTTCATCCGCTGACCAGACCGTGCGCGCCCTCGCCGTCGGGCAGGATGAGCTGGCGGCGGGGGTAGGGCATCTCGATGCCCTCCTTGACGAAGCGGCGGTGCAGCCGCTTGACGAACTCGTGCTTCAGGCGGAACTGGTCGCCGAACTCGTCGGTCCGCAGGATCACGGTGAAGCCGATCGACGAGTCGCCGAAGGTGTGGAAGCGCACCAGGGTCTCGCTGTCCTTCACCCCGCCCTGCACCTCGTTCATGACCTCCTGGCCGACCTCGACGACCACGCTCTCCACGCGCTCCAGGTCGCTCTCGTAGGCCACGCGGGCCTGGATCAGCAGCGACATGTCCTCGGCGGGGCGGTGGTAGTTGGTGAGGATCGTGTCGGAGAACCGCTGGTTCGGGATGACCTCGATGTTGTCCGACAGCGTCCGGATGGAGGTGTTGCGCCAGTTGATGTCGACGACGTACCCCTCCTGGCCGCTGCTCAGCTTGATGTAGTCGCCGGGCTCGATCGTCTTGGACGCCAGGACGTGCACGCCCGCGAACAGGTTGGCCAGCGTGTCCTGCAAGGCGAGCGCCACCGCGAGACCGCCCACGCCCAGGGCGCCGAGCAGCGGCGAGATCGAGATCCCGAGGCTCTGCAGCATCACCAGGACGCCGACGCACAGCACCACGACCCGGGTGATGTTCGCGAAGATCGTCACATTGGCCGCGACGCCCTGCCGGGCCAGCGCGATCGAGGTGACCGAGCCCGCGATCAGCCGGGCCATCGCCAGCGAGACGATGAGGATCGCGGCGGCCGTGAGCACCTTCGCGGTCACGTCCAGCGTGCCCCGCGGCAGGTCCAGCACCCGGGCCGCGCCCCACAGGCCGAGCAGCACCGAGACGGGCACCGCCAGGTCCTTGACCAGGCGGGCGGCCAGGTCGTCCCACGCCCACCGGGTGTCGCCCGCGCGCCGGAACAGCCGGCCGGTCAGAAGCCGCAGGATCACCGCGATCCCGACCGCGACCACCAGCACGGCGGCGGCTCCCACAACCCGATGCCAGCTCAGATCGCCCAGGTC
The DNA here is from genome assembly GCF_040639875.1 of Actinomadura sp. NPDC023710. NCBI lineage: Bacteria > Bacillati > Actinomycetota > Actinomycetes > Streptosporangiales > Thermomonosporaceae > Actinomadura > Actinomadura sp. NPDC023710. Next base: position 219,884 of record NZ_JBFAGB010000010.1, read on the forward strand.
AGCCATGACGTGGAAGATTCCCCCTCTGTCCGGGGAGCACGGTGCCGCCCCGTTGAAATTTCCGTTTTGCGTGTTACGAGTCCCTGATCGTAGTGAAGACCCGAGGCACTGCGAGGCACATCACGGCACATCTGGCTCCAGGGCCCGGGGACCTGCCCGTTACGATCGATCAAGTGGTAGGCGTGGGAATGATGCGCCGGCTCGGGGTCACGGCGCTGGGATTGCGGAACGGCCCCCATCGGGTGACGGTCGAGCGGGACCTGGAGGTGCCGGCCGCCGACGGCGTGACGCTGCTGGCCGACCGGTACTCGCCCGCCGACGTCGAGAGGGCGCCGACGGTCCTGGTCCGCTCGCCCTACGGGCGGCGCGGGCCGTTCGGCCTCATGTGCGGGCAGGGGTTCGCCTCGCACGGGTTCCAGGCCGTCGTGCAGAGCGTGCGCGGCGGCTTCGGGTCCGGCGGCGTCTTCGAGGCGCTGGACGAGCGGGAGGACGGGCTCGCCACCATCGAGTGGCTGACGTCACAGCCGTGGTTCGGCGGCACGTTCGCCATGCACGGGCCGAGCTACCTCGGCTACGTCCAGTGGGCCGTCGCCGCCGAGGCCGGACCCGAGCTGAAGGCGCTGTCGATGCAGGTCACGGCGTCCACCTTCCGGGAGGCCGTCAACGTCGGCGGCACCTTCGCGCTGGAGTCGGCGCTCATCTGGGTCGACCTGACCGCGCGGATGAAGAGCTCCCTGTCGGGCATCACGACCGGCATCATGTCGCCGCGCCGCGCCCGCCGCGCCACCCTGTCGGGACGCCCGCTGGCCGAGCTGGACCGGCTCGCGACCGGCGGGCAGCAGCGCTTCTTCCAGGACCTGCTCGTCAACGGCCCCGACACCCCGTTCTGGGACAAGCGCGACTTCAGCACCACCGTGTCACAGGTCACCGCGCCGGTGAACATGACGGGCGGCTGGTACGACATCTTCCTGCCCTGGCAGATGAAGGACTACGCGGCCCTGCGCGCCGCCGGCCGGCGCCCCTACCTGACGATCGGCCCCTGGTTCCACGCCGACCAGCGCATGATGCGCGGCTCGGTCGCCGACGCCATCGCGTGGTTCCGCGCCCACCTGCTGGACGACCCGTCCGGCCTGCGCGCGCAGCCCGTCCGGATCTTCGTCACCGGCGCGGACGAGTGGCGCGAGTTCCCCGACTGGCCCGTCCCCGGCATGCGCGAGGAGCGCTGGCACCTGCACCCGGCGGGCGCCCTGTCCCCCGACGAGCCGCCGGAGTCCGACCCCGACGTCTACCGCTACGACCCGAACCACCCCACGCCGTTCCTCGGCGGCCCCACCCTGCTCGGCGAGACGCACCCGTCCACCGACCAGAAGCGCCTGGAGCGCCGCCGGGACGTGCTGACCTTCACCTCGGGCGTCCTGGACGAGGACCTGGAGGTCATCGGCCCGGTCACCGCCGACCTGCACGTCCGCTCGAACCGCGACCACACCGACTTCGTCGTGCGGCTCTGCGACGTCACCCCCGAGGGCGAGTCCCTCAACCTGTGCGAGGGCATGCGCCGCCTCGTCCCCGGCACCCCGGAGCCCGGACCCGACGGCGTCCGCCGCGTCGCCGTCGAACTCTGGCCGGTCGGGCACCGCTTCCGCCAGGGGCACCGCGTCCGCGTGCAGGTCGCCAGCGGCGCCTATCCCCGCGTGGCCCGCAACTCCGGCACCGGCGCCCCCATCGGCAGCGCCACCGAGATGCTCACCGCCGACCAGGAGATCTTCCACGCCCCCGGCCACCCGTCCGCGATCATGCTGCCGATCGTCCGCTGAACGGCGGGGCGGCGGGGTCAGCCGCGGCGGGCCCTGAGGGCCTCCAGCGCCTTGTCGGCGTGGGTGTTCATGCGGACCTCGCTCTTGACGACCGCCAGGACGCTGCGGTCGGTGTCGATGACGAAGGTCTGGCGCTTGGTCGGCATGAGGGCCACGGAGCGCTTGACGCCGAAGCGCGCGCGGACCTCGCCGGACGGGTCGGACAGCAGCGGGTAGCCGAGCGAGTGCTTGTCGGCGAACTCCTTCTGCTTGCCGACCGGGTCCGCGCTGATGCCCACCGGGTGGGCGCCCGCCTCGGCGAGCTCGGCGACCACGTCGCGGAAGTGGCAGGCCTCGGCGGTGCAGCCGGGGGTCATGGCCGCCGGGTAGAAGAACAGGACCACCGGGCCCCCGGCCAGCAGGCCGGTCAGGGTGCGCGGTTCGCCCGTCTCGTCCGGGAGTTCGAAGTCGTCGACGACATCACCGGGTTTCATGGGTCGAACCTAGCCGAGCAGGGCCGCGACCTCCCCGGCGGCCCTGGGGCCGCGGGCGCGGAACCCGTCGCGGGACGGGTTCGCGCCGTACGCCATGAACCGGACCGGTTCGTCGTCCGTCGGAAAAAGTATCGCCGCAGGGTGAGCGGCCTCCCGCCGGCGCCGGGGGCAGGTATTCCGTTTCGTCAGGTTTGACGGAGAGGGGGGAGGGATAGGAAACTGACCGAGCAGGTGTCTACGACGCAGATACCTCCGAGCTTCCCCTGCGTAGTCCCGGAGGATCCGTCATGCATCGCCCGCTTCACATCGCTCTGGTGTCCGCCTCCGACCTTGACGGCGAGCACCTGCAGTCAGTCCACGTCCGGGATCTCGCTCGTTCCCTCACCCGTCCGCTGGTCGCCGACGGTGAGCCGAACCAGGTCACGGTCTACACGCGCCGCCAGGACAGGGCCGCCCGCGGTCGCGTCCGGCTCGCGCCGGGCGCCTCCCAGGTGAACCTGGACGCCGGCCCCGCCCGCCCGCTGTCGGACGACGAACTGCTCCAGCACCTGCGCGACTTCGCCGACGGGCTGCGTCGCCGCTGGTCCGGCTCGGCGCGCCCCGACATCGTGCACGCGCACGGCTGGATCGGCGGCCTGGCCGCCTGCGCCGTCGCCCGCGAGCTCGGCATCCCCTTCGTGCAGAGCTACCACGGCGTGGCCGCCGTCGAGCGGCAGGCCGGACGCCAGGTCCACCCGCACCGCGACCGCCTGGAGAAGGCCATCGGGCGGGACGCCGACCTGGTCCTGGCCGGGCACGCCGAGGAGGCCACCGCGGTCGTGCGGACGGGCGTCCCGCGGCCGTCGGTCTCGGTCGTCCCCTACGGCGTGGACTCCGAGCACTTCTCGCAGGTCGGCCCGGCGATGCCGCACGGCGACCGGCCCCGCCTGGTGATCGTCAGCGAGGACCTCGGCGCCGACGCCGAGACCGCGCTGCGCGCCCTGGTGCACGTCCCCGACGCCGAGCTGGCCGTCGCCGGCGGCCCGGAGCGCGAGGACCTGGAGCACGACTCGGCCGTCCACCGGCTGCGGCTGCTGGCCAAGGAGCTGCACGTCGCCGACCGGGTCATCTTCCTCGGGCGGCTGCCCCGCAAGACCCTGCCGAAGCTGCTGCGGACCGCGAGCCTCGCGCTCTGCCTGGCCCCGCACCAGCCGTCCCCGGCGATGCCGCTGGAGGCCATGGCCTGCGGCGTCCCCGTGGTGGCGACCCCGGTCGGCGGCAACGCCGACGAGGTCCTGGACCACATCACCGGCATCCACGTCCCGGCGGGGCGGCCGGTCGTGATCGGGCGGGCGATCCGGCAGCTGCTGTCGGAGGACACCACCCTGCACGGCTACTCGATCGCCGCCGGCGACCGCGCCCGCTCCCGCTACTCCCTGGAGCGGGTCGCCGCCGAGACGCTCCGCGCGTACCTGAAGGTGCTGCCCGTCCCGGAGCCGGAGCCGGCGGAGGAGGACGAGGCGGGGCAGGAGACCGGCAAGGCCCCCGCCCTCGTCGGCTGACGCGCACCGTCCCTGCGGGCCCCGGACCCTCCCGGTCCGGGGCCCGTTCACGTCCCCCCGGATGGAATACTCGACCGAGATGACCAGAAAGGGCAGTTCATGCTGATCGGCAGGGCGGCGGAGCTCGCGGAGCTGACCGCCGCGCTGGACCGCGCCGCCGCCGGCAGCGCGGGCGTCGTGCTGGTCAGCGGGGACGCGGGGGTCGGCAAGACGCACCTGGTGTCCGCGCTCACCGCCGCCGCCGTCGACCGCGGCTGCGCCGTGCTCGTCGGGCAGTGCGCCGAGCTGGGCGAGAGCATGCCCTACCTGCCGCTCACCGACGCCCTGTGGGCCGCCGCGCACGCCGGGACGCCGGAGTCGGACGAGGTCCGCTCCGCGCTCGACGCCCGGCCCGCGCTCGCGCGCCTGCTGCCCGACGGCGAGGGCGGCCCCGGCGCGGGATCCGAGCTCGGCCAGCAGCAGCTGTTCGGCGCGGTGCTCGGCCTGCTCGGGGAACTGGGCGACGAGCGGCCCGTGCTGCTGGTCCTGGAGGACCTGCACTGGGCCGACCGGTCGACGCGGCACCTGCTGACGTTCCTCAGCCGCGTCCTGCAGCGCGAGCGGGTCTGCCTCGTCGGGACGTACCGGTCCGACGACCTGCACCGGCGGCACCCGCTGCGGCCCGTGGTCGCCGAGCTGCTGCGGCTGCCGAACGTGACGGGCGTCGAGGTCCGCCCGTTCGGCCGGGGCGAGACGGCCCAGTACCTCGCCGAGCTGGCGCGCGGGTCCGCCCCGGTCACGGCGCGGACCGTCGAGCGGGTGCACCGCCGCTCGGAGGGCAACCCCTTCTACGCCGCCGAGCTGTACTCCTCGGGCCTGGACGTCGGGGGCGCCGGGGACGACGGGGCGGCCGGGCTGCCGTCCGCGCTCGCCGACCTGCTGCTGTCGCGGATCGAGCGGCTGTCGGACGCGGGCCAGCGGGTGGTGCGGGTCGCGGCCGTGGCGGGGCGCCGCGTCGACGACGAACTGGTCCGCGTCGTGGCGGGGCTGGACGAGGCGACGGTCGGCGAGGCGCTGCGCGAGGTGGTGTCGCACCAGCTGCTCGTCCCGTCCGGCGCCGGGTACACGTTCCGGCACGCGCTGCTGCGCGAGGCCGTCTACGCCGACCTGCTGCCCGGCGAGCGGACCCGGCTGCACGCCGACTTCGCCCGGCTCCTGGTCGGCCTCCCCGACGGCACGCGCGGGTCGGCCGCCGAGCTGGCGCACCACAGCCTCGCCGCGCACGACCTGCCCGCCGCGTTCGCCGCGTCGGTCCGGGCAGGCAGGGAGGCCGACCGCCTCGCCGCGCCCGCCGAGGCCTACGAGCACTACGACCGGGCGCTGGAGCTGTGGGACGCCGTCGCCGACCCGGAGGCCGCCGCCGGCACGGACCGGATGCGCCTGTCGCTGGCGGCCGCCCAGGCGTCCGCGCGGGCCGGCGAGCTGCGGCGGGCGGTGCACCGGCTGCGCCGGGTGCTGGCCGCGGCCGACCCCGCCGACGTCCGGCTCGGCTGCCTGCTGCGCGAGCACCTGGCCGGCTACCTCGGCGACATCGACGAGGACGCCGAGTCGCAGGCGGTGGCGCGGGAGGCGGTGGCGATGCTGCCGGCCGACCCGCCCACCGTCGAGCGCGCCGACGCGCTCGCCACCTACGCCCGGACGCTGATGTACCGGGACGCGGCCGGGGAGATGCCCGAATTCGCCGAGCGCGCCATCGAGACGGCGCGCGAGGCGGGCGCCACCGGCGCCGAGGCCAGCCTGCTGGTCACGCTCGGCCTGTACCGCGAGTCGCGGGAGGCCGACACCGGCGTCGCGGAGGTGTTCGCCCGCGCCCACGAGCTGGCCGCGGCGGCCGGCGACAGCTCCATGATCGCGATGCGGGCCTCGTTCCACCTCGCCCGGACGAAGTTCGACCGCGGCGATCTCGCGGGCGCGGTCCGCGCGGCCGACGCGGGCGTGAAGTTCGCCGTGGACAACGGCCTCGTGTGGAGCACGTTCGGCATCGTGCTGCGGTCCCTGCGCTACCTCGTCCACTACACGTCGGGGGACTGGGCGGAGGCGGGCCGGCTCGCCGACGAGTTCGCGGTCCAGGTCGTCCGCACGCCCGAGGCGCAGGTGTCGGCGTACGCCCTGTTCCTGGAGGTCGCGCAGGGCGCCCCGACGGTCGAGCAGCGGCTGCGCTGGATCGCTCCGCTGCGGGCGCAGGACGGGTTCGTCAACTACCTCTCCCGGGGGCTCGCCGCCGAGCAGGCGCTGTGGCACGGCGACCCCGAGACGGCCGCCGAGCACGTCCGCGACGTGCTCGACACCGTCTACATCGAGACGGTCGGGGCCATCCGCATCGCGGCGACCGGGCTCTGGGCGGAGGCCGACCGGGCGGCCCGGGCCCGCGCCGCCGGGGACGAGGAGGCGCTGCGGGCGGCGCGGGAGACCGGCGACATGCTCCTGCGGATCGCGCGCAGCGTCGTCGCGGTCAACGTCGACGGGCAGCCGCGCGCCTGGCTCGGCTGGGAGGGGCAGGGCTGGCTGGCGCGCGCCGAGGCCGAGCGCCGCCGCCTGGACGGCGTCCACGACGTGGAGTTGTGGCGCAGGACGGCCGAGCTGTTCACCTACGGCGACTCCGACGGCGGGTTCGTCTACGAGGTGGCGCGGTCGCGGTGGCGGCTGGCGGAGGCGCTGGCCGAGAACGGCGACCGGGACGAGGCCGCCGTGCAGTGGCGGGCGGCCGTGCAGGCCGCCGAACGGCTCGGTGCCAGGCCGCTGCTGGCCGCGCTGCGCGACCTCGGCGTCCGCGCCCGGCTCGGGACCGGCCGCGCGGGCGCGGCGCCCCGGACCGCGGTGTCCGGTCCGCTCGACTCCCTCACCGGACGGGAGCGGGAGGTGCTGAAGCTCGTCGCCGAGGGCCGCAACAACCGGGAGATCGCGGCGGCGCTGTTCATCTCCCCCAAGACGGCGAGCGTGCACGTGTCGAACATCCTCGGCAAGCTGAACGTCTCCAGCCGCACCCAGGCCGCCGCCGTCGCCCACCGCGAGGGCACCTGATCTTGCCATTCCGGACCGGGCGCCGGTAATGTGCATTTCGTGACTGCCGGGTCGGCCATGGGCCACGAGCGAGTGAGGTTCCCGGCCTCCGAATGAGGCCGCGGCGGGCCCGAGGCCCGCCTCTTCCACTCCCCCTTTCTCTTCATCTTCCGCGCGCGCTGCGCACCGTTCTTCGCGCGCGCAGCGCGACGTCATCGGGCATGCCCGCGCTTTCGGCATGCCCTTGTACCACCTTTCCGAAGCCACGGCCGCGCGTTCTTTCCGTGGCTTGTTCGCCATGCCCGAAAACAGGAGACACATGGATTTCAACAAGCAGATCATCGAGGAGTTCCGCGCGAACGGCGGACGGGTCGGCGGCCCGTTCGAGGGCGGGCGGCTGCTCCTGCTGACCACGACCGGGGCGCGGAGCGGCGCCCCGCACACGACGCCGCTCGGCTACCTGCCCGACGGCGTCGGGCGCGTCCTGGTCATCGGCTCGGCCGGTGGCGCGCCGAGGAACCCGGCCTGGTTCCACAACCTGGTCGCGAACCCGCGCGTCACGGTCGAGAGCGGCGCCTTCACCTACGAGGCCGACGCGGTCGTCCTGGAAGGGGACGAGCGCGACCGCGCCTTCGCCCGGGCCGCCGAGGCCGATCCCGGCTGGGCCGGGTACGAGGAGAAGTCGGGACGGACGCTCCCCGTCGTCGCCCTGGTCCAGGTCGCCGCCGGGCCGCCCTCCGGGCCGGAGTCGCCCAGCGCCATGCTGGTCGCGGTGCACGACGCGTTCCGCGGGGAGCTGGAGCTGATCCGCAAGGAGGTCGCCGCCTCCGGGGCCGCCGTGGGCGCTCAGCTGAGGGTCAACTGCCTGACGATGTGCCAGGGGCTCGGTCACCACCACATGGGTGAGGACCAGCAGATGTTCCCCTTGCTGGAGCGGCGCCACCCCGAGCTGGCCCCGGCGCTGGCGGAGCTGAGGGACGAGCACGCGACGGTCAGCGCGCTGCTGGAGGAGCTGCGCCGCGTCCTCGACGCCGGCGACTCCGCGTCGCTGCTCGCCGAGGTCGACCGGCTCACCGCCGCCCTGGGGGCGCATCTCGACCGCGAGGAGGAGCGGCTCGTCCCGCTCCTGGACGCCCTGGAGTTCTAGGAGCGGGCTCCTAGAGGAGGCCGCGGCCGGGGATCAGCGGCAGGTCCAGGGCGGTGAGCAGGCCGGGGGGCGCCTCGACGACGGCGGGGACGGCGTTGACGAGGCGCATCGCGGTGGCCTTCAGGCCCGCGGTGCTGTGGTCGCCGTCGGTGCCGAGGAGCCGCAGGTCCACCGTGTAGTTCGGCTCGCCGCGGACCTCGACCCGGTAGCTGCCCGCGCCCGCGGGCTGCGGCCAGTCGGGGGCGAGGTCGTCGCGGAGCCGGGTGACGTGCTCCAGGACGACGACGGCCTCGCCGCCGCGCATGCCCCGCACCTCGAACCGCAGCGCCGCGGCCGTGCCCTTCTCGATGGTCCCGGCGGAGACGGCGAAGGTCTCGGGCGCGGGGAGGCGGGTGTGCCCCTCGGTGATCCCGTCCAGTTCCACGCCGAGGCCGGCGGCGATCTGCCGGACGACGCTCCCCCACGCCATGGTGAGGACGCCGGGCTGCAGCAGCATCGGCGCGTCGTCCAGCGGGCGCCCGAAGCCCATGATGTCGAACAGGACCGTGGCCTGGTCGTAGGTGTTGTAGTTCAGGATCTCCATGCAGCGGACCTGCTCGATGCGCTCGCTGATGCCGGTGACGGCGAGCGGGAGCACGTCGTTGGCGAAGCCGGGGTCGATGCCGTTGACGAAGACGGACGCCCCGCCGGCCGCGGCCGCCTCCCGCACCGGGTCCGACATCCCGGCCGGGACGACGCCGTCCGGGAACTGCAGGAACACCGGGCTGCTGGAGACGACGTTCACCCCGGCGCGCAGGATGCGGCACAGGTCGTCGATCGCCTCCATCAGCCGGACGTCGGCCATCGAGGTGTAGACGACGCAGTCGGGCCGCAGGGCCAGCAGCGCCTCGGCGTCGCCGGTGGCGGTGACGCCGAGGTCGCGGCCGAGGCCCGCCAGGTCGCCGGCGTCCCGGCCGACCTTGGCCGGGTTGGAGACCCACACCCCGGCGAGTTCGAGGTCGGGGCGGGCGTCGATGCCGGCGATCGCGTGCCGCCCGACGTTGCCGGTGCTCCACTGGACGACGCGGTAGGTCACAGATCCTCCAGGCCGAGGTCGAGGTTGGGGGCCTCGATGCCGCCGTCCACGCGCAGCACGCTGCCGGTGACGTAGGCGGAGGCGGGCGCGGCGAGGTAGAGGACGGCGGCGGCGACGTCCTCGGGCTCGCCGACGCGGCGCAGCGGCGTCCTGCGCTCCATCTCGGTGCGCAGTTCGTCGCTGGTCATGACGACGTCGAGCGCGGACGTCGCGACGGAGCCGACGGCCACGGCGTTGACGCGCACGCGCGGGGCCAGGTCGAACGCGGCGAGCCGGGTGTAGTGGGCGAGGGCCGCCTTGGCGCTGCCGTAGGCGAGGTAACCGCGGCCCGCGATGCGCCCCATGGCCGAGGAGATGTTGACGACGCTGCCGCCGTCCGCCTTCAGCAGGTGCGGGACGGCCGCGCGGGTCAGCGCGTGCGCGGTGCCCACGTTGAAGCGGAACGCCTTCTCCATGTGCCGGGGCGAGGTGTCCAGGAAGGCGGCGGGCATGGCGCCGCCCATGTTGTTCACCACGATGTCCAGGCGGCCGAACTCGCCGGCGGCGAGGTCCGCCAGCTCGGCGGCGGTCTCGGGGTCGGCCAGGTCGGAGGGGACGACCAGGGCCCGCCGCCCGGCCGCCTCGATCCCGGCGGCGACCTCGTCGAGCTGCTCGCGCGTCCGGGAGGAGATCACCACGTCGGCGCCCGCCTGGGCGAGCGCGACCGCGGTGGCCGCTCCGATCCCCCGGCCCGCGCCGGTCACCACCGCCACCCTGCCGTCGATTCGGAACCGCTCCGAGATCACCGGTGTCACCTCCGGTCCGTCGCCTCGCCGCCCGCACAGCCTACGCAGGAACTAGAACCTGTTTCAATACCAGTGTGACGGGCGGCGCGTGACGGGCGCACGCCGGCGGACGGTACATCTTCACGGGTCATTCGTGATGTCCGCTACTAGTCCATTTCCGACATGCCTGCAATTCTTTCCCCTGTGCGTTCCGGCAACCGGCGCACGGGAAAGGGGAAACCGGCCGTGGACAAGGGGTACGAGCTTTACTGCCTCGCAGACGAGCTCTTTTACGATGCTCCGCCGGTGGCCCGTAGCACCGACTTCGACATCACTCGGCGGGAACTCCCCGAGGGCTGGGAAAAGGTCTTCGGCGACGAGTGGGTCGTCTATGTTCCGCCGGTGCAGCGCGCCCCCGAGCAGGGCTGGAAAGTGCACGTCTCGGGGTGCCCGGAAAGCGCGGAGGAGTCGCTCGCCGGCACGTGGGAATACTGCGTCGCCCAGGGAATCGAGTTCAAGCACCTGCGCGGCCCGGGGACGCTCCGGAGGCGCAACGCCAAGTACGCGCCGCGCGGGGCGAGCGGGAAGCTCGTCACGATCTACCCTGAGGACGAGCGCGAACTGGCGGAGGTGCTCGCCGGGCTCGGCGCGCGGCTGGACGGCCTCCCCGGCCCGTACATCCTCAGCGACCTGCGCATCGGTGAGGGCCCGCTGCACGTGCGGTACGGCGGCTTCGCGGAGCGCCGGTGCCTGGACGAGCAGGGGCGGCTCGTGCCGGCGCTGCGCGACGGCTCCGGGGAACTGGTGCCGGACCGGCGCGATCCCGTCTTCTCCGTCCCCGGCTGGGTGAGCCTTCCCGACTGCCTGGAAGCGCATTTCAAGGCACGCGGCGCCACGACGACGACCGATCTGCCCTACCGGATCGACACGGCCCTCCACTTTTCCAACGGGGGCGGTGTCTACGCGGCGACCGACACCCGGAGCGGCACGAAGGTGGTACTGAAAGAAGGGCGCCCCTATGCGGGCCTCGCCGCCGACGGCGCGGACGCGGTGACCCGGCTCCGGCGTGAGCGGGACATTCTGGAAAAGCTCGACGGCATCGACGGCGTGCCCGCCGTTCTCGACTGGTTCACGCTCGGCGAGCACCATTTCCTGGTCCAGGAGTTCATCGAGGGGCGCACGCTCAACACCTTCTTCGCCGAACGGCACCCGATGCTCGATCCCGAGCCGGATCCCGCGAAGACCGCCGAGTACACCACATGGGCGCTGCACGTCCACGCAGGGGTGGAACGCGTCATCGCCGCCATCCACGAGCGCGGCGTGGTCTTCAACGACCTGCACATGTTCAACGTGATGGTGCGCCCGGACGACTCGGTCGCGCTGATCGACTTCGAGACGGCGGCGCCCGCGGCCGACGGCGGCCGGCAGACCCTCGCCAACCCCGCGTTCCTCGCCCCGCCCGACCGGCGCGGCGCCGAGGTGGACCGCTACAGCCTCGCCTGCCTGCGGCTCGCCCTGTTCGTCCCGCTGACCACGCTGTTCGTGATCGACCGGGGCAAGGCGCGGCAGCTCGCCGACCTGATCGCCGAGAACTTCCCCGTCCCCCGGGCGTTCCTGGACGAGGCGGTCGCGCAGATCGCCCGGGACGTCGTGCCCGCCCCCGCGCCGGCGTTCACCCCGGACGCCCCCGGCTGGGAGCGCGCCAGGGACGCCCTCGCGCGGGCGATCCTCGAGAGCGCCACCCCCGAGCGCGCCGACCGGCTCTTCCCCGGCGACGTGGAGCAGTTCTCCGGCGCGTCGCTCGGGCTCGCGCACGGCGCCGCCGGCGTCCTGTACGCGCTGGACGCGACGGGCGCCGGCCGGGTCCCGGCCCACGAGGAGTGGCTGGCGGAGCGGGCGGCGAACCCGCGCCGCGGAACCGGGATCGGGCTGTACGACGGCCTGATGGGCGCCGCGTACGTGCTGTCCCGCCTCGGCCACCGGGACGCCGCGCTCACCGCCGCCCGGCACTGCCTGGGCGAACGGTGGGAGCGGCTCGGCGATGACCTCTACGGCGGCCTGCCCGGAGTCGCGCTCGTCCTGGACCACCTCGCCGGCGCGACCGGCGACGCGTTCCTGCGCGAGGCGGCCCGCCGCTGCGTGGAGATCGTGGCGGAGCGGTCCGGCGGAGGGGGCGGCGCGCGTCCCGGCCTCATGCACGGCGGCGCCGGCGCGGCGCTGATGTTCGTCCGCGCCTACGAGCGCGACGGGAACCCCGAGCTGCTCGACCTGGCCGCCGCCGCGCTGCACCGCGACCTCGCCGCCTGCGTCACCGACCACAACGGCGCCCTGCACGTCGACCAGGGCAGCCGGGTGCTGCCCTACCTCGGCCGCGGCAGCGTCGGCATCGGCCTCGTCCTGGACGAGTACCTGGCCCACCGGGCGGACGAGCGGTTCGAGGCGGCGCGCGACGCCGTCCGCCTCGCCGCGACGTCCCGGTACTACGCGCAGCCGAGCCTGTTCAGCGGGCGTGCCGGGATGCTGCTCCACCTGGCCCGGCACGCCCGGTCGGGCCTCGACCCGGCGGACGGGGCGCGCGTGGAGGGGCACGTCCGCGACCTCGCCTGGCACGCGCTGCCGTACGCGGGCGGGCTGGCGATGCCGGGCGAGCACATGTACCGGCTGTCGATGGACCTCGCGACCGGCACCGCCGGGGTGCTGCTCGCGCTCGGCGCGGCCCTCCACGACCCGGCCCCCGGACTGCCGTTCCTCGGGACGGCGCACCGACCCCCCGCGGGGACCCCCGCGGCGGCCACCTCTATCCAGCCCGAAAGGAGGTGAAGAACATGGCGCTTCTCGACCTTCAGGGGATGGTGAGCGAGAACGGCGGCGGCGGCGGCAACAGCAGCCTCAGCCTGCTCTGCCACAGCTCCCACAGCATCACGATCTGCCTGTGATGACGCTGGCGGCCACGGCCCCCTTCCGGGGCCGTGGCCGCCACCGTGTTTGGAGACCCCATGACCTCCCCTCCCCCGGCGCCCGGCGCGGACCGGCTGCTGCTGCGCGCCGCCGGCCGCGCCCGCGGCTGGACGGCGCTCGTCGCGGCCACCGCCCTGGCGGACGCGGCGGCGGCCGTCCTGCTCCCGTTCGCGCTGGCCCGCGCGATCGACGCGGTCCCGCCGGGCGGGACCCCCGCCTCGGCCGCGCTGTGGCCCTGCGTCGCGCTGGTCGCGGCGTCCGCGGCGGCGGAGGTGCTGTCGGAGCTCGCGACCGGCTGCGCGGCCGCGCGGGCGACGGCGTGGCTGCGGCACACCCTCGTCCGGCACCTGCTGGCGGCGGGCCCGGCGCCGCGCGTCCCGCCGGGGGACGTGGCCGGACGCATGGTGGGCGGCGCGGCCGAGGCGGGCGTGGCGCCCGCCGCCGCGACCGAGGCCGCGGCCGGGCTGCTGCCGGCCGCCGGGGCGCTCGCCGCCCTCTGCCTCATCGACTGGCGGATCGCGGCGGCGATCGCGGCCGCACTGCCGGCGGTGGCGCTGCTGATGCGCGCGTTCGTCCGCGACATCACCGCGACCGCGCACCGCTACCTCACCGTCCAGGGCACGATCGCGGGCCGCCTCGCCGAGGCCATCGCCGGGACCCGGACGATCGCCGCCGCCGGCACGGCGGGACGCGAGACGGCGCGCATCCTCGGCCCCCTCCCCGGCCTGCGCGCCGAGGGCGAGGCGATGTGGCGGGTGCAGGGCGGCATCGCGGCGCGCGGCCTGCTGGCGCTGCTGCTCCTGCAGGTCGCTGCAGTCGGGATCGCCGGCGCCGAGCTCGCGGCGGGCCGCGTCACGCCGGGCGAGTTGGTCGCGACCGTCCAGTACGCGGGGCTCGCCGCCGGGTTCGGGCCCGTCCTCACCCAGCTGCTCCGCCTCGGCCGCGCCCGCGCCGGCGCCCGCCGCGCCGCGGAGATCCTGGCGTGGCCCGCGCGGCGCCACGGCACCGGCGACGTCCCGCCGGGCCCCGGCCGCCTGGAGTTCCGCGGGGTCGCCGTCCCCGGCGCACTGGACGGCCTGGACCTCACCGTCCCCGGCGGGCGCGCCGTCGCCGTCGTGGGGCGTTCCGGCTCCGGCGCCTCCGCGCTCGCCGCGCTCGCCGGGCGGCTCGCCGACCCCGACCGCGGCGAGGTGCTGCTGGACGGCACGCCCCTCCCCCGGCTCGGCCGGACGGCGCTGCGCCGCGAGATCGGCTACGCCTTCGCCCGGCCCGCGCTGTTCGGCGCGACCGTCCGCGACGCCATCGCCTTCGGTCCCTCGCGCCCGCCGGACACCTGGCTGCGCGAGGCGGCGCGGGCCGCCCGCGCCGACGGCTTCATCCGCCGCCTCCCGCGGGGCTACGGCACACCGCTCGCGGAGGCGCCGCTGTCCGGCGGGGAGCTGCAGCGCGTGGGCCTGGCCCGCGCGTTCGCCCACGCCGGACGCGTCCTCGTCCTGGACGACGCGACCTCCAGCCTCGACACCGTGACCGAACTGCAGATCACCGACGCGCTGCTCGACCGGTTCGCCGACCGGACCCGCCTGATCGTGGCCCACCGCGCCTCCACCGCCGCCCGCGCCGACCTGGTCGTCTGGCTGCACGAGGGCCGCGTCCGCCGGGTCGCCCCGCACGAGGTCCTCTGGCCGGACCCCGACTACCGCGCGGTCTTCGGGGGTCCGGCGTGATCGGGAGGCGGGAGGCGGCGCGGGTCCTGTGGCGCGGTGCCGGGGACGCCGTCCGGGCGCGCCCGCGGGCGGTGGCGCGGGCCGCCGGGTGGTCGGCGGTGGAGGCCGTGCCCACGGCGGTGTTCGGGCGGGCCGTCGGGGAGGCCACCGACGCGTTCCGGACGGGCCGCGCGTCCGCCGCGGTCGCCTGGCTCGGCGCCCTCGCCGTGTCGGCCCTGGTGGGGGCGGTCGGGAGTCGGCGGCTGTATCCGGCGCTGGCCGCGATCGTGGAGCCGTTCCGGGACGACCTGGTGAGGCGGGTCGCGACGGGGGCGCTGCACCGGTCGCTGCGGGGACGGCCCGACACGGGCGCGGTCGCGCGGCTCACCCACCAGGTGGAGATCGTCCGGGACACGTTCGGCGGGCTGCTCGTCGTCGCGCGCGGGTTCGCGTTCACGGCCGGGGCGGCGCTGCTGGGGCTGGCGACGATGACGCCGGAGGTGGTGGCGCTGGTGCTGCCGCCGCTCGTGCTCGGGCTGGCGCTGTTCGGGGCGGTGTTCGGGAGGGCGGCCGCGCGTCAGCGGGAGCTCGTCGTCGGCGAGGAGGAGATCGCCGAACGGACCACCGCCCTGGCCGCCGGGCTGCGGGACGCCGTCGGGTGCGGCGGCGAGGACCTGCTGCGGGCGGAACTGGGCGCCGCCGTGGAGGCGCAGGCGGCGGCCGGGCGCGCGGTGGCGCGGCTCGCGGCGGTGCGCGCCGTCGCCCTCGCGGTGAGCGGCTGGCTGCCGCTGCTGCTGGTCCTCGCGGCGGCGCCGTGGCTGATGCGGCGCGGCGCCACGGCGGGGACGGTGATCGGCGCGCTGACCTACGTCCTGCACGGGTTGCAGCCGGCGCTGCGCACGCTCGTGCACGGGATGGGCGGCAGCGGGCTGCGGCTGGCGGTGACGCTCGGCCGGATCCTGGAGACGGGCGCGCCGGACGCGCCCGTCCCGCCCGAGCCCGCCGCGCCCGTGCCGGGGGCCCCGGCGGTGGAGCTGCGCGGCGTGACCTTCGCCTACGGGGACGGCGCGCGGCCGGTGATCGAGAACCTGGACCTGGTCGTCCCGCCCGGCGACCACCTGGCCGTGGTGGGGCCGAGCGGGATCGGCAAGTCGACGCTGGCGGCGCTGATCGCGGGGCTGGCCGCGCCCGGCGCGGGCGAGGTGCTGGTGGACGGGCGGCCGGCGGGCGACCCCGGCCGCCGGGTGCTCGTCCCGCAGGAGGCGTACGTCTTCAGCGGCACCCTCCTCGACAACCTCACCTACCACGCGCCGGACGCCGGCCCGTGCGAGGCGGGCCGGGCCGTGGACGCGCTGGGGCTGGCGCCGCTCGTCCGCGACCTCGGCGGGTACGGGGCGCGGCTGGAGCCCGGCGCGCTGACCGAGGCGCAGCGGCAGTGCGTCGCGCTGTGCCGGGCCTACCTCGCGCCGCAGCCCGTCGTCATCCTGGACGAGGCCGCGTACCGGCTCGACCCGGCCGCCGAGGCGCGGATGGAGGAGGCGTTCGCGCGGCGGCCCGGCACGCTGGTCGTCATCGCGCACCGGATCAGCTCGGCGATGCGCGCCCGCCGCGTCCTGGTGCTGGACGGGACCCGCGCCCACCTCGGGCGGCACGCGGACCTGCCCGCGGTGTGCCCGCTGTACCGGGACCTGATCGGCCGCTGGGAGGAGGGCTCACAGCCACCCGGCGTCCTCGGCGATCCGGATGGCCTGGACCCGGTTCTCCGCGCCGATCTTGCGGTTGATGCGGGAGAGGTGGTTGCGGACGGTGCCGATCGTCAGGACGAGGTCCTCGGCGATCTGCGCCGCGGAAGCGCCCCGTGACGCCAGGGTGAGGACCTCGATCTCCCGTTCGGTGAGCGGGCTCTGAGCCGAGCCCAGTTCGGTGAAGGCCATGTCGGGGTCGATGACGCGCGCGCCCTCGGCCGCCCGCCTGATCGCGTCCACGAGTTCGCCCGGCGAGGTGTCCTTCAGCACGAGCCCGGCCGCCCGCGCGTCCACCGCGCGCCGCAGGTCGCCGGTACGGCAGCGGCCCGCCATGAGGACGGTGCGGCACTCCGGGACGGCCTCGCGTAACGCCCGGGCGGCCGTGAATCCGTCCAGGCCGGGCAGCCCGACGTCGATGAGCGCGACGTCGGGCCGCCGTCTGCGCGCCGTGCGGAGCACCTGATCGCCCGAGCCGACCGCCGCCACCACGTCGAGGTCCTTCACCCGGTCGAACAGGGCGACCAGCCCGCTGCGCAGGAGAGGCGCCCCCTCCGCGAGCAGAATCCGAATCATTTTCGTCTCCAACACGGCCACCCGTCCGCGGCCTGAGAAGGGAACAATCACCGAACGCGCTTCTGGTGTGAAGTCAGGGCGGTGGCCGAGAAGGGCTGCCGGAGATTCGGTCAGCGCGAAATCGAATTTTCATTAGGTCACCTTCGACAGGCCTCGCGACTACTGAAGTCTTACCGGACGGAGCCAACACTATTCACTGCGTCATTGTAAAGACACCGGGAAAACCAGGAATCCAGCGCTGGGTATTCCGCCAATTAGCGGCTGTACACCTGATGGGCCGAAACCGGTTCAGCCGAGGAAATCGAACTCCGCGCCGGCGCCCGCGGCGCGGGCCGCGGTGTAGGCCGTCCAGCTCAGCACGAGGTCCTGCCAGGGCAGCCCGACGGGCGCGTACACCGTGACCTCGCCGTCCTTCACCCGCCCGGGCACCTGGCCGCGCATCAGGTCGCGCAGCGTCCCGGCGGCGTGCTCGACGTCCAGGCCCGCGCCCGCCAGCACGCCCATCTCGACGGCCAGGGGGACGTCGTCGACGACGACGCGGGCGCCCTCCAGCAGGTCGGCCCCCAGTTCCGCCTTGCCGGGCTGGTCCGCGCCGAGCGAGGTGAGGTGCGTCCCGGGGGCCACGTCGGCGGCGTGCAGCAGGGGGCGGCGCGCCCAGGTCGCCAGGACGACGATCCCGGCGTCCCGGACGGCGGCGCGCGGGTCGGGCGCCACGGTCGCGGGCGCGTCCAGCCGGGCGCCGTGCCGCGCGGCGAAGTCCGCGGCGCGGGCGGCGTCCAGGTCGAACACGGTGAGGCCGCGCACCTCCCGCAGCTCGCCCAGGCCCCGCATGACCAGTTCGGCCTGCGCACCCGCACCGATCACCGCGACCGAGCCGGCCGCGGGGCGCGCCAGGACGTGGGTTCCGAGCGCGGCGGCCAGGCCGGTGCGCCAGGCGGTCACGGTCGCCGAGTCCAGCAGGGCCAGCAGCTCGCCGGTCCCGAGGTCGTGCAGGCAGACGACGCCGCGCAGCGCCGGCCGGCTGCCGGGGAACTTGGCGTTCACCTTCACCGTGTAGGCGGGGATCCCCTCGACCACGCCCGGCATCAGCGCCGTCGCGGTGCCCTGCTCCGGCAGCTCGACGATCACCCGGCGGGCGGCGGCCCCGCCGTCCCCGGCCGTGAAGCCGCGGCGCAGGGCGTCCAGGCAGGGGGCGGGGTCGAGCAGCGACTCAAGGATGGAACGGGCCAAGAGGAGCGTCACCGGACCATCCTCCCGCGCCCCCGAGGCCGGCGTCACCCCGGGAGGGCACCTCATTGGACCTCCCGTCCCGCCCGAAACCAGCTAAACGGACAGTCCTCCCCGAGGATCGACCACGGAACCCGCACCCATTGTGACAATCCGTAGATGGTCGATTAGTCACTTTCTCGACTTACATGGGCGTTCAGGAATCTTCCAGCATGACCCGTGACCTCCGGCGCGCCATTCGGGCGCGCCCAATCCCCCCTGGAGGCACAGTGAAGATCCGTCCTACCCGCGTCCGCGGAGCCGCCGCCGCCACCGTGGCGGCGTCGGGGCTCGTGGCGACCGCCCTGGTCGCCGTCCCCGCCGCGAACGCGACCCTCGACGCGCCCGGCGGGGGCGTCACCACCCGGTCCGACACCGGCGGGGTGGCCGCGAAGCTGGCGCAGCGGCTCGGCGACCGCAGCGCCGGCGCCTACGTGGACCAGGCGACCAGGAACCTGGTCGTCACGGTCACCGACGCCAAGGCCGCGCAGGCGGTCCGGGCCGCCGGGGCCGTGCCGAAGAGCGTCGCGCGCAGCGGCTCGGACCTGAAGAAGGTCATGGCCGCGCTCAAGCGCGACGCGACCGTCCCGGGCACCGCCTGGGCCGTGGACCCGGCCGCCAACCAGGTCGTCCTCACCATGGACAGCACGGTCAAGGGCGCCCGGCTCACCAAGGTGCGCAGCGCCGCGACCAAGCAGGGCGCGGCCGTGCGCACCACGCGGGTCGCGGGGAGGTTCCGCACGTTCACCGCCGGCGGCGACCCGATCTACACCGGCAGCGCCCGCTGCTCCCTGGGCTTCAACGTCAAGAAGGGAAGCGAGTACTACTTCCTGACGGCGGGGCACTGCACCGAGGCGGGCTCCACCTGGACCGACGAGTCGGGAGGCGCGCTCGGCGGCAACGCCGGCAGCAGCTTCCCCGGCAACGACTACGGCCTCGTCAAGTACGACTCCACCCCGGAGGACACGCAGGGCGGCGTCACGGTCAACGGACAGTTCCAGGACATCACCGGCGCCGCCGAGGCCACGGTCGGCGAGACCGTGACCCGCAGCGGCAGCACCACCGGCGTCCACGACGGGCAGGTCACCGCGCTCAACCAGACGGTGAACTACCAGGAGGGCAGCGTCAGCGGCCTCATCCAGACGACGGTGTGCGCCGAGCCGGGCGACAGCGGCGGCCCGCTGTTCGCCGGGTCGAGCGCGGTCGGGCTGACCTCGGGCGGCAGCGGTGACTGCTCGTCCGGGGGCGTCACGTTCTTCCAGCCCGTGACCGAGCCGCTGTCGGCGTTCGGGGTCGAGATCTACTAGCCGGCCCCTCGGCGGCCCGCCGGAGCTCCCAGGCGGCGGGAAGCCGGAGAGGTTTCGGTCCCGGTCCTTTTTCCGCCCCCGGCGAAAGGACCGGGACCGAACATCGTTCTTACCCGGCGCACGGCGGATGGCATTGCCGGACTGACCACGGGCGCCGCTTCGAGAGTGCCAACGGGAACGTGTCGAATTAGTCACCTTCTGCGTCTTACGTCCGCCTTGACTGTTCTTACACCATGTCGATGACCTCCGGCGCACCACTCGGGTGCGCCCTATCCCCCGTGGAGGCACAAGTGAAGATCCGTCACAGGCGCGCCCGCGCCGCGGCCGTCACCACGGCCGCGGCCGGCCTGGTGGCCGCCACCCTGGCCACCGCTCCCACCGCGTCCGCGGCTCCGGCGGCTCCCGCCGCACCGGCCGCTCCCGGCGACGTCGCGACGTCCCTGGCGAACCAGCTCGGAACCCGCAGCGCGGGCTCCTACCTCAAGGACGGCAAGCTGGTCGTCACGGTCACCGACGCGCAGGCCGCCCAGGCCGTGCGCGCCGCGGGCGCGGTGCCGCGGACCGTCGCGCGCAGCGGCGCGGACCTGAAGAAGGTCGAGGCCGCGCTCAAGCGCGAGGCGACCGTCCCGGGCACCGCCTGGGCCGTGGACCCCGCGAGCAACCAGGTTGTCCTCAGCGTGGACGGCACGGTCAAGGGCGCCGAGCTCAAGAAGGTCCGCGCCGCCGCGAGCAGGCAGGGCGCGGCGGTCCGCACCGAGAGCGTCGCCGGGAAGTTCCAGACGCTCACCCGAGGCGGCGAGGCCATCTACACCGGCGGCGCCAGGTGCTCGCTGGGCTTCAACGTCAGGAGGGGAAGCGGCTACGCCTTCATCACCGCCGGACACTGCACCAACATCGGTTCGACCTGGACCGACAGCTCGGGCCGGACGCTGGGCCGCACCGCCGGCAGCAGCTTCCCCGGCAACGACTACGGCATCGTCACGTACTCCTCGACGCCCACCGACACGCAGGGCACGGTCAGCCTCTACAGCGGCACCCGCGACATCACCAGCGCCGGGAACGCCGCGGTCAACCAGACCGTGTACCGCAGCGGCAGCACCACCGGCCTGCACAACGGCCGGGTGACCGCGCTCAACCAGACGGTGAACTACCAGGAGGGCAGCGTCAGCGGCCTCATCCGCACGACGGTGTGCGCCGAGCCGGGCGACAGCGGCGGCTCCCTGTTCGCCGGGAACACCGCGCTCGGCCTGACCTCGGGCGGCAGCGGCAACTGCTCCTCGGGCGGGACGACCTTCTTCCAGCCCATCACCGAGCCGCTGTCGGCGTACAGCGCGTCCGTCTACTAAAGAACCCCAGGAGGCTCCCCCGCAGCGTCGGGCCGCCCCCGCCACGGACTCCCGTGGGGGCGGCCCGCCCGCGCGTCAGACGGCCGGGACCTCCAGCGTCCGCAGGACCTCGGCGAGCACGGCGGGCTGCTGGTCGGCCAGGTAGAAGTGCCCGCCGGGCAGCACCCGGAGCGCGAACCGCCCGCGGGTGGCGCGCTCCCAGCCGCGGGCCAGCTCCTCGTCCACGTGCGGGTCGGCGTCCCCGATGATCGCGGTGACCGGGACGGTCAGCGGCGGCTCGGGCCGGTGGGCGTACTCCTCGATCAGCGTGAAGTCGTTGCGGACGTACGGCAGGACGAGCTCGCGCAGCTCCGGCTCCGCCAGCAGCTCGGCGTCGGTCCCCCCGAGCCGCACCAGTTCGGCGACGAGGCCGTCGTCGTCCTTGTGGCGGAGGTGCTCGTCGCCCCGGTCGTCGGGCGGGCGGGCCCCGGAGGCGAACACGTGCACCGGGGCGGTGCCCCGCTCCTCCAGCAGCCGCGCCACCTCGTAGGCGAGGACGGCGCCCATGCTGTGCCCGAACAGCGCGGCGGGGCGGTCCATCAGCGGCGCCATCGCCCCGGCGATGAGGCGGGCGAGCTGGCGGGCGTCGGTGACGAGCGCGTCCGCCATCCGGTCGGCGCGCCCCGGGTACTGGACGGCCTGCACCTCGACGGCCGGGCCGGCCCGCTTGGCCCACGGCCGGTAGAACACCGCCGACCCGCCCGCGTGCGGCAGGCAGAACAGCCGCATCGACGCCCAGGGGCGCGTCTCGGGGCAGCGGAACCAGGTCACGTGATCAACTCCTCCTCCTCGTGCCGGCGCGACGCCGCGCGGGGATCGCGCGGCAGCGGCCACGGCGCGACCCGCGGGTCCGGCACGAGCTTCGGCGCGGTGCTCTCCGCCGCCACCTTAAAGCCCCGCCGCCGGTAGTTGGCGATGGCGTTCGGGTGGTCGAGGCTGCTGGTGCGCAGCCACACCCGCGTCGCGGGCCCGGCGCTGAGGGCCCACAGCTCGCCGCGCTGCCAGGCGCGGCGGGTGCACTGCTCGACGAGGTAGCCGCCGTAGCCGCGCCCGACGAACGCGGGGGTGAGGCCGACCAGGTGGATCTCGGTGTCGCCGCCGGGCTGCGCCTCGATCTCGAAGAAGCCGGCGATGGTGCCCTCGGCCATGGCGATCCACGTCGACAGCTCCGGCCGCTCCACCCAGGCCCGCCACTGCTCGTACGTCCACGGGAAGCGGTCGGTCCAGCAGACGCGGGCGCCGACGGTCGCGTAGAGGGCGCGGTTGACGTCGGGGGACGGCAGCCCGGCGAGGGTGAACGTCATCTCGACGCCCGGCAGCGGCGCGGGACGCAGGTCGGCGGCGTCCCGCATCTCCATCTCCCACTCGGTGACCGAGGGGAACCGCAGATGCGCGGTCTCTGGAGGCGGCCTCCAGCCCGCCTCACTCACCCATGGCCTCGATGAGGCTCTTCGGCCGCATGTCCGTCCAGTTCTCGTCGACGAAGTCGAGGCACGCCTGGCGGGTGTCCTCGTCCTTGGCCACCGTCCAGCCGGCGGGGACCTCGGCGAAGGACGGCCACAGCGAGTGCTGGCCCTCGTCGTTGACGAGGACGAGGTAGGTGCCCTCGGGGTCCTCGAAGGGGTTGGTCATCGGTCATCCCTTTCCGTGGCTCTGGCGGCTTGGAGTGGCGCGTGCAGTTTGTCGAGTCTGGCGGCCAGCACGGCACCCATCTCGGCGGCCGGGCCCGGCTCCATGAGCAGGTGGTGGTCGACGTCGAGGGGGTAGTCCTCGATCCCGCCGTCGACGAGCGGTCCCCAGTTGGAGCGGCCGGTGGGCGAGTCCTCGGTGCGGCCGCGGAGCGCGGTGAAGAACACGACGTCTCCGCGGTACCGTCCGGGCCGGTACTCCTCCGCCTGGCGGAGCCCGTTCTCGTAGTTGCGGTAGACGTTGACGAGGTCCTCCTCGCCGAGGGTGGCGAGCGCGTCGTCGCGCTCGGCGAGCACCGCCATGATCTGCGCCATGTCGGGGTCGCCGTCCTCGGCGACCATCCGCGCGTCCACGCCGATCGCCTCCAGCAGCTCGGGGAGGATCTCGCGCCGCTCCGTTTCGAGGTCCTGACCGTGGTAGGCGTCGATGAGGGCGAGCAGGGCGACCCGCTCCCCGGCGGCCTGCAGCCGCAGGGCCATCTCGTAGGCGACGAGCCCGCCGAGCGACCAGCCCGCGAGGTGGTAGGGGCCGGACGGCTGGACGGCCCTGATCTGCTCCAGGTAGTCGGCCGCCATCTCCCCGATGGACTCCGGCAGCCGGGCCCGGGTGAACGCGCGGGCCTGCAGCCCGTAGATCGGCTGGTCGGTGCCGAGGTGCCGCTGGAACTGCAGGTAGCCCCAGGCCAGGCCGCCGGCGGGGTGGACGAGGAACAGCGGCGGCCGGGTCCCGGACGTGCGGATGGGCAGCAGCACCTCGAAGCCGAGCCGGTCCTCCGGGTCGCCGGCCCTGGTCATCGCCTCGACGGTCTGGTGGGTGAACACGTCGCGGGGGGTGAGCTCGACGCCGGCCCGCCGGGCCCGCGTGGCGAGCTTGAGCGCGGCGATGCTGTCGCCGCCGAGGTCGAAGAAGCTGACGTCGGCGCCGACGCGGTCGATGCCGAGGACGTCCGCGACGATCCCGCAGAGGCGCTCCTCCTCGGGGGTGCGGGGGTCGCGACCGGCGGCGGCCTCGCCGTAGTCGGGGGCGGGGAGGGCGCGCCGGTCGAGCTTGCCGTTCGGCCCGACGGGGAACGTGTCGAGCAGGACGAACGCGGCCGGCACCATGTACTCGGGCAGCCGCTCCCTGACGAACTCGCGCAGGCCGTGCCCGGCGGCGGGCAGGTCCGGGGCGATGACGTAGGCGACGAGGGCCCTGGTCCCGGGGGCGTCCTCGCGGGCGACGACGGCGATGTTGGCGACGGCCGGGTGCGCGGCGACGGCGGCCTCGATCTCGCCGAGCTCGATCCGGAACCCGCGGACCTTGACCTGGAGGTCGGCGCGGTCGAGGTATTCAAGGGTGCCGTCCGGCCGCCACCGGACGAGGTCGCCGGTACGGTACATGCGGTCGCCGGGCGCGCCGAAGGGGTCGGCGACGTAGCGTTCGGCGGTGAGCGAGGGCCGCCGCAGGTAGCCGCGGCCGAGCCCGGCGCCCGCGATGTAGGCCTCGCCCGCGGTGCCGGGCGGGACGGGGCGCAGCCCCTGGTCCAGCACGTACACGCGCACGTCGTCGATGGGGCGGCCCAGCACGGCCGAGGTCTCTGAGGGGTCGTCGAGCGGCGCCCGCTGCCCGGCGATGGTGGTGTAGGTGGTCGCCTCGGTGGGCCCGTAGACGTTGCCGACCTCGGTGTCCGGGCACGCGGCGAGCACCTTGCGGATCGCGGCGGGAGAGCCCGCCTCCCCGCCGGTGAGGACCTCGCGGAGCCGCGCGAACGCCCGCGGCCGCTCGTCGGCGACGAGGTTGAACAGGGTGGTGGTGAGGAACAGGCCGGTCAGCTCCTCGGCGGCGATGATCTCTTCGAGGGCCTCGCCGGTCAGGTGGCCGGGCGGCGCGACGACGGCCGTCCCGCCGTGCAGCAGCGGCGTCCACAGCTCGTAGACCGACGCGTCGAACGCGTGCGGGGAGTGGACC
The DNA here is from genome assembly GCF_040639875.1 of Actinomadura sp. NPDC023710. Taxonomy (NCBI): domain Bacteria; kingdom Bacillati; phylum Actinomycetota; class Actinomycetes; order Streptosporangiales; family Thermomonosporaceae; genus Actinomadura; species Actinomadura sp. NPDC023710. The sequence goes on from NZ_JBFAGB010000010.1 coordinate 244,310, forward strand.
AGGACGCGGTCGTGCGCCCCGCCCCGGAGCCGGCCGTCGGCGGCGAGGTCGACCGCGTCGCGGTGCCGCAGCATGACGCCCTTGGGCACGCCCGTGGAGCCGGAGGTGAACAGTACGCAGGCGAGCTGCTCCGGGTGGCATTCGACGGCCGGTGCGGTCGCGGGCTGGGCGACGACCTCGGGGTCGTCGTCCACGACGAGGATCCGCACGGCGGTGCCGAGGGCGGCGACGCGGTCGCGCATCGGCGTGTTGACGACGAGCACGGGCGCGGCGACCTCCGCGACCGCCCACGCCATCCGCTCGGGCGGGTAGCCGTGGTGGATCGGCGCGTAGGCTCCGCCCGCCTTGAGAATCGCCAGGGAGACCACGGCGATGTCGGCAGATCTTTCGAGGAGCACCGCGACCGGGGTGTCCCGGCCGACGCCGAGGCCGGCGAGGCGGTGCGCCAGCCGGTTCGCGCGGGCGTCGAGCTCGGCGTAGGTCAACGACTCCCCCGCGGCCCGGACGGCGACGGCGTCCGGGGTCCTCGCCCGCTGCTCGGCGAAGCGGGCGGTGAGGGTCTGCGGGCGGCGGCCGGTCGCCGGGCCCTGCCAGGCCGCGAGGACGCGGGCGCGTTCCTCCTCGTCCAGGACCTCGATGCGGCCGAGCGGCAGGTCGGGCCGGTGGGCGACGGCCTCCAGGATGCGGACGAACCGGCGCATCAGGCGGGCGGCGTCCTCGCCGGTGAACAGGTCGGTGCGGTGGTCGATGCGCAGCGACAGGCCGCGGCCCGGGACGGCGGCGAACGTGAGCGGGTAGTGGGAGGCGTCGTGGCCGTCGACGTCGTGGAGGGTGAGGCCGCCGAGGTCGGTGCCGGCGGCGTCCGGGTCGAACGGGTAGTTCTCCAGGACGGTCATGGTGTCGAACAGCGTCCCGGCGCCGGTGAGGCGCTGGATGTCGGACAGGCCGAGGTGGTGGTGCGGCATCAGCGCGGCCTGCTCGTCCTGGAGCCGCGTCAGCGCCCCGGCGACCGTGTCGGCGGGCCGGACGCGGACGCGGATCGGCAGCGTGTTGATGAACAGGCCGATCATCTGCTCGACGCCGGGCAGCTCCGGGGGCCGGCCGGAGACCGCGGCGCCGAACACCACGTCGGCCGAGCCGGTGAGGCGGCCGAGCAGCGTGCCCCACGCCAGCTGCAGGACGGTGTTGAGGGTGACGCCCTGGGCGCGAGCCCGCGCGGCGAGCGCGGAGGTGAGGCCCTCGGTGAGCCGGGTCCGGACGCGTCCGGGGGTGCCGGCGACGGGCTCGGGCGCGCCCGGGGCCACGAGGGTGGGCTCGTGCACGCCGTCGAGCGAGCGGCGCCAGGCGTCCTCGGCGGCGGCGCGGTCCTGCGCGGCGAGCCAGGCCAGGTAGTTCTTGTAGGGGGCGACGCGCGGCATCCCGGTGTCGTCGCCCTTGGCGAGGTAGAGCGCGAACAGCTCGGTCTGCAGGACGGGCGTGGACCAGCCGTCCAGCAGGATGTGGTGGTTGGTGAACACCATGCGGTGCAGGCCGTCCGCCAGCCTGATGAGCAGGAAGCGCAGCAGCGGCGGCCTCGTCATGTCGAAGGGCCGGGCGCGCTCGGCCTCGGCCAGCTCGCGCGCCTTCGCCTCGCGCTCCGCCTCGGGCAGGGCCGACAGATCCTCGTCCTGCCACGGGAGCCGGACCGCGCGGTGGACCACCTGGACGGGCGAGCCCTCCTTGCGCTGCCGGAACCCGGCGCGCAGGTTGGCGTGGCGGCGCAGGAGAGTCGCGGCGGCGGCGCGGAGCGCGCCGGCGTCGAGAGGGCCGCGCAGGTCGAACACGATCTGCGCGGTGTAGACGTCGCGGCCCGAGTCGTGGAGCGCGTGGAAGAACAGGCCCTGCTGTAGCGGGGACAGCGGGAGGATGTCCTCAAGCTGCGACGTGCTCAATCCAGCTCCCATTCGCCGTCGAGCTCGGCGGCGAGCTCGTCGATCTCCTCCTGGCTGACGTCCACCAGGGACAGGTCGGACGGGGTGAACCCGCCGACGGGCCCGTCGGCGGCGCCGTCCACGACGTGCGCGACGAGGCCGCGCAGGGCCGCGTACCAGCGCTCGGCCAGATCCTCGATCGCGGCGGCGTCGAAGAGGCCGCCCGCCCACGTCCACGTCGCGGACAGCTCGGGACCGCCGGGCAGGTCGCGGGTGTGCGCGTTGACCTCGATGGCGTGGACGAGGCCGAGCGCGCCGTCCTGCCCCGCGCCGAGGGCGTCGGAGTCGTCCTGGTCCGCGGGTCCCCAGTCGGTCGCCTCGGGCGCGGCGGAGCGGCCGAGGTAGTTGAACGCGATCTGCGGGTGGGCGCCGGCGCGGACGACGGGACCCCGGTAGCGGAGCAGCCCGTACCCGATGCCGTTGTCGGGGATCTCGCGCAGCTGCTCCTTGACCCGCTTGAGGGCGGTGCCGACGGCCTGGCCGCCCTCGCGGACGTCGGCGGGCGACAGCCGCCCGGGGTCGAGCCGCACCGGGTGGATCGTGGTGAACCATCCGGCGGTGCGGGACAGGTCGGCGCCGGGGACGATCTCCTCGCGGCCGTGCCCTTCGAGGTCGACCAGGACGGCGGTCTCGTCGCAGGCGCCGCGTTCGTGCCGCCATTCGGCGACGGCGAGGGCCAGGCCGGTGAGCAGCACGTCGTTGACCCGCCCGTGGAACGCGGCGGGGACCTCGGTGAGCAGCGGCCCGGTCACGTCGGCGGGCAGGTCGAGCGTGAGGTGCCCCGCCGTCCCGAACGTGTCGGTGGCCGGGTCCAGCGGGCGGGAGCCGAGCGCCGGGTCGGGGGTGGCGAGGATGTCGTCCCAGAGCGGCAGCTCCGCGGTCCGGGCGGGGTCGGACGCCTCGGCGGCGAGGCGCTGCGCCCAGCGCCGGAACGAGGTCGGGACAGGGTCGAGGTCTCCTCCGGCCCAGGCCGTGACCAGGTCGGGCAGGAGGATCCGCCAGGAGACTCCGTCCACGGCCAAGTGGTGGAGGGTGAGCAGGAGGCGTCCGGACGCGGCGGGGCCCGCGTCGAACCAGACGAGCCGCGCCATGGTCCCGGCGGCCGGGTCGAGGCCGCGGCGGGCGGTCTCCGCCTCGGCGGCGAGCACGGCGCGCAGGTCTCCGGCGCCCAGGCCGGCGACGTCGACGCGGCGGACGAGGGGCGCGGCGTCGACGGTGCCGGGCTCGGTGACCTCGAACTCGGCGCCGGCCACGCGGAGGCGGAGCATGTCGTGGTGGTCCAGGACGGTCTGGAGCGCGCCGGTCAGCCTCTCGACGCCGAGGCCGGGCGGCACCTGGAGCAGCATGCGCTGGCTGTAGCCGTCGACGGGGCCGTGCAGCTCCTGGAACCAGCGCATGATCGGGGTGGCGGGGATGCGGCCGATTCCCGCGCCCGGCGCTTCCACCTCGGTCTGTTCGCCTTCGCCGACCGGTGTGGCAGTGGCGGCGAGTTCTTCGACGGTCTGGTGCTGGAAGACCTCGCGGGGAGTGATGACCAGGCCGGACTGGCGGGCGCGTGAGACGAGCTGGATCGC
>NZ_JBFAGB010000011.1:0-246856 GCF_040639875.1 Actinomadura sp. NPDC023710
CCTGGCGCGGGGCCGCGCAGCGGCCCAAGCGCCGCCGCCCGGAGCGTGCGGCGTGGGCGCCGGTCACCGGACGGCCGCGCCGGGCCGCGCATCGTGCCCCGTCCGCCGGCCCCGCCCCGTTCGCCCGCCACGGGGGCCGCGCCGCCACCGGTACGGTGACCACTGTGTCCGAGCAGCGAGTCGCCGTCCAACTGTCGCGTGATCAAGCCCTTGTCCTACTGGAATGGCTTCACCGCCTCAGCGAGCGCCCTGACTTCAGACAAGTCGTCCCAGAACCGGCCGAACGGGTGGCCGTCTGGGCGTTGCATGGGAGTTTGGAGACGCGGTCCACTGACATCTTCGCCCCCGACTATGGCGAGCAGCTCACCGCCGCACGCGAGCGCCTTGCCCCTCCCGGCTCCGAGTTCTAATGCGCCTCCGGCGGGGGTACTCCGGCTCCGGGAAGTAGGGGGCATGCTCGTGACGGTCGCCGCGGGTTGGGGTGTGGGCCTGAGCTTCCCGTCTGCCGTCGTCCCGATCGGGGATCTACCAGACCAGGGCCAGGGGGTGAAGGTCGTTCGTCCGGTGGGGCGCTCCACCTTCACCCCCTGGCCCTGGCCCGGCATCGCGGAGCGCGGGACGACGGCAGACGGGAAGCTCAGGCGGGGGAGCGGTGTGCGTGCCACGCGGGAGGGCGGCCCCGTGCCACTTGCGTGCCAGACGAGAGCGCGGGAGCTGTGCGGCGTGGCAGCTCAGCACCTTGATCAGCCTGTGTGATCTTGCCGCGCGTCCGTGCCAGTAGCGTGCCATTAGGTCTGTGGACAGAGAGCGTGCGCCGTCCCGGACGGGAGACGAAGGCCCAGGTGAGCGTCGGCCGGTTGATGATCACGGCTCCTTACAAGCGAGTGGCCGCAGGGTTCGAAACGTGCCGCGCCCACCAGCCAGAAGACCCCGTTTCCAAGATCGGAAACGGGGTCTCGTGCCATTAGCTCACGATCGCGAGCGCTCCGGCCGCCCATCATCGTCATCAAGATCGACGTTGTTGACCTTGTCGTTCATCGCTCGGGCCCACCGGAAGTTCGCCCGCCGCGGGACGACGCCGCCGCGCTTGACGGTGAAGATCAGCGCTTCGGGTTCGGGGTCGGTGAGGTTGCCGGGATGCCGTCGCAGTTCGGATGATCGTCTGGGGGTGCCACCGGCCGTAGGTCCGCCCGTGACTTGGGCGGCCCGGTGACCAGCTCACCGTGTCCAACTCGACTTGCGCTTGCCGGACGGTGACCGACGTCGAGGTCCATACGAGGCAGAGCTTGCGCCCCCAGAGTCACGTCGGACGGTCTTCTGTGGTTCCGGTCAGGCCGGAATCACCCGCTCCTGTGCGGGTCACGTGATGAGAAGGTGAGACTGAAATGCGCGGTGAAAGCAGCATCCCTACCCACGTCGGCGGGTCTTCCGTGGTCTTCGACCGTCCTGACGTCGAGTACATCGAAGATGCCTGCCTGCCCAGCGCCGGCGACGGTGCTGGTGAAGGCACAGAGACGCTCATAGGACTGCAAGGTGAGGCGCAGCGCCTCATCGACAGCCAGTAGCGACCACCTCCGTGTCCCTCACAAGGGACGCGAGATCGGCTGATCTGCACGGCACCACCCCAGTCAGCCGATGGTCCACTTGTTGGCCCCCGCATAACGCGGGGGTCAACTTCCCATTTCAGAGGGCGACGCCGGCGGACGACCGGCTCCGGGCGGTCGCGTGCGTGATGAGGGACTGTTGTCCGGCATGGAGGGTCGCGCTGGCCTATAAGCGAGTGGCGCAGGTTCGAAACCCGCCGCGCTCACCAGCGAGACCCTGTTTTCAAGGCCACGGGCACGTGCGTTGCGGCCGCCCCGTCGTCTTCGTCCGAAACGGCGATGTTGATCTTGTTGTCCATCGCTCGGGCGAGCGCACCGGTCACCACCCGGTGATGGTAGATCGCCGGCATTTGCCGTCGCTTAGACGATCTCCTTGATGACGGCGTTTCCTGCGGCGGCGGCGCGGGTGTAGAAGTCGCGGACGGTGTCGAAGGTCTTTCTGAGGACGCCGTGTTCCACCATGTCCCACGCCTCGCCGCTTTGCAGCCGTCCCCAGCCCTCGAACGAGTAGGGCTGGACCTCCTTCAGGTAAGCGTGGCGCTCGCGGATCAGTGCGTCGGGGTCGAGGGCGCGGAGGAAGGCGTCCACGGCGCGGACCTGGGCGGGACGCAGGAGGCGTGGGACGTGCAGGAGGGATCCTTCCCCGGTCTCGTTCATGACGAGGCCGCCCATCACCGCGTCGCAGGCGGGCGGATCTCCGGAGACGCGGTCGTAGTCCTCGTTCGGCAGGCCGGTCAGCAGGACGTGCAGGGCGTCCCAGGCCCGGTGGGTGTCCACCTCCTCCAGTTTGCGCAGGGAACCGGACGGGTCGTATCCGAGCTCGTTGGGCAGGTCGTCCCAGGTCTCCCGCAGCCGCCCGAGGCCCGCGTGCAGGCCGTGGGGGTGATCGAGCAAGGCCGCGACCTCGGCGTCGTCGTACCTGGTCAGCCACATCCAGTAACCCATGGTCCTCCGGCTTCCGCCTGCCGTCGGCCAGTCTCACACGTCAGGCCACCGGAGATTCGGGCTTATCCCCTGCCGCCGTCCGGGCCGTAGTGGGCGGCTATGTCCTTGGAGTCGGGCCAGCGGGTGTAGGTGGGGGACTGGGGCCAGCCTTCGGGGACGTCCTGCCACTCTTCCTGGCGGCCGTAGGGGAGCAGGTCGACCAGAGGGAAGGTGTGGGTGAGTTGTTCGGTGCCCCGGCCGGTGGTGTGCCAGGTGCGGTAGACGGTGTCGCCGTCGCGGAGGAAGACGTTGACTGCGAAGCCGCCGCCGAGAGGGGCTCCCACGTCGGCGCCGAAGGGGCTGTTCGCGGTGGAGTACCAGGTCATCTTGTTGCCGACCCGCTTCTTGTAGGCCAGGGCCTCGTCGATCGGGCCCTGGGTGACGATGACGAACCTGGCGTCGTAGGCGTCCAGGAACTCCAGCCGGGTGAACTGGGACGTGAAGCCCGTGCAGCCCGGGCACTGCCACTCTTCGCCGGGGAACCACATGTGGTTGTAGACGATCAGCTGGGACCGGCCGTCGAAGACCTCGGCCAGGCTGACCGGGCCGTCCTCGCCTTCGAGGGTGTAGTCGGGCATCTCGACCATCGGCAGGCGGCGGCGCTGGGCGGCGATCGCGTCGAGTTCGCGGGTCGCGGCCTTCTCGCGTGCGCGCAGCTCGTCGAGGTGGCGTTGCCAGGTGTCGGTGTCCACGACGGGCGGTAGTGCCTTGGCGTCCATGGCTCCTCCAGAGTTCGTTTTACGTGTGGACTCTGCTCGGTCGCCAAACTCATCGCACAGAGGCCATGGTCCGTGCGCGGACCATGGCCTCTGTGGTCAGGGGCGCAGGTACTGGCCCGGGTGGTAGGGGGTGAAGGACGGGGGCGCGGGGTGCAGGCCGGGCTGAGGGTCTGTGTCGAACACCGTCTGGTAGTCGGGGGTGAGGGTGGCGGCGGAACGGTTGAGTGCCGCCGGTCGCGTGTCCGGCCAGCGGTGGGTGTTCATGCGGGTGAGGAGGGTCTGGAGGGTCGCGATCTCTTCGGATGCGGTGAAGGAGCAGTGGTAGCCGCGGTCGACGTAGAGCTGCCTCAGGTTCGCCGGGTTGCGTACCTGGGCGGCGTACCAGCGCTGGTTCTCCGGCGGGACGTTGCCGTCGCCCGTGGAATGCAGGGTGACGACCGGCCAGGGTGTCCGGCCGGTGGGGGCGCCGTAGCGGTTGAGGTGGCGCACGGCGCCCGGGTCCGCCTGGATGCGCGGTGCCGCGTTCAAGCGCCTGAGGTCGGCGCGGAGGCTCAGACCGGCCTCACGGTAGGCGCGCTTCACCAGGGCCTTCTGGCTGGAGCGGGCGAAGAGGGTCCGGTAGTCGACACCGGTGTTCCAGGACGGGTTCCCGCCTGCGAGCTTCTCGATGTCGGTGCGGTTGGCGCCCCAGAAGGCCCCTCGGTCGTAGGCGGCGTAGTACACCTGCTGTTCGACCTGGCCGGCGACCGTGTCCGGTGCGGGGGCCCGTGACGTGTAGCGGCCGGGGACGTCCGCGAGGGCGGCGGCGAGGGCGAGGCGGGCGCGTCCGCCGGGGTCGTCCAGGGCGGCACCGAGGGCGCGGCGGGCGCTGGTGGTGTTGGCCTGGGGGTCCTTGATGCGCACCAGCTCCAGGTCGGGTGCCAGGAGCGTCTTGACCGCGTAGTTGGTGTCGAGGGCGCTGTTGAAGTGGCCCGTCGTGCCGCCGAGCACTCCGCAGAGGGAGGCCACGCCGGAGAAGCGGCCGGGGGCGCGTTCCGCCAGGAGCACCGAGGTCAGTCCGCCGGCGGACGAGCCGGCCGAGACGGTGCGCTCGGGCTTTCCGACGTTCGCCGTGAACCAGTCGAGCAGGTCCATCTGGTCTTTCAGCCCGGATTCGACCACCCCCCAGCCGCGCGACACGCGGAACTGCGAGGCCGCCAGCGCGTACCCGTGGTCGAGCAGCCACTGCCGGGTGGCCGGGTGGTTCGTCAGCGAGATCTCCGAAGGAGCCGGATACTCCAGGCTGTACGCGCCGTGGCTCCACAGCAGCAGCGTCCCGTTCCAGCGGGCGGGGACCTCGACGCGGTAGGGGACTCCGTCGATGTCGCCCTCGCGGACGGTCGTGCCGTCGTCGGCGCGGACGGGAAGGGCGACCGCGGTCAACGCGGCGAGCACCATCAGCGGAACGGTGCGGCAGAACAGGCGGAGTCGATTCATGACCCGCACCTTCCACGACGTTCCACGCCGGGTGCAATCATTTCAGAAATAGGTTAAATGTCGTATTCTCCGGTCCATGCTCCGGCTCTGGCTCGACTATGAGGACCTGACCCGGATTCGCATCACCCCCGGCCTCTCGCCGCTCGCCCAGACCGTTCTCGGCGCCCAGTCCCTGCGCGGCGTCGGGCCGGAGCCGCTTCCCGGCGCCTGGCGGTCGCGGACGCGCGCCGGGCTCACCGGCCCGTCCCGCCTCCTGCTCGATCTGGTGCCGCCCGGGCGCTGGGTCCCCGACTTCCTGACGCCGTACACGCTCGTGCCGGGGTTCGAACCGGAGGTGGACGCCGTCGCGTCGACGCCCGTCCGGCGGATCCGCGACGAACTGGAGCGCTCGTACGGCCCGCGGCCGGTCCCGTGGCTGCGCCGCCTCGCCGGCGGCGATGGGGAGGCCATGCGGACGCTGGTCCACGGGCTTCGCGACTTCCACCGGGTCGCGCTGGCGGACTCCTGGTCCGGCCTCGGCGACCACCTGTGCGCCGAGGCGTCCCGTCATGCCCGGACGATGGCGCGCGACGGGATCGGCGGCCTGCTGGGGAGCCTGCACCCCGCGATCCGGTGGACGTCCCCGGTCCTGGAGATCGAGACGTTGCGCGACGGCGACGTCCATCTCGACGGGCGCGGGCTCCTGCTGATGCCCTCGGTGTTCGTCGCCGGACCGCGCGTCCTGGTCGCGGGCGAGGGCCCGGCGACCGTGGTGGTCCCCTCGTCCCGGCCGATCGGCGGGACGGGCGACACCCTGCCGCAGGTGTTCGGCCGGACCCGTGCCGCAGTGATCCGGCTGGTCGGCGCGGACGGGGAACTCACGACGGGGACTTTGGCGGCCCGGCTCGGGGTCAGTGCGGCGTCCGCGTCCCAGCACGCCACCGCTCTGCGCGGCGCGGGCCTGCTCACGAGCGAGCGCCGGGGCAAGAGGGTGCACCACGCGCTGACGCCGCTCGGGGAACGGTTCCTGCGCGGCGCAGAGTCGCCGGAGTGAGCGGACCCCGCTCCCGGATCCGGGAGCGGGGTCTTCGCGGTGTCGTCAGCAGAGACCGCGCGGGTAGGAGGTGCGGCACTTGTTGTCGCGGAAGCGGTTGGTGTTGCTGCCGCTCCTGTCGACCAGGTCGAACGGCGCGTTGTCCTTGGCGAGGTTGAACTTGATCAGGTTGTGGCGGGCGGGCTCACCCTTCGGGCTCGGGAACAGGACGATGCCGCCGGAGTAGGGCAGCGTGCCCCGGTTCCAGAGCACGGCGTTCTTCTCGATCGTGTTGTGGTCGCCGCCGAAGACGAGGATGCCGGTGCCGCCGAGGGCCGGGACCTCCTCGTGCTGCGGGCAGGAGCGGTTGTTCTTCCAGACCTTGTTCTTCCAGAGCTTGGTGTCGCCCTGGCCGCCCCTCTGGTCGTCGTTGACGAGCGCGGCCCCCACGCAGTTGCCGACGAGCTCGTTCTCCCAGGCGTAGACGTGGCGTGCGTGCCGGACCAGCAGGCCGAGCGTGTTGCCCGAAGCGTGGTTGTAGGCGACGACGGTGCCGCGCGCGTTCCTGATGTCGCCGACGTAGAGCCCCGCATCGGCGGAATTGTCGATCGCCCGGTTCTTGACGAAGCGGCCGCGGGTCGAGTTGAACTCCGCGATGCCGTACTCGCCGTTCTGCTTCGCCAGGACGTGTTCGACGGTCAGGCGGTCGGTGTACCTGCCGTACACGCCGGTCTCCTTGAAGCCCCGGACGGTCAGGCTCAGGATCGACACGCCTCTGACCGGGTGCTTCCGGTGGCCGATCACGCAGATGCCCATGCCCGCCGCCCCGGCCTTGGCGCAGTGGTCCTTGCGGCCCGGGTGGAGGACGGTCCTGTCGCCCTCCCCCTTGATGGTCAGGCGCTTGCGGACGAGGACGCCGCCGTCGTAGGCCCCGGCCTTGAGCCGGATGACGTCGCCGGGCCGCGCCCGGTCGACGGCTTTCTGGATCGAGTGACCCGGCCACACGATGTGGATCCGCTTGCCCTTGCCACCGTCGGCCGCGTGCCCGGCCGGCGCGAAGGATGCCAGCCCCGCCAGCGCGACGGCCGTACCGAGCGAGGCCGCGAGAGTCCGCCTCATCCTTTTCCCCCGTTCTGTGTTCCCTGGAGGACGCGCCGAAGTGGCGCGTCCCTCGCTCATCTTGAACAGAAGAGAGGGTGCGGCCGGGTGTGGCAGGAGTAAAGAAACATCCGAGGGTTTCGGATGGTGAGGGTAATGCGTCTGATAAATAATGGCACGCACTTTTATTGGCCGTTAAATATTGATTTGGAGCGGTTGGAGGCGAGTCGGCGCGGTGTGAGCAACGTCTCAGCCGCTCATCTCGCGTGTTACACGGCGTTCACAAACGGGCAACAGATGCGAAATGCCCGGTTGGCACGTTCTGTGAGGCCGAACCCGCAAGGCCCGGCAGCGAACGAAGGGACCGACGTTGAGCTACAAGGCCGAGTACATCTGGATCGACGGCACCGAGCCGACCGCGCGGCTGCGGTCGAAGACGAGGATCCTCGCCGACGGGGCCGACCTGCCGGACTGGGGCTTCGACGGGTCCAGCACGAACCAGGCGCCCGGCGACCACTCGGACTGCGTGCTGAAGCCGGTCTTCTCCTGTCCGGACCCGATCCGGGGCGGCGAGAACAAGCTGGTGCTGTGCGAGGTCTACCTCGTGGACGGTACGCCCCACGAGACCAACACCCGGGCCAAGCTGCGGCCCGTGGCCGAGCAGTACGAGGCGCAGGACTCCTGGTACGGCATCGAGCAGGAGTACACCTTCTACAAGGACGGTCGCCCGCTCGGCTTCCCGGAGCGCGGCTACCCGGCGCCGCAGGGCTTCTACTACTGCGGCGTGGGCTCGGACGAGGTGTTCGGCCGTGACATCGTCGAGCAGCACCTGGACGCCTGCCTGGAGGCGGGGCTGAAGATCTCCGGCATCAACGCCGAGGTCATGCCCGGCCAGTGGGAGTTCCAGATCGGCCCGGCGGGGACGATCGAGGTCGGCGACCACCTGTGGATCGCCCGGTGGCTGCTCTACCGCATCGCCGAGGAGCACGACGTGTCCGCCACCCTCGACCCGAAGCCGGTCGAGGGCGACTGGAACGGCGCCGGCGCGCACACCAACTTCTCGACCAAGGCCATGCGCGAGGGCTACGACGCGATCATCGCGGCGTGCGAGGCGCTGGCCGAGAAGGCGCAGGAGCACGTCACCGGGTACGGCGCCGACATCGAGCGGCGGCTGACCGGCATGCACGAGACCGCCCCGTGGAGCGAGTTCAGCTACGGCGTGTCGAACCGCGGCGCGTCGGTGCGGATCCCGTGGCAGGTCGAGGTGGAGAAGAAGGGCTACATCGAGGACCGCCGCCCGAACGCCAACGTCGACCCGTACGTGGTGACCCGCCTGATCACGGGCACCTGCTGCGCGGCGCTGGAGAAGGCCGGCCTGGTCTGACAAAGCGTGGCCGATCCCCGGGGAGCACCGCTCCCCGGGGATTCGTCGTGTTCTGCCATACGGGGGAACACGGCCAAACATCTGCAAAATGGTGAGGTTGGGCGAGTTCCTCCCTTCGGCGCCGGGTAGCACACCTACGTTCGCACCGGGGGAGGGAACATGCCCGACTCATCCTTTGGGCGGAACTCCGGTGGCCTGCCGGGCAGGCACGCCGGCCGCCCGGCGCCGAGGCCGTGGGAACGTTCGTTCCGCTGCCCTTCCACGGCGCGACGGCGGCCGATGGAGGCACCGCCCAGACGCTACGAGGACTTCGTCGCGCTGCACGAGGAGATCTCCAAGGAGGGCTCCGGCGCGCCGCTGCGCCCGCTGTGGTGGACGGGGGTCTCCGCCGCGCTGGTCGGCGGCGGGCTCGCGTTCGCGGTGACGATCGGCCTGCGGTCGGCGTTCGGCGTCGAGGTGCCGGTGTTCGCGGGCGGGCACACCGCCGCGGCGCCCGCCGCGACGAGCTACGCGCTGTGCGCCTCGGCCGCGACGATCCAGGCCACTGCGCTGATGCACCTGCTGCTGTCGTCGGCGGCGCGCCCCGTGCGGGCGTTCGCCTGGATCGGCGGGATCGCGGTCGCGCTGCTGGCGATCCTGCCGCTGACCCTGCACGCCCGGCTCGACGCGGCGCTCGCCACGTCGGCGATCAACCTGGCCGGCGGGTCGGCCGTGGTGGCGCTGCTGTGCGCGGTGGTCGCGGCGACGTCCCGGCAGTCCCCGTGGGACGGCTCGTTCAGACGCGGCCGACCGTGATCGTCAGCGGGCCGGGCGCCGCCGAGGAGACGACCCGGACGTGCCGCAGCCGCCGCCACACCTGCACGTCCACCGGCTCGTCCGGCGCCAGCAGCAGCAGCTCGCGGTGCATCCCGGAGAAGCCGAGGCACAGCGAGACGTCCCAGGTCCCGCGCGGCAGCGGATTGTCGATGAACGCCCGCGTCGCGGGCACCACGGCCCGGTAGCCGAGCCGGTACGGACGCTCCTCCAGCATCGCGATGACCTCGTAGACGTGCCGCGAGCCGCGCTCGGTCATGAGCAGCGTCCCGGAGATCGGCCTGCCGTTACGCCGCAGGTCGAGGTGCCCGGTGACGACGACCTCCTCGCGCTCCTCGTTCCAGCTCAGCGTGTCCGCGGCGACGGATCCGGCGACGTGCGGGCGGCCGCCGACGTCGATCACGAGGGCGCCGTCGGCGCCGAAGTAGGTGATCACCGTGCAGGAGTCGGGCAGGAACCGCCGCAGGGGCGAGGCGTCCATGCCGGGCGCGCGTCCCCGGCCGAGCGGGACGACCGAGATCTCCATCGGCGCGCCGACCGACAGGCTCACGTCCCAGAGCCCGCCGGGCAGCGGCTGCCCGCCGGCGAGGGTCGCGACGTCGACCTCCGCCTCGAACGCGACGCGCCCTGCCCGTTTCGAGGCCGAGGCGGGCACGCGAACCAGGCCGTCGCCGTCGCGCTCGCGCAGGAGCAGTTCGATCTCGCAGACGGCCCCGTCGGGTTTGAGGGTGCCGGCCAGCCGGAGCGCGGACCCCGCCCAGCTGATCTCCGTCAGAAGGGGAACTGGCATCGGCGCCTCCGCCTCGAATGTCGCCGTCCTCCCACGCCCTTCCCCGCGAGCGGGCGCCGAACCAGGGGGGTCAGGGCACGACGGTCACCGGCCACCGCCCCGCTTTCACCAGCCGGACGGCGACGGACCCGATCAGCCGGTGCCCGGCCTGCGCCGACGCGCCGACGACCACGGCGTCCGCGCGGGACTCGTCGGCGACCCGGGCGAGGACGGTGTAGGCGTCGCCCAGCTCGGTGACGAGGTCGTAGCGGACCTGCTCGCGCCCGGCGGCGGCCTCCAGCTCGCGGCGGATCTGCGCGGAGATCTCCTCGGCGGTCTCGCGCAGCGCGGCGGCGCCGCCCGGGGTGAGGCTGCCCATCGAGGCGACCGGCGCGACGTGCACGACGACGAGGCGGGCGCCCGCGCGGCGCGCGAGACCCCACGCGTAGGCGCCGGCGCGCAGCGACGTCTCGGAGCCGTCCACCCCCGCCACGATCACCTTCGGCCCGTCGACGCCGTACTCGAACGGTCTCATGCGATCACCACGGGACCAGCGTAATCGGCGGTTCAGGGCCGGACGAACCGGGCCAGAAGGTCGCCGAGGCCGAGGGCGCCGGTGGCGAGCGCCGCGTACATCGCGTCGACGTCGCCGTAGCCGAGGTCGCGGGCGACGGCCAGGGAGTCGCCGCGCGCCTCGGCGGCGAGCAGGTCGACCTGGCGCGCCGCCAGCGCCTGGACGAGGCGGCGCCGGCCGGCCTCGGCGTCCTCCTCGGCGCGGCGCAGCGCGAGCCGCTGCTGGATGTGGACGCGGGCGGGCACCGACACGACGAAGCCGAGCCAGTCCTCGGACGGGGATCCGGCAGGGTCGGTGAGGATCTGCACGACGTTGCCGCTGCGGATCTGCACCGACATGGGCGCGAGCCGGCCGTTGACGACGGCGCCGATGCAGCGGTCGCCGGTGCCGGCGCCGAGCGCGTAGGCGAAGTCGAGCGCGGTCGCGCCCGCGGGCAGCGGGACGATGTCGCCGCGGGTGGTGAACGCGGCGACGTTGCCGGCGGCGAGGTCGGCGCGCAGCCGGTCCAGGAAGACGGCGGACGGCGAGTCGGACTGCCAGGCCAGCAGCCGGCTCAGCCACACCAGGTCGCGGCGCTCGGCGACGGTGGGGCCGGTGTCGCGGCCCGCGTCCCTGATGTGCGCGACGATGCCGTACTCGGCGACCGGGTGCATCGCCTCGCTGCGGATGATCACCTCGAACGGATCGCCGTCCGGGCTGATCACCCGGGTGTGCAGCGACCGGTACAGGTTGTCCTTCGGCGTCGCGATGAAGTCGCGGACCCGCCCGGCCACCGGGTGCAGCGCGGCGTGCACGGCCCCGAGCGCGATATAGCAGTCGCTCTCGGCGCCGTCCACCACCAGCAGGAGCCGCGCCGCCTCGCACGGCCGGAGCCCGGCCAGGCCGCCGCCGAACGACTGGTGCACCGCGTACAGGTGCGACGGCCTGACCTCCACCCGCGCAGTGACCCGGTGCTCGGCGAGCGAGGGGCGCAGCAGCGCCGTCGCGGGCCCGAACGTCCGCCCCGCCCCGCTCAGCGCCGCCCGGACGGCGCGCCGCGTCGCCTCGTGCGCCCGCGGGTCGCGGGCGGCGAAGGCGAGGTCGTCCATCTCCCGCTTCAGGACGTGGATGCCGAGCCGCTCGGCGAACGGGACCAGCAGCTCGTGGGACGCCTGGGCGTAGGGGGCGCGCTTGTGCTCGGGCTGGTGGCGCAGCGTCCGCAGGTTGTGCAGCCGGTCCGCCAGCTTGATCACCAGGACGCGCAGGTCGGCCGCCGCGGCCAGCACGATCTTGCGGAACGTCTCGGCCTCGGCGCGGTCGCCCCAGCGGCTGCCGTCCAGCTTGGTGACGCCGTCCACCAGCACCGCGATCTCGTCGCCGAAGTCGGCGCGGACCTCCCCGAGCGTGTACGGGGTGTCCTCGACGGTGTCGTGCAGGAGCGCGGCGACCAGGGTCGTGGTGTCCAGCCCCATGCCGGCGAGGATCAGCGCGACGGCCAGTGGATGGGTGATGTACGGGGCGCCGGACCTGCGGAGCTGCCCGCGGTGCATGCGCTCGGCCACCGCGTACCCGCGCAGCAGTTCGGCCTCGGCGGCCCCCGGGAGGGGGCCGCCCGGGTGGGCGGCGCGATGGGCGGCGAGCAGGGGGGCGAGGGCGGCCCGCACGGGGTCCGGGCCGCCTCCCGCCTCCTCCCGCCGCCGCGCCGGGAGGCGGAACCGTCCCGTCGCCGGATTCAGCGTCGCCATCGCGCCCCCGCCTGGCCCGTCCGCGGCACACCGCCACGGACTGTGATCGCCATTATGCGCGATGTGGCCGCGCCGGGGCGAGACCCGGGCCGGGGCCACCTCCGGACCCGCCGCGCGTCAAGGGACGTTCCAATCTCCTTAGCCGTGCCGCCATCAACGCGTTCCCGGGTGTGTCGCCTCCGTGATCCCGGCGTCGCCGACCGTAGTGTTGCGCACCGTTGCTGCGAGCCGCGCCGGTCACGCGCCGGGCCGCGCGGGACGTCGGGGGGCTGTGCATGGCGGTCAGGAGCGGGCGGGACGGAGGCCGGTTCGAGCGGCCCCCGATCGAGATCATCGGGGTCGCCCCGTTCGGCCGGCCGGCGCCCCATCTCGCCGTCGCCGTCGCCCGCGCGGGCGGCACCGGCGTGCTCGACCTCGGCGCAGACCGGGCGCCCGCGCTCGCCGCCCTCGCCGACGTCGGCCGCTGGTGGAGGGGCCCGTTCGGCGTCCGCGTGCCCGCCGGATGCCGGATCCGGCCGGACGAGCTCCCCGGGGCCGCCGCGACCGTCCTGGTCGACGCGCCCGTCCTGGGAACGGACGTCGCCGGGTTCGCCCGCGGGCGCCGCCTGCTGGTGGAGGTCGTGGGCCCGGACGAGGCCGCCGCCGCGATCGCCGCCGCCCGGGAGATCACCGACGACGTGGGGCTCGTCGCGCGGGGCCGCGAGGCGGGCGGGCGCGTCGGCGAGCTGACCACGTTCGTGCTGCTGCAGCACCTCCTTGCGGACATGGATCTCTTGGCGGACAGGGCGGTCCCGGTGTACGCGGCGGGCGGGATCGGGACGCACTCCGCCGCGGCGGCGGTGGCCGGGGGCGCGGCCGGGGTCGTCCTGGACGTCCAGCTCGCGCTGGTCCGGGAGACGGAGACGCCGGCCGACATCGCGGCCAGGCTGGCGGCGATGGACGGCACCGAGACGGCGGTCGTCGACGGGCACCGCGTCCACCAGGGGCCCGGCGCACCGGAGGACGGGCGGCCTCCGCTGCCCGTCGGGCAGGACGCGCCGCTCGCCGCCGCGCTCGCCGGGCGGTACAAGACCGCCGGGGGAGTGGTGCGGGCCGTCCGGGAGCAGATCGACCTGCACCTGCGGGCCGCCGTGCGGTCCGAGCCGCTCGCGCCGCGTTCCGAACCGGCCGTCGTGCAGGGCCCCATGACGCAGGTCAGCGACACCTCCGCGTTCGCCGGCGCGGTCGCG
This sequence comes from Actinomadura sp. NPDC023710, assembly GCF_040639875.1. Lineage (NCBI taxonomy): Bacteria > Bacillati > Actinomycetota > Actinomycetes > Streptosporangiales > Thermomonosporaceae > Actinomadura > Actinomadura sp. NPDC023710. The sequence continues at coordinate 13,387 of NZ_JBFAGB010000011.1, forward strand.
CAGGACGGCGGCCTGCCGTTCCTCGCGCTCGCCCTGACCGACCCCGGCCGGGTGCGGGAGATGCTGCGCGAGACGGCCGACCGGCTCGGCGGGCGCCCCTGGGGCGTCGGCGTCCTCGGGATCGCCCCGCCCGAGCTGCGCGAGGCCCAGCTCGCCGCGATCCGCGAGGCCGCCCCGCCCTACGCGATCGTCGCGGGCGGCGGCCCGGCGCAGGCCGAGCCGCTGGAGGCCGCCGGGATCAGTACGTACCTGCACGTCCGGTCCCCGGAGCTGCTGGACCGGTTCCTGGCCGAGGGCGCCCGCCGGTTCGTGTTCGAGGGCGGGGAGTGCGGCGGACATGTCGGGCCGCGCGCGAGCTTCCCCCTCTGGGACGCGCAGGTCGAGCGGCTGGCGGCGTTCGGCGGCGACCCGCGCGAGCTGTCGGTGATGTTCGCGGGCGGCGTGCACGACGCGCGGTCCGCCGCGATGGTCGCCGCGCTCGCCGGGCCGCTGGCCGAGCGCGGCGCAGACGTCCGCGTGCTGATGGGCACCGCCTACCTGTTCACCGCCGAGGCGGTCGCGGCGGGGGCGATCCTGCCGGGCTTCCAGGACGTCGCGCTCGGCTGCGCCGGGACGGCCCTGCTGGAGACCGCGCCCGGCCTCGCGACCCGCTGCGCCCGCACCCCCTACGTCCGGACGTTCGAGGAGACCCGCCGCGAGCTGGAGCAGGTCGGCACGCCGCGGCGGGAGGTGTGGCGCCGCCTGGAGAAGCTGAACCTCGGGCGCCTGCGCGTCGCGAGCAAGGGCCTGCGCCGCGGCGCCCCGGTGGACGCCGAGGTCCAGCGCGCCGACGGCCTCTTCATGATCGGGCAGGTCGCCGCGCTGCGGTCGGCCACGACCCGGATCGCCGACCTGCACGAGCAGGTCACCTCCGGCGCGACCGCCTTCCTGGCCGCCCGCGCGGCCGAGCTGCGCGCGGCCGGATCCGCGGTGGCCGCGGGCGGTGCCCGCCCGGCCGACATCGCGGTCGTCGGCATGGGCTGCGTCTTCCCGGGGGCCCGCGACGCCGGGCGGTACTGGGCGAACATCATCGGCGGCGTCGACGCGGTCACCGAGGTCACCCGCTGGGACGCGGAGATCCACTACTCGCCGTCCGGGGAGGGCGCGACGCCGTCGAAGTGGGGCGGCTTCATCCCCGACGTCCCGTTCGACGCGCTCGCCCACGGCATCCCGCCCGGCGCGCTCGGCGGCGTCGACCCCGTCCAGCTGCTGTCGCTGGAGGTCGCGTCCCGCGCGCTGGCGGACGCCGGGTACGCCGACCGCCCGTTCGACCGCTCACGGACGTCGGTGGTCTTCGGCGCGGCCGGCGGCGGCGATCTCGGCGCCGCCTACGCGATGCGCGCGACGCTCCCGTCCTACTACGGCGAGGTGCCCCCGGGGCTGGACGAACGGCTGCCGCGCCCGGCCGGGGGCTCCCTTCCCGGCGTCCTCACCAACGTCATCGCCGGCCGGATCGCGGACCGGCTCGACCTCGGCGGCGCGCACCACACGGTGGACGCCGCGGGCGCCTCGTCGCTGGCCGCGCTCGACGCCGCCTGCAAGGAGCTCGCCGCCGGGACCAGCGACATGGTGCTGTGCGGCGGCGCCGACCTGCGCGCCGGCGTCCAGGACCACCTGCTGCTCGCCTCGGCGGGGGCGCTGTCCCCGTCCGGGCGCTGCGCGGCGTTCGACTCGTCCGCCGACGGCGTCGCGCTCGGCGAGGGCGTCGGATGCGTGGTCCTCAAGCGCCTCGCGGACGCCGAACGCGACGGCGACCGGATCTACGCGGTGGTCAAGTCGGTCGCCGGGGCCGGCGACGGCCGCACCCCCGACCTCGCCTCGCCCCGTTCCGAAGGGCAGCGCCGCGCCCTGGAACGCGCCTACGAGCGCGCGGGCGTGTCACCCGCCTCCGTGGGGCTCGTCGAGGCGCACGGCGCCGGAGCCGAGGCGGACGACAGGACGGAGCTGGCGACCCTCGCGTCGGTGTTCGCCGGGGCCGCGCCGGGCAGCGTCGCGCTCGGGTCGGTGAAGTCGCAGATCGGGCACACCAGGTGCGCCGCGGGCCTCGCCGGCCTCATCAAGACCGCGTACGCGCTGCACACGGGCGTGCTCCCGGGGACGCTGCACCTCGCCCGGCCGAACGCGGAGTGGACGCCGGACGGCCCGTTCGCGTTCGGCGGCGGCGCCCGGCCGTGGGCCGCCGAACCGGGCGAACGGTATGCGGGGCTGAGCGGCTTCGGCGTCGGCGGCGCGAACTTCCACGCCGTCCTGTCCGGCTACGACGGCGCTCCCGAGCCGGTGTCCGGGCTCGACGAATGGCCGGCCGAGCTGTTCCTGGTCCGCGGAGCCGACCGTTCCGCCGCCCGCGCCGGGATCGACCGGCTTTCGGCGCTGCTGCCCGGCGAGCCCCGGTTGCGTGACCTCGCCAGGACCGCCGCCTCGTTCGAGGGCCCGGTGCAGGTGGCGCTGGTGGCCTCGGACCTGGACGACCTCAGGGCCAAACTCGCGCAGGCGGCCGCGTTCCGCCCGGCGCCGGGCGTCTTCCCGGCCTCCGGCGAGCCGGGGCAGGTCGCGTTCCTCTTCCCGGGCCAGGGCAGTCAGCGACCGGGCATGCTCGCGGACCTCTTCGTCGCCTTCCCCCGCCTCCAGCGCCTGCTGCGGCACGCCGGCGGACGGTACGCGGGCGCGATGTTCCCGCCCGCGGCGTTCACCCGGTCGGAGTCCCGCCGCCAGCGGGCGGAGATCGCCGACACGCGGGCCGCGCAGCCCGCCCTCGGCATCGCCGGGCTGGCCGTCCACCGGCTGCTGACCGCGGTCGGCGTGCACCCGGACCTCGCCGCCGGGCACGGCTGCGGCGAGCTCGTCGCGCTCTGCGCCGCCGGCGTGTTCGACGACGCCGACATGATCGGCCTGAGCGCCGCGCGCGCCGAGGCGATCCTGTCGGCGGCCGGGGCCGACCCGGGCGCGATGGCGGCGGTGGGCGCGACGCCGGACCGGGTGCGCGCCGCGCTGGCCGAGATCGGCGACGTCACCGTGACCCACCACGACGCGCCCCGCCACGTCATGATCGCCGGGACCTCCGCGGGCGTGGACCGCGCGCTGGGCGTCCTGGCGGGGGCGGGCCTGCGCGCCGAGCGGATCCCGGCCGCGTGCGCGTTCCACAGCCCGCTCGTCGCCGCCGCGTCGGCGGGCCTGCGCGCGGAGCTGCTCGGCCGCGACCTGCGCTCGCCCGCGTTCCCCGTCTGGTCGAACGCGACGGCGGCGCCCTACGACACCGACCCGTCCGAGCTGGCCGCCACCCTCGCGGGGCAGCTCGCCGCGCCCGTCCGCTTCGTCGAGCAGATCGAGGCGATGTACGCGGCGGGCGCCCGAACCTTCGTCGAGGCGGGCCCGGGACGGGTCCTCGCCGGCCACGTCGCGGCGATCCTCGGAGACCGCCCGCACACCGCCGTGAGCTGCGACGCGCCCGGCGGCAACGCCCTGGCGGGGCTGCTGCGCGCCCTCGCCGGACTGGCCGCCGCGGGCGTCCCGGTCGACCCGCTGCCCCTGTTCGCCGGGCGCGACGCGCGCCTGCTCCCAGGCGGGTCCGCCCCGGCGCCCGGGTGGATCGTCAACGGCCATCGCGTCCGCACCGCCGACGGCGGGTATCCGGCGGGCGCGCTCCGGCCCGCCGAGCGCATCGAGGGCCCCGGCCCGGGCGGCTCGGAGGCCGCCGTCCTGGAGTACCTGCGCGCGAGCCGCGAGGTGATCGCCGCGCAGCGCGAGGTGGTGCTGCGGCACCTCGCGGCCCCGGCCCCGGCGGGACGGGACGCGGCGGCGCGGTCCGTCCCCGCGCCCCGTCCCGTCCTGCCGGGCGAGACTCTGCGGAGCGGCGAGCCGCCGGTGGAGCGGCCGGCCGGCGACGACCCGCGGGACGCGCACGCCGCCCACGCCGTGATCCGTGCCCGCACCGGCGACCGCCGCGAGGACGTCCCCGCGGAGCCGCCGCGCCCCACCGTCCCCGAGCCCACCGTCCCGGAACCCGCCGTGCCGCGGCCCACCGCCCACGTCGGGGCCGCGGAGCTGTCCGGGGGCCGTCCCGCACCGCGGGTGGCACGACAGGTCCCGAGGATCGTGGAGCTGGACGCGCTGCCCGTGCCGCCGGAGTCCGGGGCGGCGTTCGCGGGCAGGCGGTTCCTGATCGTGGACGACGCGTGCGGCGTCGCGCTCGAACTGGCCGACCTGCTGGAGCGGCACGGCGCGCAGGTGCGCGTCCCGCCGGACGTCGACGGGCCCTGCGACGGGCTCGTCCATCTGGCGGCGCTGCGGCCGGGAGCCGTGCGGGTGCTGCCGGAGGCGTTCGGGGGCGTCCGGCAGGCGCTGGCCGGCGGGTTGCGGTGGCTGGTCTTCGCGAGCGGCGCCGGCGGGACGTTCGGGCGCCGGTTCGACGGCGGCGCCGTCGGGGACCCGGGACCGGGAGCGGGCCTCGGAGGGCTGGCCCGGACCATCGCGCGGGAGTACCCGGAGGCGCTCGTCCGGGCGCTGGACGTCGACACCAAGGACACCCCGCGCGCGATCGCGCAGCGGATCCTGGCCGAGCTGCTGACCGCCGAGGCGCCGGTCGTGGTCGGGCACGAGGGCGGCCGGCGCAACGCCCTGGACCTGATCCCCGCCGGACCGCCCGGCGGGGACGCGGCGAGCGTCCCGGACCTCGGACCCGACGGCGTCGTCCTGCTGACCGGCGGCGCGCGGGGCATCACCGCGCGGGTCGCGTTGGAGTTCGCCCGGACGAGCGGCTGCCACATCGAGCTGGTGGGGCGCACCCCCGAGCCGGTGGGGGAGCCGGAGTTCCCCGACGCCGAGGACGAGGCGGGGCTGCGCCGGGCGCTCGTGGCGCACGGCGAGGAACAGCCCGCCGAGATCGAGGCGACGGTCCGCAGGCTGCTCGCCGAGCGCGAGATCCGCCGGACCCTCGCGGCCCTGGGCGGGCACGCCGCCTCCGTGCGGTACCACGCGGCGGACGTGCGGAAGCCGGGCTCCGTGCGGGCCGTGGTGGACGACGTCTACCGGAGGCACCGGCGGCTGGACGGCGTCGTCCACGGCGCCGGTCTCGCCGAGGACCGCCTCATCCGCGACACCTCGCCCGAGTCGTTCGCGCGGGCGTACCGGACGAAGGTGGACGGCGCCGCCGCGCTCGTCCAGGCGGTCCGCCCCGGCCTCGGGTTCTTCGTCGTCTTCGGCGGCATCGCCGGCCTGCACGGTGACCGCGGGCAGGCCGGCGGCGCGGCGGCCGGCGACGCGTGCGGCACGCTCGCGCACGTGTGGCGGAGGCGGCTGCGCGGGCGGGTGCTCGTCGCGGAGTGGGGCCCCTGGGCGGGCGGCGGCGCGGTGCCGTCCGAGCAGGCGCGCGAGTACGCGAGGCGCGGCGCCCTGCCGATCGACCCGGACGCCGGGGCGGCCGCCCTGCTCAGGGAGATCGCGCACGGGGACGAGACACGGCTCGTGCTGACCGGGGCCGTCCGGTGAGCGGGGCGGCGGAGCCGATCGCGATCGTCGGGGCCGGGGCGGTGTTCCCCGGCGCGGGCTCGGCGGCCGAGCTGTGGCGCAACGTCCTCGACGGGGTCGACGCGATCGGCGACGTGCCGCCAGGCCGCTGGGATCCGGCGCTCTACTACGACCCCGGCGCGTACGGGCGGGAGCCGGAGAGCGACCGGTTCTACTGCCGGCGCGGCGGATTCGTCGACGAGCTGGCCACCATCGACCCGGCCAGGTTCGGGATCGTGCCGGCGGCGGTGCGGGGCATGGAGCCCGACCACCTGCTGGCACTGCGCGCGGCCGGGGACGCGATCGCGGACGGGGGCGGCGCCGAGCGGCTGCCCGACCGGTCCCGGATCGGCGTCGTCATCGGGCGCGGCGGTTACCTCACCTCGGGCGTGGCGCGGTTCGACCAGCGGGTCAGGACCTCCCACCAGGTCGCCGGGATCATCGGCGAGCTGGTGCCCGAGCTCGGGCCGCGGCGCCTGGCGGAGATCCGCCGGGCGTTCTGCGACCGGCTGGGCCCGGACGAGCCGGACGCCTCGGCCGGGCTGCTGCCGAGCTTCGCCGCGGCCCGCATCGCCGACCGGTTCGACCTGCGCGGCCCCGCCTACACGCTGGACGCGGCGTGCGCGTCGTCGCTGCTCGCGGTCGAGCATGCCGTGCGGGCGCTGCGCGGCGGGCAGGCCGACGCGATGCTGGCCGGCGGCGTCCACCACGCGCACCACGCCACCGTGTGGAGCGTCTTCAACCGGCTCCGCGCGCTGAGCCCGACCGAGACGATCCGGCCGTTCGACCGGGAGGCCGACGGGACGCTCCTGTCGGAGGGGACGGGCGTCGTCCTGCTCAAGCGGCTGTCGGATGCCCGGCGGGCCGGGGACCGCGTCCACGCGGTGATCCTGGGCGCCGGATCGTCCAGCGACGGCCGCGCCGCGAGCATCATGAGCCCGCTGGTGGACGGGCAGATCCTCGCGGTCGAGCGGGCATGGCGGGACGCGGGCCTGGACCCGGCCGCGCCCGGCGCGGTGGGGCTGATCGAGGCGCACGGCACCGGTGCTCCGGCGGGCGACGAGGCGGAGCTGGCGACGCTGCGCCGGGTCTTCGGCACGGCCGGCCCGCCGATCGGCCTCGGCACGGTCAAGTCGATGATCGGGCACGCGATGCCGGCCGCCGGGATCGCCGGGCTGCTCAAGGCCGCGTTCGCGCTGCGCGACGGCGTCCTGCCGCCGACACTGCACGTCGACGACCCGCATCCGGCCCTGGACGGCGGGAGGCTGAGGCTCGTCCGGGAGGCCGCGGAGTGGGGCCGGGAAGGCGGCCCCCGCAGGGCGGCGGTCAACGCGTTCGGGTTCGGCGGCGCCAACGCGCACGTGGTCATGGAGGAGCCGCCCGCCGCCCGCAGGCCCCGGCGGCGCAGGCTCGACGCGCCGCCGTCGGACGAGGGCGTCCTGCGGCTGGCCGCACGCACGACCGAGGAACTGTCCGAGGCCCTGGCCGCCTCCGACGAGGAGCTTCTCGCCAGGGTCCGCGACGACGTCCCCGACCTTCCGTGCCGTCTCGCCATCGTCGGCCCCACGCCGCGCAGGCTCGACCTGGCGCGCGCCCTCGTCCAGCGCGGAACCGCCTGGCGGGGCCGCAGCGACGTGTGGTTCTCGCCCCGCCCCCTCCTCGCGGACGGCGGGCGGCTGGCGTTCCTGTACCCCGGGTTCGAGGCCGCCTTCGACCCGCACGTGGACGACGTCGCCGCGCACTTCGGCATGCCGGCGCCCGAGCTGACCGGCCGCACGGACCTGGTCGGGCACGCCGCCGACGTGCTCCGCGCCGGGCGGCTGCTGACCGCGGCCCTCGGCCGGCTCGGCGTCGAGCCCGACGTCGCGGCGGGACACAGCCTCGGCGAGTGGACGGCGATGACCGCCGCCGGGGTCTGCGACCCGGACGCGGTCGAGGTGCTCCTCGGCGCCCTCGACGGCGAGGCGCTGGACGTCCCCGACGTCGCGTACGCGGCGCTCGGCTGCGGCGCGGCCCGGGCGCGGGAGGCGTTGGGCGCGCGGTCCGGCGTCGTCGTCAGCCACGACAACTGCCCGCACCAGTCGGTGGTCTGCGGTCCGGCCGGGGAGGTCCGCGAGGTGCTGGGCCGGCTCGCCTCCGAAGGGGTGCTCGGCCGGGAACTTCCGTTCCGGTCGGGGTTCCACACCCCGCTCGCCGAGGCGTACGAGAAGCAGGTGCGGCGCTCGTTCGAGGCGCTGGAGATCCGCGAGCCCCGCGTCCCGCTGTGGTCGGCGACGACGGTCGCGCCGTTCCCGCGCGGCCCCGCCGAGGTGCGCGAGCTGGTCGCGCGCCACCTGCTCGAACCCGTCCGGTTCAGCGAGCTGGTCGAGGAGCTGTACGGCGCGGCGCACGTGCGGGCGTTCGTGCAGGTCGGGCCGGGGGGCCTCACCGAGTTCGTCGCCGACCGCCTCGGCGGCCGCGAGCATCTCGCGATGGCCGTCAACGTGCCGAAGCGCGACGGGATGGCCCAGCTCCGCCGTGTCGTCGCCGCGCTGTGGACCGAGGGCTACGGCGCGTCCTCGCCGTCCCCGCCCTCCGCGACGGGCATGCGCCTGGACCTCGGGACGCCGCTGGTCCGGCTGGACGGGGCCGTGGAGCCCCTCCGGCTCGGCCGGGGACTGCCGCCGCTGCCGACGGACGATCCCGTGCTGGCCGAGCTGGAGGCCCTGCTCGACGACGCGACGAGCGGGGCGCAGTCGGTCCTGGAGGCGCTCGGCGGCGGATCCCCGCTCCCGCCCGTCCCGGGCGAGGACGTCTCGCCGGTGGCCGCCGAGCTGAACGTCTCCCGCGTCTTCTCGGTCGAGTCGATGCCGTGGCTGCGCGACCACTGCCTCGTCCCGCAGCCGCCCGACTGGCCGGACATGTCGGACAGATTCCCGATCGTTCCGCTGGCGGGGCTGCTGGAGGTCATGGCCGACACGGCGCGCGAGCTGCTGCCCGACATGGTGGTCGTCGGGTTCGAGAACGTCCGCGCGGTCCGCTGGCTCGTCGCGGCTCCGGCGACCGGCGCCGACATCCGCGCCTACCTCATCGAGTCGGCCGGACGGCCGCGCAAGGTGAAGGTCGTCGTCAACGGCCACGCCGACGGGACGGTCCTGCTCGCCGAACGCTACCCGGCGCCGCCCCTGCCGGACCGCACGCCGCTGAGCATCGAGGGGCCGCCCATCGTCACCGCAGAACGGCTCTACGAGGAACGCTGGATGCACCACGGCCCGCTCTTCCGCGGCGTCACCGGGATCACGGCGCTCGCGGAGGACGGCGTGCGAGCCGTCCTGACCTCGCTGCCCACGCCGGGCGCGCTCATGGACGGCGCGGGGCAGCTCTGCGCCCACTGGATCCAGGTGTACGGCGACACCAACCAGACCGTCTTCCCCGTAGGGATCGAACGGGTCGCCCTCTACGGGCCCACGCCGTCTCCTGGGGAAGACCTGGACACGACGATCTGGAACCAGTCCCTCACCGACACCACCATGCGCTGCTCAGCGGAGATGGTGACGGAGAACGGAACGGTGTGGGGGCGCGTCGACGGATGGACGACCCACCGCTTCTACACCGACGAGGCGCTCTGGCGGATGAAGTTCACCCCCGAGGTGTCCGGAACGGGGGAGCCGCAACCCGGCGGCTGGTGCCTGGCCCGCAAACGGTGGGACGGCACGGCGTCCCGCGACCTGCTGATGCGCCAGTACCTCTGCGCCGCCGAGCGCGCCGAGTACGAGGCCCTGCCGCCGTTCGCGCAGGGGCCGTGGCTGCTCGGACGGATCGCGGCCAAGGACGCCGTCCGCGACCACCTGTGGCGCGAAGGGCAGGGGCCGCTGTTCCCCGCCGAACTCGCCGTCCGGGACGGGCCGGTCGTGACGGGGCCGTTCGAGGAGCCGCTCACCCTCTCGATCGCCTCGGACGCCGACCTGGGCGTGGCCCTGGTCAGACCCGGCCGCGAACCGGCCGGCATCGGGCTCGCCCCGAACGGGGAGGGCGCGCGGATCCGCGCGGCCAAGCAGGCGGTGTTGCAGGCGGTGCTGCGGGGAAAGGGCACCGGATCCGCCCGCCTCGAACTGGTCGTGACCGTCGCCGACGCCGAACGGCTCCTGATCGCGGCGGACGGCACGGTCACCACGGTGGAGACCCGCGAACTCGAAGGACACGTCGTGGCCTGGACGGCCGCGTCCGGTACGGCGGACATGGAGGAGGCCCGAGCATGAACGACGTCGCTCACACCGGCGCCCTGCGGCCGGCGGGAGCCGCCCGGTGAGCGCCCGCCGCGTCCGGGTCCCGTCCCTGCTGGGCGACCCCGGGGTCGCGCGGGCGTGCACCCCGTCGCGCCGCTTCCTGTTCGCGGTCCCGCCGCTCGCCGGGCACGTCGCCGCGGTCGCAGCGGTCGCCGCCGAGCTCGCCCGCCGCGACCACAAGGTCGCCTGGACGGGCCACCGCGCGTCCCTCGAACCCCTGCTGCGCCCCCGCTCGCGGATCTTCAGCGCCCTGGCCGACGAGGACGCGGCGCGCCTGCGCGACGACCGCCTCCGGACGCGCGGCCCCGCCGACCCCGCCTTCTGGGAGGAGTTCCTCGTCCCGCTCGGCCACGCCATGCTGCCCGGCGTCGAGACGGCGGTCGACCGGTTCCGCCCGGACGTGGTGGTCGGCGACCAGCTCGTCCTCGCCGCGCCCGTCGCGGCCCGCCGCCGCGAGATCCCCTGGGCCACGTCCGCGGCGACGCCGGCCGAGTTCACCCGCCCCCTCGCCGACCGGCCGGACGACGAGCGGCGGGTGCGCGAGCGGATCGGCGGGTTCCAGCTCGACCACGGCATCGACGACCTGCTCGACCTGCGCTTCTCCGACCACCTCGTGCTGGTCTTCTCCACCGGGGCGCTGCTCGGCGACGTCTCGTTCTTCCCCGACCACTTCGCCTTCGTGGGGCCCGTCCTCGGCCGTCCGGCGCCGAGCGCGTTCCCGTGGGACCGGCTGGACGGCCGGCCCGCCGTGCTCGTCTCGCTCGGCACCGCCGGCGACCCTTCCCACGAGCGGTTCTTCCGGGTCGCCGCCGAGGCCGTCCGCGAGCTGGACGCCCAGGCGGTCTTCGCGGCCCCGCCCGGGACGGTGGGGGACGTGCCGCCGAACGTCCTCGTCCGCCGGCAGGTCCCTCGCCCGAAGCTCCTCGAACGGATGTCGGCGGTCGTCTGCGACGGCGGCTACGGCGCCGTGTGCGAGTCGCTGGCCCACGGCCTCCCGCTGGTGGCCGCGCCGATCCGGGACGACCAGCCGATCATCGCGGGGCTGGTGGAGAGGGCGGGCGCGGGGACCGCCGTTCCGTTCGACGGCGTCCGGCCGGACGAGCTGCGGACCGCCCTCGCGACCGTCCTGGCCGACGGCCCGCACCGCGCCGCCGCCGGGCGCGTCCGGGACTCCTTCGCCGCGGCGGGAGGCGCCGCCGAGGCCGCCGACCGCCTGGAGAAACTGGCGTGACCCGCGGCGCGGTGGCGTGCGCCGCCCGACCCCGCGAACGGTCGGGAGACCGGGGCGCTCCATACTCTCGACCATGACGGAACGACGCGCGATCCTCAGCGGTTCGACGTTCGAGGAACAGATCGGCTACGCCCGCGCCGTGGTGGACGGCGACCGGGTGCACGTCTCGGGCACGACCGGGTTCGACTACGCCACCATGACGATCTCCGACGACGTGGTGGAGCAGGCCGAGCAGTGCCTGCGCAACATCGAGGCCGCGCTCGCGGAGGCGGACTGCACGTTCGCCGACGTGGTGCGCGTCCGGTACCTGCTGCCCGACCGCGCCGACTTCGAGCCCTGCTGGCCCGTGCTGCGGCGCCGCTTCGGCGAGGTGCGGCCGGCCGCGACGATGCAGGTGTGCGGGCTCGCCGACCCCCGCATGAAGATCGAGATCGAGGTCGACGCGCGGAGGGCGCGGAACGGGCGCGGCTAGCCGGCGGTGGTGAAGGAGCCGAGGAGGCCGCCGAGGTCACCGAGGCCGGACGTCGCCTCGCGGAGGCGGTCGGGCCAGTCGGGATCGGTGCGCAGGGCGCCCACCGCGGTCTCCAGCGCCTGCGAGGACCCCCACAGCGCGAAGTCGCGGGCGGCGAGGTCGCGCTGGTCGCGGTCCCACCAGGCGTTGACGGTGCGGAGCTGCTCGGCGAGCGTTTCGCCGGGAACAGCGCGCCCGTAGCGGCTCTCCCAGTCCCCGCTCAGTGGATGGCGTCCGCCGCCGGAGGTCGTCCGCTGCGCCTCGCCGAGCTCCTCCAGGACGAGGCACCAGCGGTACGGGGCGGCCAAGAACTCCATCTCGTCGGCGGAGCACGCGTCGCCGCGCAGGATCGTGACCAGATGGGCCGCCAGACCGGCGGGGGCGGCGCGGGACGCGACCGCCGCGTCCACCGCGTGCGAGACGGTGCAGTCGCGGATCCGGTGCGGCAGCCCGTCGAGGACGGAGGGGGCCGGGCGCGGGGAGCCCCAGCCGGTCAGGTGGGCGGCGGCGGCGAGCTCCGCCCACACCACCAGGTCGGGACGGTCGGACAGGGCGCGCTGGGCGGTGCGCATGTCCCGCAGCGTGCAGGGGGAGTCGTGGCAGTCCGCGCCGCACGTCCCGCTGCGGGGGGTCACCAGCACGCGGGCCGAGGCCGTCGGCGGCGCGGCCTCCTCCAGGTGCGAGCCGTCCGGCATCCGGACCAGGTGCGGATAGTCCATGCCGTCGGTGAACACCGCGCCCTCGCCCGGCGTGAGCGTGACGAGGAACTGCGACTGGGCCTCGGTGATGTTCATCGTGGCGCCGACCGCGTCCCGGTCGTCCTTCGCGGGCAGCCGGTGGACGATCTTGACGGCGGTGTTCTTGATGACGTCCGGGACGAGCTTGGACGGGATCTGCTCCGCCACGATCAGCCCCTCGCCGTAGGCGCGGATCTCCGCCAGCAGGCTCGCGAACGTCTCCACGGCGTGGGACGCGGGCCCGGCCTGCTCGCTGCGGCGCAGCAGCCGGTGCGCCTCCTCGAACACGCTGAGGTGGCGCAGCCCGGACGGGGCGCCCCGCCGCTGCCGCAGCCGCAGGTGCTCGACCAGCCGGACCAGGACGGTGCCCATCAGGAACGCCTTGTCGCGGTCGTCCCCGACGTCCTCGATCTCCAGGACGACGTTGCGGGCGAGCAGCGCGTCGAAGTCGATGGGGTGGCCGCCCTCGAAGAACCGCCCGGTGGTGCCGAGCCGCAGGCTGGACAGCCGGACCCGGATGAAGCCGCGCACGTTGTCGGTGATCTCCTGGCCGTAGCCGATCTCCTCGACGACCTGCTCGGCGGTGGCCTGCAGGTCGGCCAGCGTCGGGTAGCGCGGCACGGTGCCCGGCGCGGTCGGCTCCCCGAGCGCGAGGTCCCAGCCGAGCCGCTCGTAGCAGCGGGTCAGCGCCGCCGCGAGCACCTGCGGGAACGGCTCGTCGGCCTCGAACGCCGCGAGGAACAGGGCGCGGACGAGGTCGGCGTGCGTCTGCAGCGGGAACGGCCGCCCGTCCGGTCCGGTCGCCGGTTCGAGCGGGTTGATCCCGGCCGCGATCGCCTCCGCGTCCCCCGGGCGGATCGTGACGACCTCCGCGTCGGGGAGCCGCGCCGCCATCAGCCGGTACTCGGCCTTCGCGGGCTCGACCACGAGCCACGGCAGCCCCGCCGCGGACGCGGCCGCCAACAGCGACCGGACGGTCTGCGACTTGCCGGAGCCGGTCGCGCCGCACACGAACGTGTGCCGGTTCAGGCTGGACAGCGGCAGCGAGATCGGGCCCACGTCGCGGCGGTTGCGGTCCAGGACCCGTCCCAGCCCGACCCCGGTGTCCGGCGACTCGGGCGTGACGTCGAACTCCGGCCGCATCACGAACCGGACCCCGGCGATCTCCCGGACGGGCGGCCGGGCCAGCGCCGCGACGAGCTGCGTGCTCGCCTCGAACGGCCCCGCCGCGCCCGGGACCAGCGCGTACGGCAGGCGGCCGAGGTCCGCCGACGCGCACACGAGCGCCGCGACCCGCGCGGCGGCCCGGGGCGTCGCCGCCCCGGCCGCCAGGTGCACCCGCCAGAGGCCGGACGTGGCCGCCTGGCGCAGCTCGCGGTGCCGCCTGTCCATCCGGACGGCCGTGACGGAGTCCTCCGGCGACAGCTCCGCCATCGACCGGGCGCGCTGCTGCCGGTCGGCCAGGTCGTCGGCGAGACGCCGCGCCTCGTCCGGGTCGACGGGCTCGGCGACCAGCATCCAGGCGAACGGCTGCATCCACACCGAGAGCAGGCCGTCCTCCAGGGACGGCCGCGCGGGCTCCTCCGGCGGGGGATCCTCCACGAGCAGGCCGTCGGCGATGCCGCCGATGCTCACCCAGTGGGCCATCGAGTCCTCGCCGACGCCCTGGGGCAGCAGAATGCCGCGCCCGCCCGCGGGGAGGCTGAGGGTCGCGGCGGGCCCGTCGCGGTCGGCGAGGAGCCCGTCCCCGCCGACGAACACCTCCGTCGGGCCGAACGCCTCCGCGCGCCGCCAGCCGACGAGCACCGGGTCCCTGCCCGCGTGGTACGCCGACACCAGCGCCGCGAGCCGCTGGTCGCGCCACTCGTCCCGTCCGTCCGTCTCGTCCGGGCGGGGGACCTCCGTCAGCCGGCACACCGGAAGACCGCGCACGACGTCCCACATGGTCAGCCGCGCCGGCGGGCCGGGCCGGAAATTTTCGCGATCTCGCCTCGGTCCAAGGTCATGAGCAGTCAGGCTATTGAGCAAGGACCCCTTTGGGAAGGCCGATTCCTTACGAGGGGCCTGACAAGTCACATGTCAATCTGCTTGGGTTATTTGCGGCATACCGAGCGGGACGGGACGGGCGTGGCGATAACGCCAGCACCCGGACGGGGACGGGGGTTCAGATCGTGAGGGCCGGTCCGGTCGACCATGGGGGCTTGCTGTCACGCCGGGAACGGCTCTTCACCCCCGATCCCCGTCTCGGCTGGGTGTTCCGCGACCGCTGGTGGTTCCTGCACCCCTTCCCGGACGCGCCGCCCCGGCAGCAGGCGCTGCCCGACTACCTGGCGCGCCGGGTCGTGCAGACCGAGCAGCTCGCGCAGCGCAGGCTGAGCCGGACGCTCCCGGTCAGCGCGGCGATCGCGACGATCCTCGTGCTCTTCGCCGCCTGCTCGGCCGGCGGCTCCCAGGACGTCTCGATCGCCTCGCTCCTGCTGGCCGCCGTCGCCCTGGCCCCCGGCGCGGCGCTGACATGGTGGGCCGTGCGGCAGCGGCAGAGCGCCCGGCAGGCCCACGAGCTGGCCCAGCAACAGATCATCGGCGGCTACCAGGACCAGGCACGGCAGTGGCACGCGCGCAAGCAGGCCCACGACGCCGCGGAGCGCGCGCGGCTGGACGGCCTGCCCGAGTGGGGCGCCGCCCAGCGCCCCGGCCGCCGCCTGGACGTGTTCGGCGGGACGCTGTGGGCGTGGGAGGCGCTGCTCACCACCTACGGGACGTCCACCCTCGCCGTCCAGCCGCTGCTCGTGCTCGACCTGTCCCGCGAGGTCGTCAGCCGCGAACTGGTCGAGCTGGCGCAGGCGGCGTGGATGGGCGTGGACGCGCAACTGCTGCCCAGCCGCCAGGCCTCGTCCAGCCTGCTGGCCGACATGTCGCCCCGCGACCTCGTGGACGCGATCGTCGAGTCCATGCACGGCGGCACGCCCGACGCCGCGCGCGCCGACCGCAGCATGGACGACCGGATCCTGAGCAAGGTCTGCGACGCGCTCGGCGGCGACGTCACGCTCGGCCGGATCGCCGCGGCCCTGCGCGCCCTGATGGGCGAGCCCGACGACGGCGACGCGCTGACCCGCGAGGAGCGGAGGCGCATCGCCGGCGAGCTGTTCACCGTGGAGTACCGGCGGCAGGCCCACGCGAACCTGTCGCGGATCGAGTCCTACGTCCACCCGCTGGAGGACCTCGGGACGGCGCCCGCCGAGAAGGAGGGCGCCGGCTACCTGACCTGCGTCGCGCTCGACAGCCAGGCCCGCAACGTCCGCTCCGAGCTGCTGACCGACCTCATCGTCCAGTGGGTGACGCACCGCATCACCGCGTCGCGGGCCTCCACGCCCGCCCTCGTCGTCGCCGGCGCGGACGAGCTGGCCCGCCGCCACCTGGAGCGGCTCTCGGACGCCTGCGAGCGGCGCGGCGTCCCGCTGACCCTGCTGTTCCGCCGGCTGCGGGAGACGTCCGCGGAGATGATCGGCGGCGGCGCCGTCGCGTTCATGCGGCTCGGCAACCACGAGGACGCGGCCCGCGCGGCCGACTTCATCGGTCGCGACCACCGGTTCGTCCTGTCGCAGATCACCAAGAACGTCGGCGGGAACGAGTCCCACACCACCACCGACACCGAGGGCACGGGCGACTCGGAGACCTACAGCACCAGCCGCACGACCGGGACGTCCAGCAACTGGGGGACGAACCGCTCGTCCGGCACCAGCTACTCGGGCGGCGAGATGTTCGGCCTGTTCCCCGACCGCTCGACGTCCTACCAGCGCGGCAGCAACCGGGGCGGCTCCACCAGCCTCAGCGACACCGAGGGCACCTCCACCTCCACGTCCCGGAACTGGTCGGCCGCCTACTCCTTCGCCGAGGGGACCAACTGGAGCGACGCCGACACCACGCAGCGCGTGTACGAGTACGTCGTCGAACCCGTCACCCTCCAGCACCTGCCCGACCACGCCCTGCTGCTGGTCGAGTCGGCCCCCGGCGGCGGCCGCACGATCACGCCCGTCGAATGCGACCCGGCCATCATCACACTGGACCGCGTCACCACCGGCCCCCTCCCGGACCCGCCGCCCCCGCAGCCGGCGCTCCCCGCCCCTGGCGCGGCGCTGACCTCGCCCGGACCGGCGCCGCAGCCCCAGCAGTGGGGCGCGCCGTCCGCCCCGCAATGGGCCGGCCCGGCCACGCCGCCCCCGCCGCGGGCGCCCCTGTCGACCCGGCCGGGCCCGCCGCCCGGCCAGCAGACCGGCCCGCGGCCACCCGACGATCCCGGTCAGGGGCCGCCGCCGCTGTTCGGCGGGAGGACCTGAGCGGCTCGGCCGAGCCGTCGGCGGAGCGCCTGCGCCCGCCGCACGAGGGGCAGCGGAAGCCCGTCGGGCTGGTGCTCGATGCGGTGCTCCACGGCCGCGACCAGGTCCGCGCCGAACCCCATGCGCACCGCCGCCGCGTCCGCCCGCGCCTCGCCGCCGGCGCTCAGCAGGCGCGCGCCCAGCGACGCGGCGTAGGCGAGCGCGGCGGGCACCGCCACCAGCACCGTCACCACCGCGGCGACGACGGCCAGCAGCAACACTCCCAGGAAGCCGATCGGCCGGTGCCACTCGACGGCCCGCTTCCACATCGGGCCGATCGGGGACCACGCCGTGCGCAGCGCCCACTGCAGGCTCCGGTTCGGCAGCGTCACCTGCGCGTGGACGAACGCCGGCACCGCCCGCCACCCCTGGAGATGCCCCAGCTCATGGGCGAGGACGGCGGCGAGGTGTTCGGGCGTCAACGAGCGGGCCGAACGCGACGTGACCGCCACCGTGCGCGCCGACGGCCTGCACGCGTTCAGCCCCTCCGACTCGACGATCATGAGCCGGTAGCCGCTGACACCGGCGTGCTGCTGCACGTAGCGCCACGCGTGCTCCAGCCGCGCGCGCTCGTCGGCCTCCGGTTCCCGGTACCCGTACGAGCGCGGGGCGCTGAGGGGCGCCAGCAGCAGGAGCGCCCACACGGCGAGCACCGAGACCGCGCCCCAGAAGGGCCAGAGGGACCCCGCCCCGAACGCGACGGCGGCGACCACACCCCCTTCGGCCGCCACGACCAGCCCGATCGCGAAACCGGCCCGCCCGGCCGGCGTGCCCTGCGGCCGCCCCGGCGGAAGATGACGCGGCACCGGCACGTCCGCCTGGCGCGGCACCTCCGCCGCCCGTCGCTCCGGCACCGGCGGCCGACGCACCGGCCGGGCGGGCCGCGGCGCCGGAGGCCGCGGAGCATGGGGCTTCCGTAGACCCGGCGTAGGGGGCGCCGACGTCTCCATCCGGGCCTCCTGCAAGGACGGCGGCTGAGCGGCCAGCGGCGGCGCCCCAGGCCGCGGCGGCGATACGGGCGGCCGCGGTGCCCGAGACCCGCCGAGCCCCCGCGGCGGCGGAGGTGCGGGCGATTCGAGCCGAGCCTCCTCCCGAGGCGGCGTCTGCGCGGGCCGTGGTGGCGGAGGCGCAGCAGGTCGCGCCGGTTCCGGACGCGGCGGTTCCGGGTGTCGGGATGGCGCGGGTGGGTGCGGCGGGCGCGGGGCGCCGAGGCTCGGCGGGGGAGGCGTGGGTGGTTCGGGGAGAGCCTCTTGCAAGGGCGGCTGCGACGCGGGCGGCGTCTCCACCACAGAGGGCGGGGTGGGCTGGGGCGCGGGGTGAGGCGGCTCGGGCTCTGGCGGCGGTGGTGAGCCCGGTGTCCGTGGTGCTTGTGGTGAGGGCCCGGGCCGTTGTGGACGGGGGGTGGGGGCCGGCGGGGGGTCGGCGCTCAGGGAGGCGCGGCGGCGGGCGCGGGAGTCGTAGCGGCGCGACTGGTCGGTCCAGGTCTGGCCGTCCCAGTAGCGCTCGCGTCCCATCCGCTCTGGATCTGGGTACCACCCAGGTGGTGCGCTCACCGGAACCCCGCCTCCCGTAAAGAACAGATCAAGGCTTGCGCACGCCGCGACACAGCGTCAACACGGTGGTCACAGCTTGGGGGTGAAGGGGCGGCGATGGGCGGGATCGTCCGGCTCGGCGAGGCCGCGCAGGGCCGTCTCGACGAGTTCGATCCCCTGGAGGAGGGAGACGAGGCGGGCGCCCTCGCGGCGGTAGGCGTCCAGGACCGACTCGACGCCGTGCGGGGGGACGACGTCCCCGAGATCGACGCGAGCGGTCCGGAAGCCCTCCCGGGCCGCCTCCACGGACGCGTGGACGTGGTGGCGGGCCATGCGGGCGAGGGCGATGGGGTAGCGGCGAAGGACGCCGTAGCGGCGGTACTCGGGCGGGACGAGTTCCAGCAGCCAGGCGAGCGCCGTGTCCACGAAGCGGTCGGTGCCCGGTGGATGCACCTGCGAGGGCCAGCCGGGCGGAACGTAGGTGCTCACGAGGGCAGGATAACCCGGACTCGAACTTATGTTCGAGAGCGCGCCGGCGCGGTCATTCGGACGGCGGGGTGCGGCGGATCCGGATCTTGCCGGATTCCAGGTCGTCGCGGGCGTTGCCGGATCCGGTCTGCTCGTGGTCGTCCTGGCGCAGCACCTTCTGCCGCTCCTGCTCCTCCTGCTTGACCTTCTTGGAGCCCTCGAAGGCGGAGGCGAGGTCCTCGAACATGCCGCCGCCGAAGCCGGCGCCGGTCTCGCCATCGCCCCGGATGGCCCCCATCAGGGACGACTTGCCCGTCCCCTCACGGGGCCACTCGATGGTCTCCGGCTCGGCCGCCTCCGGGCGGTTGCCCATCGGGCGGCCCTTGACGCGCTTGCGGCGGCGAAAGGGTGGCTTCACACACTCTCCAACGCGATGAGTCTCCAGAATGATCCCAGCGGACCTTCAGGTTACGAACGACCACCGGGTGGGAGAACCGGTGAAATCTCCCTGGCGCAGCCCGAACACCGACTGTGGCCGCACCGCGACGGTGGCGTTCACCTCCGGATCCAGGAAATCGACACGATAGCGCGTGGCGTACTTGGAGTTGACCAGGTCGATGAACCGCTGTAGTTCCCGCTGTTCGGTGACGATCTCGGCTCGCCCCTCGATGACCACCGGGTTCTCGGCCTCCTCGGTGGTGACCACGACCTGCGGGTTCCCCCGCAGGTTCACCATCTTGCGGGACGGCACCGCGCTGCTGAACAGCAGTGCCTCCCCTGACCAGGCACCCCAGACCGGCATGGCGTGCGGTCGTCCGTCCGGCCGCACCGTGCACACCCAGAAGTTCCGGGCGGCCCGGAGCCGCTCCACGGCCCAGGACCACGGGAGCAGGCCGCTCCCCTCGTGCGGTCCCTGGATGCCGTAACCCGGCATGTACGGACGTTCCGCCTTAGGTTCGACGGGCTGGACGGGCTGGACGGGCTGGATGGGCTCCGGTTCCGCAGCGGCGCCGGCGGCCGACATGGCGTTCCTCCCTCGGTCGTGCACTGTCCCGTCCCATATCGTTACAGACCTTGGCGTCTCGGGGTGACGCTCGGTGGCTCGTTGGGAGCGCCCAGGCGCGGTAGCCTGCGGGACGTGCGCCTATCCCATGTCATCTCCGCTTTGGAGGAGCTCTATCCACCCGCGTGGGCGGAGTCCTGGGACGCCGTCGGCCTCGTCTGCGGCGACCCCGGCCAGGACGTGGGACGGGTGCTGTTCGCGGTCGACCCCGTCGCCGCCGTGGTCGACGAGGCGCTGGAGTGGGAGGCCGACCTCGTGGTCACCCACCATCCGCTGCTGTTGCGCGGGGTGCATTCGGTCGCCGCCACCACGCCCAAGGGCCGCCTCGTCCACCGCATGATCACGAACGGGATCGCGCTGCACACCGCGCACACCAACGCCGACCGGGCCGTCCCGGGCGTGTCGGACGCGCTGGCGCGGGCCGTCGGCCTCACCGGCGGGCTGCGCCCAATGGTCCCCGCGGACGACGACCCACGCCGCGGCCTCGGCCGGATCGGGGAACTGGACGAGCCGGTCGCGCTGCGGGAGTTCACCCGGCGCGCCGCCGCCGGACTGCCGTCCACCGCGTGGGGCGTGCGGGCGGCCGGCGACCCGGACCGTCCCGTCCGCACCGTCGCCGTCTGCGGCGGCGCCGGCGACTCCCTGCTCGGCACCGCCCAGGCGGCCGGTGTCGACGTCTACCTCACCGCCGACCTGCGGCACCACCCCGCGTCGGAGTTCGCCGAACAGGGCGGCCCGGCCCTGGTGGACGCGGCGCACTGGGCGACCGAATGGCCCTGGCTCGCCGACGCCGAGCGGCGCCTGGCCGGGTCGTCCCCGGAAGCGGGCAAGTTGGAGACCCGGGTGTCCACGCTCGTCACCGACGCGTGGACACTCCACGACGAAGGAGCACAGTGAAAGCCGCACCGCAAGCCCAGCTTCGCCTGATCGACCTGCAGGACCTCGACAGCTCCCTCGACCGGTTGGCGCACCGCCGCCGCACGCTGCCCGAGCTGGCGGAGATCGAGCGGCTGGAGGGCCGGCTGACCGAGCTGCGCGACGCGATCGTCGCGGCCGAGACGGAGGTCGGCGACCTGCGGCGGGAGCAGAAGAAGGCCGAGCAGGACGTCGACCAGGTCCGCACCCGCGCCGACCGCGACCAGAAGCGGCTCGACTCGGGGCAGGTGACCTCGGCCAAGGACCTCAGCAGCCTGCAGACCGAGATCGAGTCGCTGCACCGCCGCCAGTCCGACCTGGAGGAGGTTGTACTGGAGATCATGGAGCGGACCGAGGAGGCCGAGGGCCGGGTCGCCGCGCTGAACGCGGAGCGGTCCGGCGCGCAGGACGAGCTGGCCGGGCTCACCGAGCGCCGCGACGCCGCCCAGCGCGAGATCGACGACGAGGCCGGGACGTCGAGCGCCGCGCGCACCGCCGTCGCCAAGGACGTCCCGGACGACCTGCTCGCCCTCTACGAGAAGCTGCGCGGCCAGTTCGGCGGCGTCGGCGCGGCCAAGCTGTACCGCGGCGCCTGCCAGGGCTGCCACCTCGCGCTGAACACCGTCGACCTGAACCGCATCCGGGCCGCCGCCGAGGACGAGGTCATCCGCTGCGAGGAGTGCCGCCGCGTCCTCGTCCGGACGCCCGAGTCGGGTCTGTGAGCGCCGGCAGGAAGCTGGTCGTCGAGGCGGACGGCGGTTCGCGCGGAAACCCCGGTCCCGCCGGGTACGGGGCGCTCGTCCGCGACGCGCTGACCGGCGAGGTGCTCGCGGAGGTCGCCGAATCGATCGGGCACGCCACCAACAACGTCGCCGAGTACCGGGGACTGATCGCCGGGCTCGCGGCGGCCGCCGGGGTCGACCCGTCCGCCCGCGTCGAGGTCCGGATGGACTCCAAGCTCGTCGTGGAGCAGATGTCGGGCCGCTGGAAGATCAAGCATCCGGACATGGTGCCGCTGGCGCTGGAGGCCCGCGAGCTGGCGACCGCGCTGGGCTCGGTGTCCTACAGCTGGATCCCGCGCAACCGCAACGCGCACGCCGACCGGCTCGCCAACGAGGCCATGGACGCCGCCGCCCGCGGGGAGCACTGGACGCGCAAGGTCGAGGAGGCGCCGGAGGAGCCCGAGCCGCCACCCCGGCCCGCCTCGTCCACCCCGACGACCACGCTCCTGCTACGGCACGGCGAGACGCCCCTGTCGATCGAGAAGCGCTTCGCCGGGATCGGCGACGCCCCCCTGACACCGCACGGCCTCGCCCAGGCCCGCGCCGCCGCCCTCGCCCTCAAGGACCGGGGGATCGACGCGATCGTCACCTCGCCCCTGTCCCGCTGCCGCGACACCGCCGCCGAGGTCGCCGCCGTCACCGGCCTGGAGGTCCGGGTCGAGGACGGCTTCCGGGAGACCGACTTCGGCGACTGGGAAGGGCTCACGTTCGCCGAGGCGGGCAAGGGCTGGCCCGCCGAGCTGAAGGCGTGGCTGGCCGACCCCGACGCCGCCCCGCCCGGCGGGGAGAGCTTCGCCCAGGTGTCCCGCCGCGTCCGCACGGCGCTGGACAAGCTGAAGGTCCGCTACCGCGAGCAGACTGTCCTGGTCGTCTCGCACGTCACCCCGATCAAGCTCCTCGTCAAGGACGCCCTGGGCGCCCCCATGCCGTCCCTGTACCGGATGCACCTCGACGTGGCGGCGCTGACGTCCATCGACTGGTACGCCGACGGCCCGGCGACCCTGCGTGCCTTCAACGACACCCACCACCTACCCGCCTGACCGGTGACGGGTGCGTGTGCGGCACACGGAGCCGCTAACCTTGTTGGACGGCGGACGAGCCGGCCGGACGGCCGCGTCGGGGAGCGATCCCCGTCGAGGAAAGTCCGGGCTCCACAGGGCAGGGTGGTCGGTAACGCCGACCCGGGGTGACCCGCGGGACAGTGCCACAGAAAGCAGACCGCCACCGGTTCGCCGGTGGTAAGGGTGAAACGGTGAGGTAAGAGCTCACCAGCGCCCACGGTGACGTGGGCGGCTAGGTAAACCCCACCCGGAGCAAGGTCAAGAAGGGGCCCCGCAAGAGGCCCCGCGCAGGTGCCTGAGGGCGGCCCGCCCGAGCCTGCGGGTAGACCGCTGGAGGCCGCCGGCAACGGCGGCCCGAGATGGATGGCCGTCACCCGCCGCCCCGCAAGGGACGGCGGACACAGAACCCGGCTTACAGGCCGACTCGTCCGCCCCAATCCCCCTGACCTGCGGCGCGGCTCTCATGAGCCAGTCGAGTTCCGTCCTGGTTCCGCTTGCTCCGGGACGAGGAGGCTCTCGATCGCCCCGCGGCCCGCTTCCTCGTCGTCCGGGAACAGGTGCCCGTAGGTGTCCCATGTCTCGGCCATCGTGGCGTGCCCTAGGCGACTCTGGACGACCTTCGGGTTCAGGTTCGCCCGGATGAGCCCGGACGCGTAGAAGTGCCTGAGGTCGTGGAACCGCGTGCCCTCCGGCAGGCCGGCCTCCTCGACGGCCTCGCGCCAGCAGGTGTTGAACGACTTCCGCTGAGCGATGCGGCCGCACCGGTTCGTCACGAGTACGCCCTCCGGCCCCGGGGTCCATCTCGGCCGCTGCATGTGCCGCGTGATCTCAGCGAGGATCAGGTCATCGGCGGGGATGCGCCGCCGGGATGCCTTCGTCTTCAGCGGCACGAGCTTCCCGCCCTGCGCCTGTTCCTCAACGCGGACGATCCGACGCAGGAAGTCGACCCGCGCGACGGTGAGGCCGAGCGCCTCGCCCTCGCGCAGGCCGAGCCCGGCGCCGAGCAGCACCGTGACGCGATAGCGCCCCGTGATGGCGTCCGCCAGGGCGAGGACGTCGGCCGCCGCCATTGGTACCACGACGCGCGGCTCGACACGGGGGAGCGGTACCCGTGCGCACGGGTTCGCCGGGATCATCCCGTCGTCTACTGCGGACTGCAGGACGGACCGCAGGACGGCGAACACGGTGTGCACCGTAGAGGCCGCCAGTCTGTCGGCGAGCATCCCGACGAACGCCTTCATGTCGCTGCGCTGGAGTTCGCCGAGGCGCCGGCGGCCGAACATCGGCAGGATGTGCGTGCGTAGGTGGCTGCCGTAGGTGTCGGCCGAGTTGGGGCGTAGGTGCACCTGGGCGGGGAGCCACTTGCCCGTGGCGTAGTCCTCCAGCGTCGTCCGGCCGCGCTTCTGGTCGACGTACACCCCGCGTAGGCGGTCGGCCTCCTGGGCGGTCGCGTGCGCCTGGGCGTGCGCCTTGACCCGAAACGCCTTCGTCTTCTCCCGGCCGTCCGACCCCGTCCAGCACGCGAGCCACCGGCACGCCTCGCGGTTACCGCTGTTGTCCGGGTGCTTCGCCGTCTTTCGCTTCGGCTCCCCGGACGTCCACCACAGGTCTTTGACGCGCGCCACGTCAACGCCTCTCGTCGATCCGGCGCCACTCCTTCGAGCGGGAGCTACGGAGGTATTCGAGGCTGTCCACGTGGACGACGCGCCGCTCTGGCTGCCCGTTCTCCTGCGTCCGCTCAAAGGTCACGGTCTCGTCCGGAATGCGTGTCTTCCCGAACTCATGCTCTGGGACTTCGCTGGTGAAGACGCGTAGGTCGGTTCGACCTTCGAGGAAGTACTCACCACGGATCCAGGCCCGGACGGCTCGCGTGCTGTCGACATGAGCAGGCACCGCCGGATACTCCTCGTCATCGATCGGGACGAGCAGGTGAATCGGGGCGACGTCGAGCGCATCGGCGAAGACGAGCAGTTCGTCGACCGTCACCATGCGACGCCGGCGACCATCCTTTCCCTTCCGGCCGTGCTCGATGTTCTCGATGACGTTGCCAGTGAGCTGGTCGGCACCGCTCTTCTCTGCACAGACGCGAGCGAGGTCGTCCAAGGACCATCCCCGCTTCTTCCGAAGCTCCTTGATTCGCTGGCCCACGGCATCGCTCGGACTCTGTAGTTCCGTCATATCGACGGAGCATACGGAACGACTTGACGGGAAGTCCAGTCGCCCCCCAAGATTCTCGGTAGCGACGGGAAGTTCCGCCGCATCGGTTGGAATTTTCCGCAGAATCGACGGGAGACGACTGTCATGGAACAGGCAGCGGTTGCCGACGGCGAACGCCACCTCACCCCCGAAGACCTCTCCGGGCGCTTCGGCGTTCCGGTCAAGACGGTCTACGACTGGAACAGCAAGGGCACCGGCCCCCGCTACATGAAGATCGGCCGCCACGCCCGCTACCGGCTGGCCGACGTCATCGCGTGGGAGAACGACCGCTACGCCGAGACGGGCGGAGCGGCGGCCTGATGGAGACCAAAGAGAACCGCCCCGGGGACGAGACCGGGGCGGTAGGGGACGAGCGGCCGAGCAGGCACCACGTCGAGACCACGATACCCCGCCAGCACGTCGACGAGCTGCTCACGCTCGCCACAGCCGCGGCGGAGATGGTCGACGATATCCAGGGCCAGCAGCGCCGAGAGTCTGCCGCGTTCGGGGACGGCTACGCGCTCGGCCTCGCCGCCGGCGTCGAGGTCGGCCGTGACCAGGCGGAGACCGATATGGCCGAGGCGTGGCGCCCGGTCGCCGAGAGCGTGCGCCGTCTCGGCCGGACGCTGACGTTCGAGGAGATCGAGCGCCGCCGCTGGGACGGTCGCCGCGAGGACTTCGGACGCCCCCGCCCCGGTGACCACCCGGGTGGGCCCGTGGACTGGACGACCGGGCGAGCGCTGGGACGGGGGAGCGCCGCGTGACCGCACCTCCCGGCGCCGTCCTGCTCGACCAGTTGCGCGCAGCGCTCGCCCGGTACGTGATCCTGCCGTCCGCCGAGGCGGGGGACGCCGTGGCGCTGTGGGTCGCGGCGACGCACGCGCAACCGGCGTGGCAGCACGCGACCCGGCTCGTGATCACCGCCCCGGAGAAGCGGTGCGGCAAGTCCCGCTTGCTGGACATCGTTGAGACGACGTGCCATGACCCGTTGATCGCAGTGAACATCTCCCCTGCCGCGCTCGTCCGGTCGATCACCGACGACCCGCCCACCCTGCTGCTCGACGAGGCTGACACCTTCTTCGGCAAGAAGGCGGCTGACAACCATGAGGACTTGCGCGGCCTGATCAACGCCGGTCACCAGCGCAATCGTCCCTACGTGCGGTGGGACGCCGCGCTACGACAGCCCGAGCACTGCCCGACGTTCTCCATGGCCGCGCTCGCCGGTATCGGCTCGATGCCCGACACGATCGAGGACCGGGCGGTCATGGTGAAGATGCGGCGCCGCGGGCCCGGTGAGCGCGTCCAGCCGTTCCGCACCCGCCGCGACGCCCCCGCGCTGCACGAGTTGCGCGACTGCCTGACTGCGTGGATTCGGACCCGCCTGGACGCGCTCACCGACGCTGAGCCTGACATGCCGGTAGAGGACCGGGCGGCCGACAACTGGGAGCCCCTGATCGCTGTCGCCGATGCCGCCGGCGGGTCGTGGCCCGACCGGGCCCGGACCGCGTGCCGGGTGCTGACGAACGCGGCCGAGGAGGACACCACGCTCGGCGTCCGGCTGCTGGCCGACCTGCGGCAGGTGTTCGGCGATGCCGAGGCGCTGCACGGGGCGACCATCCTGGACGCGCTCTGCAAGCTCGATGAGTCGCCGTGGGCGGACTGGTACGGGCGTCCGTTCAACGCGCGTGATCTGGCCAAGATGCTCAAACCGTTCGGCGTCGCCTCGCTCGACGTCAAGGAAGGCGGCATCAACCGGAAGGGCTACCGCCGGGAGCACCTGTACGACGCTTGGAGCCGCTATCTGCGTCCCGAGCAGGAGGGGACCGCTACCGCCGCTACGTCCGCTACTGCGCAGGTCAACGGCATGGCCGAGGTAGCGGGTAGCGGACAGCGAACGCTACCCGCTACCGGTGCCCCCTCTCTGACCAGGGACGTAGCGGAAGTAGCGCGAGTAGCGGAACCCCCCTGCTGTGCAGGGTGCGGGAGTCCGATGGATCCGCAGTTGGCCGCGGCTGGAGACACCACTCACCCCGGGTGTGATCCGGCATGAGTGCCACGGACACCGACCTGCGCGAGGCGGTCGAGCGCCGTCTCGCCGAGCGGATCGAGCAGGCCCGCGAGCGCCGGGGACGGCGTGACGCGATCCGAGACGAGAAGGCCCGTCGCCGGACCGCGGGACTCCAGAGCAGGCACGCGCGCAAGCTCGCGCGAGAGAGGAACCGGTCATGACCGTCCGCTACGCCATCGCCAACGGGGAGATGGATCCGGAGTGCATGAGGTGCGGTGGCTGCATCGACGTGCGCGGCGTGCTGCTGCTCGACGAGGACGACGTGATGTGTCGGCGCTGCGTCCCGCCCGCGGCGGCTCAGGTCGCCGAAGCACTCCAGTCCGTCTACGACGTCATCGTCCTGGACTCCCCGGCCGCCGACCAGGCGCACGCCATCGCGCAGAGCCTGCGCTGCCTCGCCGAGATGTCCGACCGCATCCAGAGCGGAGAGGCCACCGTGCGCAAGCGCGTGACCCTCGTCGCCTTCCCCTGGCAGCCCGATCTCGCCGGAATCCAGGTCGACTACCAGGTCGACAACATCTGTGAGAAGGAGAACTGATCATGGCCCAATCCACCAAGGACGTCCTGTCCACGATGCTCGCCGCAACCGCGAGCGCCCGCACGGCCTACGCCACCGCCAAGACCGAGCGCGGACTCAACCGGGTTCCCGGGTCCGCCCGCGACCTCGTCCAGGCCGTCGAGCGCCGCCTCGCCGAAGTCGAGTCGCTCATGCAGTCGGCCGGCGCCAGCGTGCCCAGCATCATGAGCAACGTCCGCGTCTACCCCGAGGGCCGCAAGGCCGCCGCGCAGGCCGCCGTCGCCAACGTCGAGCGCGACATCGCCGAGAAGACCGCCGCCGCCGAAGAGGCCATCATCGCCGCCCGGGGCGTCCTCACCGCCGCCGCGCTCCGTCGCATCGACCCCAAGCGCGAGGCCCTCGCCCGGCAGGACGCGATGATGATCCTCGACCGCGCAGACCCCCGCACCCGCGCGGAGGTCATGTCCCGCCTCGCCGCCCGGCAGGACGACGTCGGCGCCCTCGTCGCCTCCGAATGGGGACGGGACTACCTCACCGCGACCGGCGAACCGGCGCCGCTGGTCGAGGCGTCCCACACCCTCACCGTCCGCGCCGCCATCGAGGCCGCCGCCGCGCAGGACATCGACGCCGAGCGCCGAGAGGCCGCGCTGCACCTGGACACCCTCGACAACCTGCACGGCGTTCGGGACAGCGTCACCCTCGGCGCTCGCGAGGTCATCGAGAGCCTGCGCAGCGAGTACGACCTCAGCAGCGAGCCCCGCGACGACGTCAGCGAGGACGACGTCAAGGCCATGGGTGGCGAGCCCGCGCCGATGCAGTTCTGACCCCCAAGACCGGTCGCCCGCGCCTCGTACAGCAGGGAGCGCGCGGGCGGCTCCCCGAAGGAGAACGACATGACCGACCCGATGACCGGGATGCGCGGCCTGCGCGAGTCCATCGCGGGCAAGTCCGCGCAGCTGCTCGCGCACAAGGTCGACCACAACGGCAAGCCTCTCCCCGCGCCGGCCGCCGAGATCGAGCAGGAGGCCGAGAAGCCGCGGTTCCAGGGCGCCGCCGACCAGGGGGCCCGGGAGCGACGCACCGGTACCGTCCGGCCGCCGGACGCGCTGCAGGAGGCGGAGGCCCGCGGCGACTGGGCGACCGCCCGGCACCTCAAGTCCGAGCAACTCGCCAACCTGCCCAAGCCCGAGGAGAACTGAACCGATGACCGACACCACCGTCAGCGCCGCCCGGACCGCCCTCGGACTGACCGAGGAGAGCCGCCAGGAGGCCGAGGAGCGCGCCGCCCGCGAGCGCGCCGCACAGCAGCAGGCCGACCGGCACGCGGCCGAACTCGACCGGCTCGCCGCCGAGAGGGCCGCCGCCGAGCAGGCCGACCAGCAGCGCGCTCGGGGACAGCTCGCCACCGTCATGCGGGAGATCCGCGAGCAGATCGACGGAGCGCGGACCACCGCCATGCAGGCCGTCCGAGAAGGCACGGACCCGGTCGGCGCGTGGACGCGGTACCGCCTCACCGCCGCGGAGGCCCGCGGACGCTGGGAAGGGTTCGTCACCACCTTCCAGGCCGCCACCGGCCAGACCGCGCCGCCCGGACCGACCTACCCGCCCCTCGATAAGGAGGGGCTCACCGAGTTCCTCGCGCTCACGCTCCGAGCCGCTGAGGCCGAGGCGCGCCAGGCCGCCAACAGGGGGATGCAGGAGGAGTTGGGGGCCTCCCGGATAGCCGACGAGGCCCGCCAGCGCCGCCGGACCGAGAAGGCCGCCGAGCGCGCCGCACGGGCCGCCATGGAGGCCGCAGGGAAGGAGCCCCCGCCCGACCCGAAGGCAGGCCACCGCGAGTGGGTCGCCTACGCCGAGCGGGCCCACGGTGCCAACGCCATGACGCTCGGCAGCGTCAGCCGTGACGAGCTGGTCGAGCGGTACGGACTCATGGCCGACGAGACCGCACGACGTGCCGCCCGCGAGGTGCTCGACGGCGCCTGATGTAGACCACCGACCGCGCCCGTTGGGGCCCGCCATGGCGACAGGGCGCGGTCGGACCCCGCCGCCGGTGGTGGTCGTGCCTCTCTCCTCCACGGCCACCACCGCGCGGCTTACGACCAGGACGACCACGACCCGAGGCCCGAACCGACCCGACGAGGGTGGGGGACGACCCCTAGATCAACTAGGGGCGTCGACCGTGGGGGAGGGCGCTGTCCGGTCGCTACAGCGGTTGGACTCAAACGCGATCATGAAAGGAGGGCGTCATGCCCGGTCCGAAGGCCGACCCGTCCAGGCCCTACAGCCGCCACCGCGAGCGGGGATCGAGCGCCCGGAAGGTGGTCGTCCTGCCCGAGCGGTGCGACCTCCCCGCCCCGGAGATGCCCGCCGGCCGCGAGTGGTCGGAGGCGGAGCGGGACCGGTGGGCGGAGCTGTGGTCGTCGCCTCAGGCGGTCATGTGGGACGTCTCGTACGTCTCGGCGGTCGCGATGTACGTCTCGCACGTCTCGGCGGTGCTGGCCGGTGCTGCGTCCGCGTGGCACGCACAGGAGTCCCGGCACCTCGCCGAGCAGCTCGGCCTCACCCCGCGGGGGATGCTGGCGCTCGGGTGGGTGCTGGAGCCGCCGGAGCCGCCCGCGCAGGAGTCCGCCACGGTGACGCCGATCCGGGGCGCGTGATGGACCGCCGCGCGATGCGGGCGCGGCTCGTCTCGGCGCCGCCACCGCCTGCCGATGCGGAGGGCCGCCCGCCGGTGCCGGGCCGCTTCGCCGAGTTCCGTGCGCTGGAGTGGATCGAGCGGGACGACCTCCCGCCCGGGTTCGGTCCGGCCGAGGCTCTGCGGAGCCACCAGGCCGCCCCGGAGACGCCGGACGAGTGGCAGTGCCGCGCCGCCGTCCGCATGGCCCGCCGCCGGTGGCGCCAAGCTCGCCATGCGTGGGCGAAGGCGAACCGCTACGACGTCCGGGAGCTGCCCGTGAGCGGCCCTCAGCGCTGACCCCGGACAGTCCACAGCCCCCGGCAACCGCGCGATGCCGGGGGCTGTGGCGTTCGTGGGCTACTCGGGCGCCTGCTCGCGCTTCGCTCGCTCGGCGGCCCGCTCGATGATGTCTCCGCACGCCGCGATCGTGTCGGTGTCCTCCTCGCGCTGCCCGTGCCCGGACTCGGTCACGACCGCGTCCAGGAACGCCGTGTAGGCCGCGAGAGCCTCCGGCAGGCCCGGGTTCTCAAGGTCGTACCGGTTGCGCCTACTCGCCACGGGCCACCTCCCGGAGCTGGGCCGCGAGCCCTTCGGGGGTGTCGGCGCTGAGGTCGGACGGCCGGTTGAGGATCTCGCGGGTCAGGGGCCCGCGGGTCGCCCACCAGCGCCCTGTGTCCCGGGTCCGGATGATCGACCATCCGGGAAACTCGGCTTTCAGGCGCGACTTCGTGTCGGCGACGCTCGCATCGTTTGGCGTCGGCTCCATGGCGCGCGTGCGCCTCTGTTCATCCATCGGGGGTCCCTCCCGTCGCTGAACGTGACGGTTACCGTACGCCTACTTGTACATGCCCGTCCATGGACGAGCGTATCTATCTAGCGTTATGCCTGGTCACCTATGGTCCCGATCATGGGGCAGATCACCGACGGGCCGGTTCCGAAGTACCGGCAGCTCGCCGAGATCCTGCGCGCTCGGATCGAGGCCGGCGAGCTGGCGCCCGGTGACCCGATCCCTTCGGAGACGGCGCTTGAAGCGGAGTTCGATCTCGCCCGCGGGACGATCCGGAAGGCAATCGCGGCTCTGCGCGAGGAGGGCGTCATCGTCACCACGCGCGGCAAGGGCTCGTACGTCGCCGGTGCCTGATCCGGCAACCCGCGTTGCCGCGATGGCAACTCGCGCAGGTCAGACCACCTGCGTCGTGTTCATCGTGACGCAGGTCCGGACCTGGGTTGAGCTGGACCATATGCAGGTCGGCTGGCCGTTCGTGCGCTCGACCGTCTCCCGCCAGACTTCGGCGCGCTCCGGCTCGGGGACGGCCGTCAAGGCGCGAGCCTGGCCCTCGTTGGCCGGGGCGGGCAGACCAGCGACCGTTACCGTGGTAACGGTCTGAGCGGCGCCGATGAGCTGGCGGGCGCGGCTGTCGCTGAACCCCCACCGCTCCCGGCAGTACTCCTCGAAGGTGCCAAAGTCGGCCCGGTACAGGCGGCCGTCCCGGATCCGCAGCAGGGCGTTCCCGACCATGTTCCCGGCGCCGCGGAGGAGGTCGGACGGACCGGGCACTGCCTGGCGCGTCATCCCCAGGTGCCAGCCAGCGGCTGGTACCTCGCGTTTCCGCAGGTCGTTCCGCCCTAAGGTTCTTTAGGGCCGTCTGAGCTGCATCTCTGCGTGCGGGCCGGACCCTCCGTGACCAGCAGAAAGCCCCGCCGGTTGAGGTGATCTCAACTCGTGCGGGGCTCTCGCATCAGACGGTCGTTCTGACGGTCTCCTCCGTGCGCTACTCGACGGCCGCCACTGCCACGACGTACCGCGCGAGCGTGGCCTGACCGCGCGTCATCGTCACCAGCGCGTCCCCCAACGCCTCGTCGATGGCCTCGCCGTCGCCGCTCTCCAGCGCGGCGATGACGCGCTCGAACGCGGCGCACCCGGCGTCCATGGTCTGCGCCGCCCGGTCCGCTCCGACCGCCCGGAGTTCAGCGGCGAGTGCCGCGTGACGCTCGATCAGCCGCCGGGCCCGCTCTATCTCGCGGACGGTCTTCGGCTCGCCGTCCGGCCACTCGCCGGGGATGGTCCCCGTGACGGGCAGCTCGTCGGCGCGCTCCCTCGCCGCCTCGTCGGCGCGGCGCCCGGCCTCGGTGAGGGGCTCGGCCGTGGGGAACGCGTGGTCGCGCGGGCAGTCGAGCCGCGCCCGGTCGTTCTCGTTGGGCAGGTACTCGTACTTGACGGTTCCGCAGTTCTGGCAGGCCGGGGCGCACGTGACGCACGCGAACACCTGCGCGCCGAGTGCCTCGCCGGCGGCCACGGACCGGGAACCGGCGCCGAACGCGGTCCCGCAGGCGACGCACGCGAGGCCGTCGAGCTGGCGCTCGGTGAGGGCCGACACGTCCGGGATGGGGTGGGTAGGCTTGTCGCTCACGGCGGAGGTCCCTTCCGTCGAGGCCCCGGCCGGTGTTGCAGTCACCGTGTCCGGGGCCGCTTTATGTCCAGGTCATCCCGGACTTTCGTATTACGGTAACTCTCGATTCGACCTACCGCAACCAGAGTTTCCCCGGTAGATGCGCGTTTTCGTATTACGCTAGCCCGGACGAGAGGGGAGTCCCGATGGTTGAGAAGCCCGTCCGGTCCGTCCGGGTGCCCGATGGCCGCTGGAACGCGGTCAAAGACAAGGCCAAGCGTGAGGGCAAGACGACGTCCGACGTCGTGAACGAAGCGCTGGAGGAGCACCTGCAGAAGGACGCCAAGAAGCGCGGCAAGTAGGGGTAGGCAGCCCTCAGTTCCGTCTCAGTTCCGCCAGAGGTACGGCAGAGGCCGGAAACGCTCGGAACTATCCGGAACGAAAACCGCAGGTCAGGGAGGATGTCGGGGAAGCGTCGCAGGTCAGGGAACCGCGTTCCGCTGAACCCGGCTTACAGGCCGGCTCGTCCGCCCCCAACGCCAGAGAGATGCCTCTCGGCCAGTTGGTCTGCTGCGGTGGTCACGGCCACCGGATGGCCGCTGATACGAATCCGTCGGCGTGACATCAGCCGACGACCCGAACTCTGCGCGGGCTTTCTGAAGGCGATCGGGCACCGTCGTACGCGCCGCCGGATCTGCGTCCGGCTCTCCCATTCTGCTGGAGCCTCGGGCAAGAAGGCCGAGAAACTCCGCGCGGGGACGTGCCATGCCGGCGGTCGGAGGTGGGGCCCGGTGATGGCCGGGCCCCTGGTGGTGCTGGAGTGGGACGCTGTTTCGGACTCGCCTTTCGACGTGACCCGCGCGGTGTCCCCTGGTCGATTCGCTCCCTACGGCCGGATGGTCTTCGATCCGTCGAGGTGCGTGATCGTCTTGCCGTCGGTGCTGACGTGGACCCGCTCGCCGCCGGGGCCGTTGCTGTAGCTGACGGCGTTCGGCTCCACGGGGGCGGGCGACGCGCCGTCCTGCGGCCGGACGTGCTTCGTTCCGTCCGGGTACGTGGTCGTCGTGCCGTCCTCGCTGAGGGTGACCTCCTCGCCGCCGGCGGTGCGCCGGAAGCTGATCGCCTTCCTCGCGGTCATGACAGGACCTCCTTCGTTGTGATCGGGCCACGGACCTTGACCGCGGCCGTTTCTTGATCGCAACCGTCCGGGGGCGCCGGTCTTCGGCAACCGCCGGACCGTGCCGGCCGGCAGGCGGCGGGAGGGTTTGGGGATAGAGACTCTCTCGAAACAGGTCATGGGACACAGAGGGCTTCATACGGGACGTTTACCGTCCTGGTATGAGCTGATCGCCCTGATCGGTGACGGCGGCGGGACCGGGGTGCTGGAGTCCCGTGGAGAGGAGCGACGATGATCGTCATCGTGTTCGTGGCCCTTGTGCTCGCCGGGGTGCTGGGGAGCCTGGTGTACCTGTGGGACTTCTCGCGGGCCAGCCGGCGCGACGCGCTGTTCCTGCCGGCGACGGATCGGCGCTCGCGCCGGGCGCGCAAGGTCACGGGGATGTACGTTCGCGGCTCCACGCGCGACGAGGACGAGCTCGTCGGGCGCTGGTAGACCGGGAGCGCGGGTCGTCCCGCCGGGGGACGACCCGCGCCTTTCAGGTGAGGGTCTGCGGCGCCGCGTCCGGGACGGGGACGAAGACGCCGCCGGACTGGTCGAAGACCTCGACGGTGGCGGTCCCGAGGTCCAGGTAGAGGCCCACGAGTTCGATGTCGCCGGACTCGACCCGCTCCCGGAGCCACGGGTAGGTCAGCAGGTTGTCGAGCTGCTGCATCACGTTGATCTTGCAGAGGCGGGCGAGGGGCGGCTCGTCGCCGGACGGGTCCTCGCCGAGGAAGCGGGCGAGGCTGTGGTTGCCGTGCTTCAGCCAGCGCGACAGGCCCTCCAGGTGCTCGACCTCGGTGCCGCCGGCGAGCAGCGCGGCCATCGCCCCGCAGTTGGAGTGGCCGCAGACAGTGATCGTCTTGATGTCCAGGACGTTGACGGCGTACTCGACGGTGGCCGCCACGGAGTCGTCGGGCGTCCGGGAGCCGTGCCGGGGGACGAGGGCGCCGACGTTGCGGTTGATGAACAGGTCGCCGGGGCCGCTCGCGGTGATGATGTTGGGCACGATGCGCGAGTCGACACAGGTGATGAACAGGTGCTGGGGTTTCTGCTCCATCGCCAGTTCGGCCATGATCGGGCGGACGAG
Source organism: Actinomadura sp. NPDC023710 (assembly GCF_040639875.1). Classification (NCBI taxonomy): domain Bacteria; kingdom Bacillati; phylum Actinomycetota; class Actinomycetes; order Streptosporangiales; family Thermomonosporaceae; genus Actinomadura; species Actinomadura sp. NPDC023710. Next base: position 47,966 of record NZ_JBFAGB010000011.1, read on the forward strand.
CGGGGCCGTGCGCCCGTGGTACTCGCGGACGCCGTTCAACAGGACGTCCGCGGGGGACATCTCGGGTGCGTCCAGCTCGGTCTCGGACCGCCGCCGCCGGTTGGACCAGGGGGCCCACCAGCGAGCCGGGGGCGGAGTCTTGGCCGGTTGGGACATATCGCCTGTCACAGCTCTTTCATACCAAGCCTCATGAACCTCGTCGATGTCGACCCTCCCCCCTTGGCGTTCGTGGGCGAGCCGCCACCGGTGGACGGCGTCGAACGCGGCGTGGTCCATGAAGTCGACGTTGAGGTCCAGGTCGACGCTGCCGTCCGCCGGGATCCGCTGCAGAGCGCGCGACACGCGGGGGACACCGAGGAAGGTGAACGTGCCCTCGACGACCACGTGCCAGCGGTCCGGGGCGGGGGCGTCACCGGGGGCCGGCACGAGTCGCTCCGTCCGGACCGTGAGCCGGGTGAGCCGCCGTAGGGCCAGCACCGCGATGAGCCCGATGCCGAGCAGGACGCCCTCGCCGAGCCCGAACAGCACGACGCCGCCGAGGGTGACGAAGTAGGCGGACGCCTCCCGGTGGTGGCGCAGGGCGCGGACCCGGGACAGGTCGGCCAGCCGGACGCCGAGCACGACCAGCAGCGCGGCGAGCGCCGCCAGCGGGACCTGTTCGATGAGCGGTCCGCAGGCCAGGGCGAGGATGAGGACCCAGATGCCGTGCAGGACGGGGGACAGCCGCGTGCGGCCGCCCGCCTCGATGTTGGCGGTGCTGCGGACGATCACGCCGGTGATCGGCAGCCCGCCCAGCACGCCGGAGACGGCGTTCGCGGCGCCCTGTCCGAGCAGGTCCCGGTCGAGGTCGGCGGACGGGACGCCGGCCGGGCGGGAGCGGTCGACCGCGACGCTGCACAGCAGGGACTCGACCGCGGCCACGAGCGCCACGGAGATGACCGCTCCGGTGATACCGAACAGTGTCCCCTGCGGCATGACGGGGAGGCTCCAGCCGTCCAGCAGCGAGGACGGCAGGTCGACGCGCGGCACCCGCCAGTCGAGGGCCCAGGCGAGGGCGGTGGCCAGGGCGACGGCGGGCAGCGGGCCCGGAACGAGGCGGAGCGCCCCGCTCTTGGGCAGCCGGGACCAGCCCAGCACGACGAGCACGGTCAGCCCCGCCACCAGCGCTGAATGCGTGTGCGGCTGCGCGAGCTGGCCCGGCAGTTCCCGCAGGTTCGCGACGGCCGACTGTTGGGGGCTGCCGCCCAGGACCACGTGGACCTGGGCGAGGACGATGACGACGCCGACCCCCGCGAGCATGCCGTGCACGACGGCGGGGGAGACGGCGAGGGCGGCGCGCGCGACCCGGCTCGCGCCCAGCACGATCTGCACGAGTCCGGCGAGCAGGGTGATCGTGCAGGTGGCGCGCCAGCCGTAGGTCTGCACGAGGCCGGCGACGAGGACGGTGAGCCCGGCGGCGGGCCCGCTGACCTGGAGCGGCGAGCCGCCGATCAGGCCCGCGACGACGCCGCCGACGACGGCGGCGATCAGCCCGGCCGCGATGGGTGCGCCGGAGGCGACGGCGATGCCCAGCGAGAGCGGGATCGCGACGAGGAACACGACGAACGAGGCGAGCAGGTCGCGCCGGAGCGTGGATACGTTCGGTGGCTTAAAAGTCACGCAACGTATTCAATCACGTACGTGGTGCCTCCCTTCGGACACGACGAGGGCCGCCGGACGAATCCGGCGGCCTTCGGCCGAGTGCGCGCTGGTCAGCGGCGGTAGTTCTCCCAGTCGTCGGTGGGCTGGTGGGAGCCGTACGGGGGGTTGTTGTCGTTCTGCTGGCCGCCCTGCGGATAGCCGCCCTGCTGCTGTTGCTGCGGCGCGCCGCCGTAGGGGCCGGACCCGTACGCCTGCGTGGCGTTCGGGTCGGCATAGCCGCCGGTGCCCTGGTCGTGCGGCGCGGCCAGGGGGTCGCCGCCGCCGTTGTAGCTGCTGCCGCTGAAGTCGCCGTAGCCCCCGGGGCCTCCGGGGCCGCCCTCGGCTCCGCCGCCGCCGAATCCGCCGAGCGGGTCGTCGTAGCGCTGGGAGTCGCCGTAGGCGGGGGCGGACGGGTAGCCGTCGTTCTGCTGGCCCTGCCCGTACCCGGGCGGCCCGCCGATCCCGGAGTCGTAGCCCTGGCCCGAGCCGGCGCCCGTGTCGTAGCCGCCGCCCTGCTGTCCGCCGGACGGCCACGGGCCGGTGTTGCCGGTGTTCGGCGCGCCGGACGAGGTCGTCCCGTACGAGCCGGTGCCGAGAGGGTCGTTCAGCGGGTCGTTCAGGGAGCCGCCGTAGGACCCGCCCGTGTCGGACGGCGAGGGCGGGCCCGACGACCGCTGCCGGTCGGACTGGATGCGCTGGAGCAGCTCGTCCACGGTCGGGAGCTTGTGGCCGTCGGTGTCGGAGCCGCCGCCGTGCGCCGCCGGGGCGGCGGGCGCGGCGGGAGCGGGCGGCGCGGGCGGCGCGGGCGGCTCCTCGGGGCGGCCGAAGGGCAGCCCGAGGGGGTCGCTGCCGAGGACTCCGCCGGGGCCGGACGAGCCGAGCGGCATGTCGTAGTCCTGGCGGCCTCCGGGAGGCGGTCCGGCGGCCGGACGGCTGCCGAGCGGGTCGGAGGTGTAGTCGCCGTAGGACGGCTCCTGGGAACCGTACTGGGGTTGATCGGGGATGCCGTACTGGGGCTGTTCGGGGATGCCGTACTGCGGCTGGTCGCTGCCGTACTGGTCTTGGCCCCCGCCGTACTGGTCCTGGCCCCCGCCGTACTGGTCCTGGCCTCCCCCGTACGGGTCATGGCCTCCGCCGTACTGGTCCTGGCCCCCGTAGGACGGGTCGCTGGAGCCGTAGTCGGCGGCGCCGTACGCGGGCTGCGGCTCCTGGCCGCCGTACACCGGCTGGTCGGGCGCGCCGGGGCCGCCGTAGGGGCTCTGCGAGCCGGGGCCGCCGGGGGCGCCCGGTCCGGCGAGGTCGGCCGGGATGGGGTCGAGCGACGTCGCGCTCGGGTCGTTGCCCGCGAACGGGGAGCCGCCCTGGAATCCGCCGGGGCCCTGGGGGGGCTGCTGCGGACCGGTCCCGGCGCCGAGGCCGTTGAGGACGGTGCCGTCGGCGCCGAGGGAGACGGGCTGGGTCAGGCCGGGCGGCTCGATGGACGGCTGCTCGGGCGGGGGCGGCTGCGCGTTGAGCGGATCGGCGGCCGGGTCGGTGTCGGGCCGCGCGCCGCCCTCGTGCTGCCAGGGGAACTTGGGCTTGTCGAAGGTGATCGTCGCCCAGTAGTCGTCGTCCTCCATCTCGTCCGACGCCTGGCCCGGAGGCGGGGGCGGCGGGGCGGACGGGCCCGGGGCGGAGGTGGGAGCGGCGAGCGGGCCACCGCCGCCGCCGCTGCCGGCGACGCGGCGGTCGGGAGCGGGATCGGGGGCGCGGTCGTAGCCGCCGTCGTAGCCCTCGTCGTAGCCGGGGCCGTAGTCCTCCGGGCCGCTCATCTGCTCCTGCGGTGGAGGGATTCCCCGGCGGCCGCGCGGCTGCTTCTGCGGCTCGTCGTCCATCCAGTCGTCGTCGTCATCGCCTCCCGCCCTGCTGGCCCGCAGGCCGAGGGCCACGAGGACGACCACGAGGACGACGACCACAATGAGGCCGAAGACCACGATGTAAGAAGTCATGCCACCACCCAATGCCTTGGCCCGGCGAGAGTCGCCAGCGCGGACCGCGGGTCCGTCCCGATTGTCGCCAGCGTCCGGATAGTCACGGGTTTCCGCCGCCTTGGCTTAACCCGATTCTCTCCGACCGCTATGACCGTTGTCACACCCTTCGCGCACATTTACCCTCACACGGCGCGTGCCGATCGGCCAACTCCGCCGATCCGCACACCCCTGACAGCTCCGGCCCCCACGGGGGTCCGCCCTGACCGTGTGCTCTCAGGCTCCACGGTCAACGCGCCTGCTCGCCGCCGAAGTTCCCGGTGATCCGGCCGCGTCCCACCGTGTGCTCGGCGATCGCGGGGAGCGAGTCCTTCAAGGCCGCGCCGTTCTGGAACGGTGCCGGATCGTCCAGTGCGTAGATGGTGAACCGGTACCGATGCTTGTCTCCCTTGGGCGGGCACGGGGGCGCGTAACCCGCCTTCTTGCCTGTGGTCAACCCTTCGACGGTCCGGTCCAGCCGGGCGCCTTCGACCAGCTCGTTCACGGTTCCGTCGATGCCCGCGATCACCCAGTGGACCTTGGCGCCGCCGGAGGCGTCCGGGTCGTCCATCACGATCGCGAACGACCGGGTGCCGGCCGGCGTGCCCGACCACCGGAGCGGCGGGGTCTTGCCCTGACCGCCAGGGTACGTCGTGCAGCCGTATCTCGGGGGCAACTCGCGCCCATCGCGGAAGACCGGGCTGGTCACGGTGAACCACTCCGACAGTTCCGCGCTCTTGTTCTGGGGCTGGCCGATCAGCCCGCAGCCGCTCAGCGCCCCGGCGAGCGCGAGCGCGCCCGCCGCGGCCATGACCGGACGCCGCTCTCTGCTCATCATCGATACGCTCCCGGGCGAGATCGTACGCCGTGCGCCGCCGGATCGCCGTCATCTCGGGATCCGCTTCTCGGCCGCGTGCGTCCCGCCGTCGGCGCCCCCTTCCTCGTCCGCCCCAACCTTAGGGGTTTTCCGGGGGTGGGACGGGCGGTTCGCGTCCCCTCCGGGGGACGCCGCCGGGCGTGGCGTCCTGTGATGTTGGTCATGCGTGCATTGCCGCGATCCATCCCGCTTTGGGGAAGGAGTGGCGGGTTTCACACCCGTATCCGGGCCATCCTTTGCCGTAACGGGAAGTTCGTCGGTTCTTTCCTGGTTCCTGATTGGTGAACGGCACGTTCCATCCGCTAGTTTGTGAATGTCTTCACAAGCCGACCGTGACATTGGAGGGCCGCAATGGCCAGGACCGCCCAGGGGACCCCCGGCGCTCCCCACATCCTCATCGTGGGTGGCGGCTATGTGGGCATGTACACCGCTCTTCGCCTGCAGAAGAAGCTGAAGCGGGAGCTGCGGAGGGGCGAGGTCAGGGTCACCGTCGTCGACCCCAACTCGTACATGACGTACCAGCCGTTCCTGCCCGAGGCCGCCGCCGGGAACATCTCCCCGCGGCACGTCGTCGTCCCGCTGCGCCGGGTGCTGCCGAAGTGCACCGTCCGCAAGGCGCGCGTGACCGAGCTGAACCACGACGAGCGATGGGCGATCGTCCAGCCGCTGGCCGGGCCGCCGGAGCGGATCACCTACGACTACCTGGTCATGGCGGCCGGCGCGGTGCCGCGGCTGCTGCCGATCCCCGGGCTGGCCGAGAACGGCATCAGCCTCAAGACCGTGGGCGAGGCCATCCACCTGCGCAACCACGTCCTGGAGCAGCTGGAGATCGCCGAGTCGACCGACGACGTGGAGCTGCGCCGCAAGGCGCTGACCTTCGTGTTCGTCGGCGGCGGGTTCGCCGGCGTCGAGGCGGTCGCCGAGCTTGAGGACATGACCCGCGACGCCACCAAGTACATGCGGAAGGTCACGCCGCAGGACCTGCGCTTCGTCCTGGTCGAGGCGACCGACCGCATCCTGCCGGAGGTCGGCCCCGACATGGGCAAGTGGACCGCCGAGCAGCTGCGCGGCCGCGGCATCGCGGTGAAGATGAGCACCTTCCTGCAGTCGGCGGTGGACGGCCAGATCGAGCTGTCGGACGGCAGCAGCTTCCCGGCCGGCACCCTCGTGTGGAACGCGGGCGTCAAGCCGTCGCCGGTCGTGCGCAACGGCGATCTGCCGGTGGACGAGCGCGGCCGCGTGAAGGGCACCGAGTACCTCACCATCGAGGGCCTGGTCCGCGCGTTCACCGCGGGCGACAACGCCGCGATCCCGGACCTCACCGAGGACGGCATGTTCTGCCCGCCCAACGCCCAGCACGCCGTCCGCCAGGCCAAGCTGCTCGGCGACAACATCGTCCGGTCGATGCGCGGCAAGACGCTCAAGCCCTACGTGCACGGCAACCTCGGCGCCGTCGCGGGCCTCGGCCTGCACAAGGGCGTGGCCAACCCCCTCGGCATCAAGCTCAAGGGCTGGCCCGCGTGGTTCTTCCACCGCAGCTACCACGGCGCGATGGTCCCGACCTTCAACCGCAAGATCCGCGTCATCGCGGACTGGACGCTCGCGCTGTTCCTCAAGCGCGAGACCGTCTCGCTCGCGACCATCGAGCAGCCGCGCGCCGACTTCGAGCTCGCGGCCCTCGACGACGGCAAGGCGAAGGCCAAGGCCGACCAGAACGCGGCCTGACCCGTTCCGCGCGAAACGCCCCGGCGGTCACCCGACCGCCGGGGCGTTCCCCTTCCCGGGCGCGGTTCTCAGGCGCGCTGCTTGAAGGCGCGGAGCGACAGGGGCGCGAAGACCAGCGAGATGCCGACGCCCCACGCGAGCGCGATCCAGGCGTGCTCCAGGACGGGACCGCCGACCAGCAGGCCGCGCATCGCCTCCACCAGCTGCGTGACCGGGCTGTTGTCCATGCAGAACGCCAGCCAGCCGGGGATGCCCTTCGTGGACGGGATGAACGCGGTGCTGAGGAAGCTCAGCGGGAAGATCACCACGAAGCCGAAGATCTGCACCTTCTCCGGCTCGTTGACCTTCATCGCGATGAAGACCGACGTCCAGGAGAACAGGACCGCGAAGGCCAGCAGCAGCAGGAACGCGCCGATCACGGCCAGCACGTTCGTCTCCACACGGAAGCCGATCGCGAACCCGACCCCCAGCAGGATCGCCATCGACCACGCCTGCTTGACGGTGTCGGCGATGATCCGCCCGGCGAGCGGGGCGCTGCGCGCGATCGGCAGGCTCCGGAACCGGTCGAACACGCCCTTGGTGATGTCGGTGTTCAGCCCGAACCCGGTGCTCATCCCGGCGAACAGGGCGTTCTGGGCGATGATGCCGGGGATCACGATCGGCAGGTACGCCTCGACGCTGCCCGCCATCGGCGGGCCGAACACATAGGCGAACAGCAGCACGAACATGATGGGCTGGATCGACAGGTCGAGCAGTTCCATCGGGTTGTGCTTGATCTGGACCAGGTTGCGCCAGGCCAGCGTGACCGTGTTGCGCAGGGCCGTGCCCGGCGCGACCCGCTTCGACAGGTCCTGCGGCGCGAGCGTCGCGGTGGTCATGCGGAGGCACCTTCCTTGTCGGCCTGCTTCTGCAGCTCGCCGGCCTCGGCGTCGATGTCGTCGGTGTGATGGCCGGTGAGGGCGAAGAACACCTCGTCCAGGCTGGACTTGCGCAGTGACAGCTCGCCGACGGCGACGCCCGCCTCGTCGAGGCGGCGGACCACGGTCGGCATCAGCTGCGGGTCGGTGATCGGCGCGCTGACCATGTCGTCGCGGACCTCCGGGACGGCCTCGGCCAGCTCGCCGACGATGCGCTCCACCGCCGCCACGTCGGCCGCGTCGACCGGCCTTACCTCCAGCACCTGGCCGCCGACCTGGGCCTTCAGCATGTCGGACGTGCCGTGCGCGATGGCCTGGCCGCGGTCGATGACGATGATGTCGTCGGCCAGCTGGTCGGCCTCCTCCAGGTACTGCGTGGTGAGCAGCACGGTGACGCCGTCGTCGGTGAGGCCGCGGACGATGTCCCAGAGGCCGTTCCGGCTGCGCGGGTCGAGGCCCGTGGTCGGCTCGTCCAGGAACAGGATCTGCGGGCGCCCGACGAGGCTCGCGGCCAGGTCGAGGCGGCGCCGCATCCCGCCCGAGTAGGTCTTGGCGGCGCGCTCGGCGGCGTCGGTCAGCTGGAAGCGCTCCAGCAGTTCGGCGGCGCGCGCCCTGGACTCCCGGCGCGGCAGCCCGAGCAGCCGCCCGATCAGGACGAGGTTCTCGGTGCCGGTCAGCATCTCGTCGACCCCGGCGTACTGGCCGGTGAGCCCGATCAGCTGCCGCACCTTGTGCGCGTCCTTCACCACGTCGAACCCGCCGACCCGGGCGGTGCCGCCGGTCGGCTCGATCAGCGTGGCGAGGATCCGGGTCATGGTCGTCTTGCCGGCGCCGTTCGGCCCCAGCACGCCGAGCACCGTTCCGGCCTCGGCGGTGAGGGAGACGCCGTCCAGCGCCCGGGTCTCACCGAACCGCTTCTCCAGGCCGTCCGCCTGGATCGCGTAGGTCATGGGATCTCCTAGGACTCGGTTGCCGGACGCCGGGGCCCCCGACCAGGGGGACCAGCCAAAATAGGCGGAGTCCGGGTCAAGTGCATCCAAATTTTCTGCCGCCGCCCCAGGGAGGGCGCCGTCGGCAGCGTGAACCACGCCACAACCTCGCATGCGCCACCGACAATCTCGCATGCGCCAACGGCAAATCTCGCACGCACCACTGACAGGAACGAGGAGGCGCCCGCGATCGTGCCGCCGGCTCCCAGGCCGTTCCCGCCGCGCGAGGCGGCGGGAGGGCGCCTTCGGCGCTCTAGACTCGCGGTGTGACGTCGGTGCGGCGCGGTCGCCGGAGGGACGGCGGGCGGCCGCACCCGCCGCGTCTGCGGCCGCCCGAACACCGGGTCTCGCCCCGCGCGATCGCGCAGTGGGCCATCGAGTACCTGCTGCTGTGGGGCCTGGCGTTCGGCCTCGCCCTCGGCGTGGCCGCCTGGGTCGGAGACGCCGGCCTGGACGCGCTGCCCGCCTGGCTGACCGGCCGGATCGGCTGGCTCCCCTACATCGTCGGCGCCGCGGGGCTGCTCATGGTCACGGTCGCGCCCGTGTGGCGGTACCGCGTCCACCGCTGGGAGGTCAGCTCCGACGTCGTCTACACGCGGACGGGCTGGTTCAGCCGCGAATGGCTGCTGGTGCCCGTCGGGCGGATCCAGACGGTCGACAGCAAGCAGGGCCTGATCGAACGGATGCTCGGCCTCGCCACCATCGAGGTGAACACCGCCTCCCACACCGGTTCCTCGGAGCTCTCGGGCCTGCCCGTCTCCGCGGCGACGCGCCTCGCCGAAGACCTCGCGCACCGCGCGCACGACCTCCGCGACGACGCCACGTGACCGCACGCCTGCATCCGCTCACCTTCGTGGTCGGCGCCGTCCGCGAGCTCCTCGCGCTCCTCGCCGCCGGCGCGACGGGCCTGCTCGTGGGCGGGCTTTCCACCGCGTTCTACTTCACGCTCGTGGGGTTGGCCTTCGGGCTGCTCTTCCACGCCGCGAACTGGGTGACGTTCACCTACGTCCTGCACGAGGACCGCATCGAGTTCCGGCGCGCGCTCATCGGGCGGTCGGTCAAGAGCATCCCGCGCGACCGGATCCGGGGCGTGGACATCAGCGCGTCCCTCCCGCACCGCCTGCTCGGGCTGGCGATCGTGCACATCGACGCCGGGGCGGACGGCGGCGAGGGGGAGCTGAACGCGGTCTCCCGCACCGAGGCCGAACGGCTGCGCGGCGTCCTGCTCGCCCGGGACGCCCCGGCTCCGCCCCGGCGCGCCCTCGGCCGCATGCGGCGCCGCTGGTACCTGTACGCCCCGCTCAGCGGCGCCTACCTGCTGACGCCGTTCGCGCTGGCGGGCAGCCTCCTCGGCACCGTCTACAACCTCGGCGACGACCTCGGGCTCATCACACGGGAGCGCGTGGAGAGCCTCGGCCACGACGTGGTGGGCCTGCCCACCGTCGTGGTCCTGGCGCTGGCCATCCTCACCCTGATCGCCATGCCCGTCATGTCGGTGATCGTCTTCACCCTCTTCAACTGGGACTTCACCGTGCACGAGCGGGACGGGTCCGTCGTCGCCGAGCGCGGGCTGCTCACCCGCCGCAGCGTCTCCCTCGAACGCCGCCGGCTGCGGGGCGTCGAGCTCGCCGACAACCCGTTCGAGCGCGCGGCGGGCGTGACGCGGCTCGGCGCCCTCATCACCGGGCTGGGGGACGCCGCCCAGCGGGGACGGCTGCTGCCCGCCGCGCCCCGGGCGGCGGCCGAGGCCCTCGCCGCGGGCGTCGTCGGGAACGTCCCCGGGCCGCTGACCGCGCACCCGCCGGCCGCGCGGAGCCGCCGCGTCGTCCGCGCGGTGGCGCCCCCGGCGGGCGTCGCCGTCCTGGCGGTCCTCGCGGGCCAGCCCTGGGTCGCGGTGGCGTGCGCCGTGATCGCCGTCCTCGCGGTGCCGCTGGGGCTGGACCGCTACCGCCAGCTGGGCCACGCCACCGACGGGGAGCGCCTCACCGTCCGGTCGGGCTCCCTGCGCCGCCGCCAGGTCGTCGTCGAGCACTCGGCCGTCATCGGCTGGCGGGTCCGCCAGACGCTCTTCCAGCGCAGGCTGGGCCTCGCCAGCCTCTTCGCGGCGGTGGGCGCGGGCGACGGGGGCTGCTCGGCGACGGACATGTCCGAGGAGGACGCCGTGGCCCTCGCCGCCGCCATCACCCCCGCGTGGCTGGCCCCGTTCCTGGACGGGCCGCCCGGTGCGGGCGCCGAGCCTATTCAGGCCGGCGGGCACCGAACATGATCTCGTCCCAGGACGGGACGGAGGCGCGCTTGCCCTTGGCCTTGCGGCGCCGGGCCGGACGCTGCGCGCCCGCGGGCTCTCCGGCCGCCGCGGCGGCGGCGGGAGAGCCGGTGGCCGGCTTGTCCTGAGCGGCGGCGGGCATGGTGGGCCGGGCCGCCGGCTTCTTCTTGGCGGGCGGCCGCGCGGGCTGCCGCGGCGGAGCCACGGGCTTGCCCTCCGCTGCGGCCTCACGGGACGCGGCGGGCTCGCGGGACGGGGCGGGCGCTCGGACGGGTGCGGTCTCCTGCTCGGCCTCCGGGACGCAGGGCGCGTCGGCCTCGACCCGCGGCCGGGCGGCGGCCGGGGCCTGCGGCGTCTCGGCGGGCTCGGCCGGCTCCTCCGGCTCCTCCGCGGGGGCGGCCTGGACAGGTTCGGGCGCCTTCGCGGCCTCCGGTGCCTCGCCGACCGCTTCGCGCGCGTCGTCGACCTCGTGCGCCTCGTGCGCCTCGTGGTCGGCGCCCGCCTGCTCTGGGAGAGCCGGCTCGGCCGGTTCGGCGGCCGCGTGCTCCTCCTCCCGGACCGCTTCCGGGTCGTCGGCGTCGAGCGCTTCGATCTCCTCGGGAGCCGGAGCCTCGTCCTCCGGCTCCCCGGCGGCCTCGGCAGGCCGCGCTTCATCCGCGACAGTGGCCGTGTCGTCGTTCCCGGCGGCCGTCTCGCTCGCCAGGTCGCCCACGTCCTCGCCGGAGGTCTCGGCGGGTTCCGCCGGCTCGGGCCCGGCCGCGGCGCCGTGCGGCTCCTCGCTCTGGACGGGCAGGGCGGCCTCGTCGGCGCGCGGCTCGGCGAAGGGCGCCTCCGGAGCCGCCTCCTCGACCGGCGGGCCGGGACGGGGCGGCTCGGGGGCGTGCGCGGCCGGACGGGGCGGGGCGGCCTCGCGCAGGGAAGGCGGCTCGGACGCCTCCCGGAAGGCGGGCCGCGGGTCGACCATGCGGCCGCGTTCGACGATGTAGGCGCGGGGCTCCGCGGCGCGCAGCGGCTCGGGGGCGCCCTGCTCGGGCTCGGCGGGCAGGCCGCGCGCGGGCAGCCCGCGGCCGCCGGGAAGGGCGTCGCGGTCGCTGGAGACGACCTTCATGGCGGGACGGCGCGGGACGAGCGGCGTGACGGTGTCGGAGAGCGCGTCGTCGTCGTCCCACTCGACGGAGGTGAGCCGGGCGGCGACCTCGTCCAGCGGGGAGACGTGCCGGCGGCGCGGGTCGAACGTCCACTCGGCCGCGTGCGGGCGGCCGCCCTCGAAGAAGGACAGCCGGACGCGCCAGGTGTTGTCCTCGCACTTCCAGGAGTCCCACTCGACCTCTTCCAGGTCGACGCCGCCGCGGCCGAGGCGCTCCTCGACGGTCTCGCCGAGCGGCGGGCCGGGCGTGGACTCGCCTGGGCGGCGGACGGTGACGCGCTGCGCCTGCTGGGCCATGTATTCGCGTTCCTGCAGGACCGGACCCTCGAACCAGCGGACCCGTTCGACCGGGATGCCCGCCGACTCGGCGATCTCCTCCGCGGTCTCCCCGGACCGGATGCGGGTCTGGATCTCCTTGGGGCGCAAGGGACTCTCCACTTCGATCTCGAACTGGCCGAGGCGGGAGAAGTGCCCACGGACCGCGGCGCGGAGCCGGTCGTCGACGGGCAGGGTGAACCGGGTGCCTCGGCCCGCGGTGGCCAGGACGAGGTACGTACCGTCCTCGCTGACCGCGACGAGGCGCAGCTCCTGCATGCGTGTCCTTCCTGCCCTGTCCAGACGGCACGGAGGACGCCGGACCGCGCGACCGTGCTCTTCACCGGTCGGCCGTCCGATGCCCACCGAGGGCGCATGCGTGCCCTTCCCCCGGGTTCCCGAGTCTCTCTTTCGGACACACCTGCTGCCAGCACCGTACCCGGCATGTCCGAACATCGCCGCTCTCGAAGCCCTCTTCACGAGGTCGAAGAGGGCACCTGACCAAGCTTGCCGGTGCCGCGACCGGCGGGGGGCCGCTCTGCTCGATTCTTGTCCATCCTTTTCCACACCGTTCCTGACGAGGCCGCGAACGTCCCGCCGCTTCGACGTTGCGAGTGTCACGTCGTGGGCAGGAACACCCGCGTCCTCCCGATCAGTTCACTTTCGGGGGTGTTCGTGGCGACAGACAGGGGTGAATCAGGCGATGCCGCGCAAGCTGCCGGACGTGAGCACGACGCAGCTGATCGCGAGTGCGGTGGCGACGGCGGTCGCCGCCCTGGGCGCGTCCTTCCTGGGCGTGTACGGGACGATCATCGGCGCGGCGCTGATGAGCGTGATCTCGACGGCGGGGTCGGCGGTCGGCAAGCACTACCTCGACCAGGGCCGTGAGCAGATCAAGGAGCTGACGCACCTGCAGTCGGCGGTCCGGCGGCGGGACATGGCCGAGGGCGCGGCCGACGAGGCGACGAGCGCCGACCCGACCCGGACCGTGGTGTGGTCCGGCGACCCCGGCGCCACGCGCCTGGACCCCGTCTTCGGCGGGGGCGACCCGAACGCCACGCGGCTCGACCCCGGCGGGGATCCCGGCGCCACGCGCCTGGACCCGGCGCAGGCGGTCGCCGCCGCGTTCGCCGAGGAGGCCGGCGAGGACGCGGTGCGCCAGGTCGTCCGCCGCTCGGCGTGGCAGAGCACGGTCGAGTGGGCCAAGGCGCACTGGGTGACGCTGGTGGTCTCCTCGGCGGCGGTGTTCGCGGTCGTCATCGGCGGGATCACCATCTACGAGGCGAGCACCGGCAAGCCGGTCGGCGGCGGGGGCGGCAAGGGTCTGACGGTGACCAAGGTCCTCGACGGCGGGGGCGGCGGACGGCCGGCCGACACGCCTTCGCAGAACCCCTCCGGAGGCACCGGCGAGGAGCCCGGCTCCTCGCCGAGCGGCACGCCGACGGGCGAGGCGCCCACCGGTGGAACGGGCTCGCCGGCACCGCAGCCGTCGTCGGAGCCGACCGAACGGCCGACGCAGGAGCCCACGACCGCGCCGCCGACGACGACGCCGACGCCGGAGCCGCCGGCGACCACGGGGGGCCCGCAGGACGGCGGCCAGGACGTCCCCGATCCGCAGGGGGCCACCCCCGGCGGCTGAGCACGGCCGCCGACGAGTCGAGCACGGCTAGTCGCCGAAAACCTGCCTCGTGTAGGGGTTGGCGAAGCGGCGGTCGGGGTCCAGTTCGTCCCGCAGGGCGCGGAAGTCGCCGAACCGGGGGTACACCTTCTCCAGGTAGGCGGCGTCGCGGGTGTGGAGCTTGCCCCAGTGCGGGCGGCCGTCGAGCCCGGTCAGAAGGTCCTCGACGCCGCGGAAGTAGTCCTCGTGCGGATCGCGGTGGTAGACGTGCACGGCGATGAACGCGCTCTGCCGCCCCTGCGCCATCGACAGCCAGGCGTCCTCGGAGGGAAGCAGCCGGACCTCGATGGGGAAGCTGATCCGCCAGTCCCGCCTGGCGAACAGGGCACGGAGTTCGCGCAGCGCGGGGACGAGCGCCTCGCGCGGGATCGCGTACTCCTGCTCCTTGAAGCGGACCGTGCGCGGGCTGGTGAAGATCTTGTACGAGGTGTCGCTGTAGGTGCGGGCCCCGAGCGCCTTGGCGGAGACGCCGTTCACGAAGGGCGACGCGGCGGGCGCCCGGTGGGTGACCCTGTTGACGGCCCCGAAGACCGTGTTCGACAGGAACCGGTCGTCCAGCCAGTGCCTGAACTTCGACAGCGGCTGCGCGGGGCCCTCGACGCGGTTGTTGCGCTTGGTCAGGCAGCCCTCGGTGTGCGGGAACCAGTAGAACTCGAAGTGCTCGTTGGCGGCGTCGAACTCGTCCACGCGCGCGAGGACCTCGTCCCACTTCATGGGGGCCTCCTGCGCGCGCAGCAGGAACGCCGGGACGGTCCGCCAGGTGACGGCGGTGACGACGCCGAGCGCGCCGAGCCCGGCGAGGGCCGCGGCGAACAGGTCGGGACGCTCCTCGCGTGAGCAGCTCGCCACGGTGCCGTCGGCGAGGACGAGCTCCAGGGCGGCGACCTGGGAGGCGAGCCCGGCGGCGTCGCGGCCCGTTCCGTGCGTGGCGGTCTGCAACGCGCCCGCGACTGTCTGCTCCTGGATGTCGCCCATGTTGGCCAGCGCGAGGCCGTGGTCTTCCAGAAGGCGGTTGAGCGCGTGCAGCGGCAGGCCGGCCTCGACGGTGACGAGCCCCGTCGCGGTGTCGACGGAGCGGACCGCGGTGAGCGCGGTGGGGCGGAGCAGGACGCCCTCGGCGACGGCGGCGCCGGTGAAGGAGTGCCCTGTGCCGGTCATGCGGATCGTGAGGCCGTCGCCGGCGGCCGACCGGACCGCGGCGGCCACCTCGTCTGCGGTGCGCGGCGTGGCGACGCGGTGCGGCGTGGCCTGCTGGTTTCCCGCCCAGTTCTGCCACGTCCGGTTGGTCACTGGGGACATGCGGTGACTCTACTCAGGATTCGATCGTGAGGAAAGTTCACATTTTTGGACGGCCCGAACGGGGGCACAGAATCGGCGATACCGTACGATCCGGTAACCACGGCAGGCTAACCGTCCGTAGCGAGACTCGTGGGGAAATGTTGTGGCTCCTCCTTCAGCTCCGCGCACCGGCGTGATCGGCGGTGATGAGTCGCCCGCCGCCCGTCCGCACCGGTCGCGACCCGAGAAGAAGCAGCGGGATCCGCGGGGGAGGAACGCGGGAGCGCGGCGGGGCGGCCGGGCGCTGCCGTTCCTCATCGGCGGTATCGCCGTCCTGGCCGTCGCCAGCACCTCCGGTGGCGTCTACGCGGCGCTGACCACGGAGAAGGCGGATCCGGCCGGGGCCGACTCGCCGCAGGAGGCGGCCCCTCCGAGCGTGCGGCCCGGCGACCCCGTCAACGTGGCCACCGGCGGCCAGGTCGCGCCGCTGCGCCGCGTCGTGCCGCCGGACGTGCTCGCCGTCGGCACCGCCTCGATCCCCGCCGCCAAGATCGACCGGATCGCGAAACTCGGCAGGGTCGGGGACGTGGCGGCCGTCGCGGGCGGCGCCGTCCAGCTCCAGGGCCGCCAGGTGAACGCGCTCGCCGTGGACCCGTCGGCGTTCCGCTCCTGGACACCGCCCGCGACGGCGAAGAAGACCGACCTGTGGGCCGCCCTGGCCGGGAACCAGTTCGTGGTGTCGCCCGCCGCCGCCCAGCAGCTCCAGCTCAACCGCGGCTACCAGTACCCCGTGGTGGCGCGGACGATGCCGAAGCTGACCATGGGCGGCTCCGGGCCGCTCGGCCTGCCCGGGATCGACATGCTCGTCAGCAGGAAGTCCGGGGAGGAGATGGGGCTCGTCCCCAACGTGGCCGTCCTCGTCAACGCCCCCGGGGTGGACCCCGACAAGGTCGTCAAGGCCGTCGGCAAGGTCCTCGGCTCCGGCACGAGCGTGCTGAACCTGCACGAGGGCAAGTACCAGACGCCGGCGGACGGCGGCCGCCCGGGCAGCTACCTGGACCTCTACAAGCAGGCGGCCAGGAGCTGCCGCGGCCTGTCCTGGACGGTCCTCGCCGCGATCGGCCAGGTCGAGAGCGACCACGGGCGCAACGCCGGCCGCTCCAGCGCGGGCGCCCTCGGCCCGATGCAGTTCCTGCCCTCGACGTGGAAGGCGTACGGGGTGGACGGCGACGGCGACGGCAAGGCCGACATCATGAACCCCTACGACGCCATCCCGGGAGCGGCCAAGTACCTGTGCGCGAACGGAGCCGGCCGGGGCGGGCCGCAGCTCTACCGGGCCGTCTGGCAGTACAACCACGCGGACTGGTACGTCCAGAAAGTCCTTAACCTGGCGAAGGCCTACTCGGCGCGCTACGAGTGAGCGCACCCCTGGCCGGGAGTCGGGCCCCGGGCTGGTTGGATGGACGCATGACGTCGTATGACGCGTTGCTTCTGCTGTCCTTCGGAGGGCCGGAAGGGCCCGAAGAGGTGATCCCGTTCCTGGAGAACGTCACCAGGGGCCGCAACATCCCCAAGGAGCGCCTGGAGGAGGTGGGGGAGCACTACTTCCTGTTCGGCGGGGTCAGCCCGATCAACCAGCAGTGCCGGGACCTCAAGGCCGCGATCGAGGCGGACTTCGCCGCCAACGGCGTGGACCTGCCCGTGTACTGGGGCAACCGGAACTGGGACCCCTATCTCGCCGACACCCTCCGGCAGATGGAGGAGGACGGGATCCGGCGCGCGGCCGCGTTCGTCACGTCCGCCTACAGCGGCTACTCGACGAACGACCAGTACCTCGAGGACATCGCGCGCACCCGCGAGGAGGTGCCGGGTGCCCCCGAGATCGACAAGCTCCCCGTCTACGCGGACCGCCCCGGTTTCGTCGAGCCGTTCGTGGACGCGACGAAGGACGCGCTGAGCCGCCTGCCCGAGGGCGCGCGGCTGGTCTTCACCGCCCACAGCGTGCCGCTGTCCCAGCCCAACCAGGAGCTGTACACCGCGGAGCTGCACACCGCCGCGCAGACGGTCGCGCGGCGGGCCGCCCCGGGGGCGCCCTGGGACCTGGTGTACCAAAGCCGGAGCGGGCCGCCGAGCCAGCCGTGGCTGGATCCGCAGATCACCGATCACCTGGAGGAGCTGCACGGCCGGGGCGTCCGCGCCGTGGCGGTCGTGCCGATCGGGTTCGTCTCCGACCACATGGAGGTCAGGTACGACCTCGACGTCGAGGCCGCGGACCTGGCCGCCGAGCTCGGACTCGCCTTCGAGCGCGCCGCCACGCCCGCGACCGACCCGCGCTTCGCCGCCTTGCCCCGCCACCTCCTGGAAGGGGCCTCATGAGCCTGGCCGAGGAGCTGCTGGAGCTGGCCGTGGCGACCGCCCGCGAGGCCGGCCGGATGCTGGTCGACCAGCGCCCCGCGGGCGGCCCGGACGTCGTCCAGACCAAGTCGTCCCCGACCGACGTCGTCACCCAGATGGACCGCGCCGCCGAAAAGCTGATCATCGAGCGGATCAGGGCGGTGCGCCCCGGCGACGGCTTCCTCGGCGAGGAGGGCGGCACCCAGGCCGGCGCCAGCGGCGTGCGATGGGTGGTCGACCCGATCGACGGGACCGTCAACTACCTCTACGACCTGCCCGACTGGGCGGTCAGCATCGCCGCCGAGGTGGACGGCGAGGCCGTCGTCGGGGTGGTGGAGATCCCGCGCCGCGGCGAGACCTGCACGGCGGTGCTCGGCGGCGGCGCCGTCCAGCACACGGCGGCGGGCACCCGCGAGCTCCGCGTGAACGCGCACGTACCGCTCGGCCGCGCGCTGGTGTCCACCGGGTTCGGCTACGAGGCGGGACGGCGGGCGAGGCAGGCGGAGGTCCTCACCGGGGTGCTGCCGAACATCCGCGACATCCGCCGGGGCGGGTCGTGCTGCGTCGACCTGTGCTCCCTCGCGGCCGGTCGCGCGGACGCCTACTACGAGCGCGGCGTCCAGGCGTGGGACATCGCCGCAGGCGGGCTGATCGTCCGGGAGGCGGGCGGGCGCGTCGAGGGGCTGCACGGCGCGGCCCCCGGCCCGGAGCTGACCATCGCCGCCGGCCCGGGCACCTTCGAGGCCCTGCACGACCTGCTGGCCCCGCTCGACCCGGCCAGGGACTGACGCGAGCGGGGGGAGACCGGAACGGGGAGCCCGGGACCAGGTCCCGGGCTCCCCGTCACGGACAGCGCCTTGCGACGGCGGGGTCAGTCGCAGCGGGGCGGTTCGACGCCGATGTCGTTGTTCGCTGCGATCCGGCGCAGGTCGTCGATCTCCTCCTGGCGGATGTCCGCCAGGTAGGTGTCCCCATCCTGGTGGGCGCTCCGCAGCGACGCGTACGCGTCGTCGAGCCGCTGCTGGATCATGCGTGTCAACTCGCCCATGGGCCTCCTCCCGGATCGTGCCCATGCCTACCCAGGCCTAGGCTGAAGGTAAACCTGACTTGCGATGCAATTTTCGCAGATCCTTGCGTCCGCGAGATCGCGATCTGGCGTACGGGGAGAGGAACAGCTGCTTACGGGCGTCTTACGGCCTCCATGGCATATGTGAAGCGGGCAATGTTCCGGGTGCGGGGCCGGCCGCGCCCGACGAGAAGGGGGACCCTTTGCGTGTTCTAGTCGTCGAGGACGAGCGCGTGCTCGCCGACGCGATCGCCACCGGTCTGCGCAGGGAGACGCTGGCCGTGGACGTGGCCTACGACGGCGCGGGCGCGCTGGAGCGGGCGAGCGTCAACGAGTACGACGTGATCGTGCTGGACCGGGACCTGCCCAAGGTGCACGGCGACGACGTCTGCAAGCAGCTCGTGGCGCAGCGCTACCCGGCGCGGATCATCATGCTGACGGCGGCGGGGGAGCTGGACGACCGGGTCGAGGGCCTGTCCATCGGCGCCGACGACTATCTGGCCAAGCCGTTCGCGTTCGCCGAGCTGATCGCCCGGGTGCGGGCCCTCGGCCGGCGCGCCGCCGCGCCGCTGCCGCCCGTCCTGGAGCGCGCCGGGATCACGCTCGACCCGGCCCGCCGCGAGGTCGCGCGCGACGGCCGCCCGGTGGAGCTGACCCGCAAGGAGTTCGCGGTGCTGGAGGTGCTGCTCAGCGCCGACGGCGCCGTCGTCAGCTCCGAGCACCTGCTGGAGAAGGCGTGGGACGAGCACATCGACCCCTTCACCAACGTGGTCCGGGTCACGATGATGACGCTGCGCAAGAAGCTCGGCGACCCCCCGGTGATCGAGACCGTGCCCGGCGTGGGATACCGCCTGTGACCGAGGAGACCGCACCCCAGGACCGCCCGGACGGACCGGACGGCGAGGCCGCCCGCTCGAACCCGCCCCAGGAGGGCGGCCCGCAGGCCACGCAACCGACCGCGCTTCCCGGCGACCCCGGCGACGCCGGGGGCCGGCGCGGCGGGCGGTGGCGCCGCCCCGGCCCGCAGCAGGTCCCCCAGCCGCACCCGGCCGCGAAGGGCATGTGGCGCGGCGAGGGCGGCGGGCCGTTCGCCCAGATGACCGTGATGCCGGGCCGGATGAGCGTCCGGCTGCGCCTCACCCTGCTGTACGGGCTGCTGTTCTTCATGGCGGGCGCGCTGCTGCTGTTCGTGATGTCGGTCCTGATGGCCAACATCCTCGGCAACGTCAAGGTGATCGGCTTCGGCATCTCCGACGCGGAGGCGGCCGAGCTGCAGCGCCAGTTCGTCGAGCAGACGATGCGCCAGCTCGTCGGCCGGTCGCTGCTCGCGCTCGGCGGGGTGGGCGTCATCACGCTGGTGCTCGGCTGGTTCGTCGCCGACCGGGCGCTCAGCCCCCTGCAGCGGGTCACCACCACCGCGCGCCGGCTGTCGGAGAGCACGCTGCACGAGCGGATCGCGCTGGAGGGCCCGGACGACGAGATCAAGGAGCTGGCCGACACGTTCGACGCGATGCTGGAGCGGCTCGGGCAGGCGTTCGACACCCAGCGCCGGTTCGTCGCGAACGCCTCGCACGAGCTGCGCACCCCGCTCGCGATCAACCGGACGCTGCTGGAGGTCGCGCTCGGCGACCCGGAGGTCTCCGACGACCTGCGCGCCGTCGGCCGGACGCTGCTGGCGACCAACGCCCGGCACGAGCGGCTCATCGAGGGGCTGCTGCTGCTGGCCCGCAGCGAGCGGGAGCTGACCGCCCGCACGCCGGTCGACCTGGCGGAGGTGGCGGCGACGGTGCTGGAGCAGTCGGCCCGCCGCGACCACGACCACGACGTCGCCGTCCACCCGGAGCTGACCTCCGGGACGGCGCTCGGCGACCCGGTGCTGCTGGAGCACCTGGTGTCCAACCTCGTCGAGAACGCGATCAAGCACAACGTCGAGGACGGCGGCGAGCTGTGGATCCGCACCGGCATGCTGGAGGGCTACGCCACCGTCCAGGTCGAGAACACCGGGCCCGTCGTGCCCGCCTACGAGGTGGAGCGGCTGTTCGAGCCGTTCCGGCGGCTGAACGCCGACCGCGTCGAGTCCGCCAAGGGCGCGGGGCTCGGCCTGTCGATCGTCCGCTCGGTGGTGCTGGCGCACCGCGGCGCCGTCTACGCGGCGCCGCGGCCGGGCGGCGGGCTGATCGTCACCGTCCGCCTCCCCCCGGGCCTGCCGGCCGCGTGAGCCCGGCGGCCGCCGCGGCTACGTGAGCGCGGCGGTCGCCACCGCTACGTGAGCGCGGCGGTCGCCACCGCTACTTGAGCGCGGCGGTCGCCACGGTGGGGTCGCCGTCGTAGTCGGGCTCCAGCCCGACGTACCTGCCGGGCCGGACCATGGCGACGCGAGTGTCGTTGAGCAGCGGGATGAGGGCCATGTCGTCCAGCGCCACCTTCTCCGCCTGCCTGAACAGGCCGGTCCGGTCGTCCGGCGCCGTCGTCCTGAGCGCCCTGGAGACCGTTTGGTCGAAGGTGCCGTTCCTCCACTTGCCCAGGTTGTAGAAGCCCGTGTCGCTCGCCTCGCCGCCGCCCAGCAGGGGCCACAGCATCGTGTAGGCGCCCGGGTAGTCCGGACCGTAGGGGAGGAAGGCCAGCCCGGACGCGTCCTTGGACATGACGTCGTCGCGGTACTTCGTGAACTCGGAGACGGGGTAGGACTTCATCTCGACCTGCAGGCCCAGCACCGACTTCAGCTGCGAACTGACGACGGCGGCGAGGCTCTGGTCGACGGGCGACTGGCGGTAGTACAGCCGCACGGGCGTGTCCGTCCCCAGCCCGGCCTGCGTGGCCAGCATCTTGGCCTTCTCGGGGTCCGTCGCGTCGCAGGACGGGCAGACGCCGCGCCCGCCGAACCCGGGGACCGGCACCGGGACGATGCCGTGCGCGGGCTCGTGAAACCCGCCGAGAGCCAGGCTGAGCTTGCTCCGGTCGAGGGCGTAGGAGACGGCCTGCCGGGCCTCCTTCGACTTCATCGGGCCCCGGGCGGTGATCGGGACGAGCATCCGGGTGAACGGCGCGGGATGGGAGACCAGGCCCGTCCTCGGAGTCGAGGCCAGATTCTCGGTGCCCACCGCGTACCAGTCGGTCTGCCCGGCCGTGTAGGCGGCGCGCCCCTTGGCGGAATCGTCGGTCAGCGTCACGGTGACGCCGTCCAGCCTGGTCTTGCCGAACGCCCAGCGGTCGTTGCGGACGAGCGAGACCGACGCGCCCTTGCGGTAGTCCTGCAGCTTGAACGGGCCGTTGCCGATGGGACGGGTGTTGAACGCCGCGTTGTCGACCTTGCCGGCCTCCTCCGGGACGGGCATGAACGCCGGTTCGGACAGCCGGGCCGCGAAGTCGCAGTTGGGGGAGGTGAGCTCGACTTCGAGCGCGGTGCCCGAGACCACCGTGACCCCGGACAGCAGCCCGGTCCCGCTGCCCGACACCGAGGAGTACCCCTCGATGTCGGTCATCAGGTAGGACGCGGGGCCGGTCTTGTCCGCCGCGCTGCGCGCCCAGCCGCGGGCGAACGCGTGCGCGTCGACGGCCTCGCCGTTGGTGAAGGTCGTCCCGTACTTGAGCGAGATGGTCCACGTGCGGCATTCGGCGTCCGGCGTGATCGCCGTCGCGAGCCGGGGGCGGGCGGTGCCGTCGGCGCCGACCTCGGTGAGGCCGGTGAACAGCTGCTTGCTGAGGAACCGCTCGGTGCCGCCGAGGGCGCGGGAGGGGTCGAAGCCGCCGTCGGTGGCGGTCGGCGTCGACATCGCGATGGGCAGCGTCCCGCCGACCCGTCCGCGCGTGGCCGTCGAGCCATGGTCGCCGTCCCCGCGGAGCTGGACCCAGGCCACGCCGGCGGCGAGAACCAGCACGGCCAGCGCGGCGCCCCCCACGCTGGCGAGAACCCCGATGCGGGGCCCCTTTCCGCCTCCGGACGGCTTGGTGAAGTCGACCCCCGGAGTGGAGACGGACGGCCACGTGGCGGGTGTGTCGCCGTTGGGCGGCGGGGCCGGTGAGGGCCACCCCGCGCCGGGCATGGGCGGCGGCGCGTGCGGAGGCGTGTGCGGTGAGGTGTGCGGTGAGGTGTGCGGGGGCGTGTGCGGCGGCGTCTGCGGCACCGGAGGGCCGGCCTGGAAGGGCTGCGGTGTCTGCGTCCGCAGCCGTGCGGACTCGGTGGCCGCCGTCTGGGCGCCCTGGGTGAGCATCAGGGCGTCGTTCTGCTGGGCGCCCGGCTGCGGGAGGCTGCCCGCCAGCGCCAGCAGGTGCGCCAGGACCATCTGGGAGGCGGGACGCAGCGCCGGGTCCTTGCTGAGGCAGTTCGCCACGATGCCGCGCAGCGGCTCGGGAAGGTCGCCGAGCTCGGGCGGCAGGTTCAGGATGCGGTGCATCACCGCGGGGATCGAGTCCTGCCCGAACGCCGGCCGCCCGCTCGCCGCGTACGCCATCGTGGCGCCCCACGCGAACACGTCGGCGGGCGGCCCGACCCGCGCCCCGGAGATCTGCTCTGGCGCCATGTAGGCGGGGGTGCCGACCGCCGTGCTCGACATGGTCCCGGTGGCGTCCAGCGCCCGCGCGATACCGAAGTCGATCACCCGCGGGCCGTCCGGCGCGAGCAGGACGTTGGCGGGCTTGAAGTCGCGGTGCACGACCCCCGCCTGGTGGATCGCGGCGAGCGCCGTCATGGTCCCGATCGCCAGCCGGTCCAGGTCGGCGCCGCGCCGCGGGCCGTCCTGCGCCAGGACCCGCGACAGCGCCGGCCCGTCGATGTACTCGCTGACGATGTAGGGGCGGTCGCCCTCGACGTCGGAGTCCAGGACGCGGGCCGTGCAGAACGCCGACACCCGCTTGGCGACCGCGACCTCGGCCGCGAACCGCGAGCGGGCCTTCGGGTCGCCGCTGAAGCGCGCGTGCAGCAGCTTCACGGCGACCCGGTGGCCCGGTTCGTCCTCCCCGAGGTAGACGGCGCCCTGCCCGCCCTCGCCGAGGAGGCCGGTCAGCCGGTACGCGCCGAGCCGGGAGGGGTCGCCCTTGCGGAGGGGGGCGACCTCGGTCATGCCTTGGACACGGTCCCGTAGGCGGTCGCGCTCGTCTCGGACTGGCTCTGGCGCCACTCCCACCGCATCGAGGTGCCGCCGGAGGACGGGATGAACGTGACGTACCCGGACGCGCACTCCTTCGGGTCCATCCCCGCCATCGGCGTCTCCCGGTACTCGACCTTCGAGCTGTTCTCGTCGCCGGACAGCAGCGACAGCCGGGTGTAGCAGTTGTCCTGGGCACCGGACGGATAGGTGTACGTCGCGACGCCGCTGGAGTACAGCAGGGAGAACTTGACGCTGAAGGAGGTGTGGCCGGATCCGGCGCCCGGCTGGTACCCGTTGCCGGTGAAGTTGCCGAGCAGCCCGCCCGTGGTGCTGCTGGTCGGCGTCTCGCTCGGCGTGTAGGTGTTCGGCGGCGAGTAGACCGGCGGCGTCGGCGGGTCGTCGTCGCTGTTGGCGCCGATGATGGCGAGCACCACGACCACCAGGATCACGATCAGCGCGAGCGCGCCGCACCCGATCGCGATGATCGGCCCGGCGGAGCTCGACTGCTTCGGCGGCGGCCCGTACTGCGGACCGGGCGGTCCGGGGGGCATCGGCATCCGCGGCTGCGTCTGCGGCGGCATCCCCCCGCCCTGGTACATCGGCATGGGCGGCGGCGTGATCGGCTGCGGCGGCGGCGTGGCCTGGCCGGGCATCCCGCCCTGGTGCAGCGGCATCGGCGGCGGGGTGATCGGCTGGTGCTGCGGCCGGGGCCGCGGCGCCGGCGGCACCGGGGGCGGCGGCGGAAGCTGCGAGGCGATCCGGGTGCCCTGGTTGAGCAGGTCCTCCTGCCCGGCGCCCTGGTTCGCGGGCGCGGCGCCGACGTGGCCGAGCAGGTTCAGCAGCAGTTGCGCCGCCGGGGGCCGCAGGCCCGCGTCCTTGGACAGGCAGCGTCCGATCAGGTCGCGCAGCGGGCCCGCGGGCAGCGCCGACAGGTCGGGATCCTCGTTGAGGATCCGGTTGATGATGACCGGCAGCGTGTCGGCCTCGAACGGCGACTGCCCGGTGGCGGCGAACACCATGGTCGCCGCCCAGGCGAAGATGTCCACCGCCGGGGTCAGCGGCGCGCCGGTCAGCTGCTCGGGCGCCAGGTAGCCGGGCGTGCCCACCACCATGCCGGTCGCGGTGACGGCGCTCTCCTGCGAGTTCACCGTCCGCGCGATACCGAAGTCGACGACGCGCGGGCCGTCGGAGGCCAGCATGACGTTGTTCGGCTTGAAGTCGCGGTGCACGATCCCGGCCTCGTGGATGGCCGCGAGCGCGGTCACCGTGCCGATCGCGAGCCGCTCCAGCTCCGCCGCGCTCCGCGGGCCGTCGTGCGCGACCACGTCGTGCAGGGACGGCCCGTCGATGAACTCGCTGACGACGTAGGGCTGGTCGCCCTGGACGTCGGCCTCCAGCACCCGGGCCGTGCAGAAGGGCTCGACCTTCTGCGCCGCCGCGACCTCGCGGGTGAACCGGGCGCGTGCGGCCGGATCGTTGGCCATCTGCGCGTGCAGCAGTTTGACGGCGACGTACCCGCCGCCCGGCGCCCTGCCCAAAAAGACGGCGCCCTGGCCCCCGGCGCCCAACCGTCCGATGACCTCGTACCGTCCGAGTGCCCTAG
The DNA here is from genome assembly GCF_040639875.1 of Actinomadura sp. NPDC023710. Classification (NCBI taxonomy): domain Bacteria; kingdom Bacillati; phylum Actinomycetota; class Actinomycetes; order Streptosporangiales; family Thermomonosporaceae; genus Actinomadura; species Actinomadura sp. NPDC023710. The sequence continues at coordinate 72,994 of NZ_JBFAGB010000011.1, forward strand.
GATCGCCCGGCTCCAGCGGAGCGGCATCCGGCATCTGACCCTCCAGTGACCCGCAGTGATGTCCGCGACATTGTGCGCCGAACCCGCTCGCGGGGCCCCGTGCCGGCGATCGCCGGGCTGACCCCCGCAGGGGATCCGCCCCCAACCTCAGGCGGGCACGATATCGCGTTAGTTCTGACGTTTCACCGATGTATCCGGTTCGGTGTTCCAGCTGCCGGATCGGGCCATCCCGCCGCGCCGGGGCGATCGGTGCGCACAACGCCTCCGGGACCGATATGATCCCCGCCGCCGCGGGAACCCCGGCAGGCGCCACGGTCCCCGGAACGGGGCCGTGTCGTTCGCCGGGTATGTGATGGATGACACAGTGCGAGGAAAGAGTCGGGTGATGGGTGTCACTCGTGGGAACGGTCGCGCCTCGTGTGTCGCAGGTCACCAACCGTGACAGAATTTCCCGCCCGGATCGGGCACAAGAACGGTCCCCCGAGCGTTAGATCCGCGCGACGGGGCGCATAAAGCACTGAGGGGGATGGAGATAGAAGATGGCGACCGACTACGACAGCCCACGCAAGACAGACGACGACCTGAGCGAGGACAGCCTCCAGGAGCTCCAGGCCCGGCGCGCCGACAAGGCGGCCAGCATCATCGACGAGGACCTGGACGCCGGCGAGGTCGCCGAGCTGCCGGGCGCCGACCTGTCGAACGAGGAGCTCACCTTCCGGGTGGTGCCTCGGCAGGCCGACGAGTTCACCTGCACGCGCTGCTTCCTGGTGCACCATCGCAGCCAGCTGGCCACCGAGAAGAACGGCCGGCCGGTCTGCCGCGAGTGCGCCGCCTGACCGGCGGCGGACACCGGGTGACGGGAAGAGGGCGCGTGACGGGAGAGGCGGGGTGACGGAAGAGATCGAACCGCGTCATGGCGAGGTGGGGCCGGCGCGCGGCGACGGCTCCGCGGAGCTGGGCGAGCTGATCGGCCGGCTCGCCTCCGACGAGGACATGGACCGCGAGACCCGCGGCCGCCTGCTCGGGCGACTGGCCAGACTGCTCGGCCAGAGCGCCCGCAAGGTGGGGGCCGCGGGCTTCGCGCGCGGCAGGTGGCTCGCCGACCTGCTCCTCGCGACCGCGCCGCACATACCGATCCGCGATCTGGAGACCCTGCAGGCCCACCACCACGGGCTGATGGGCGAGGAGCTCGCCGACCGGATCGTCAAGGCGGCGGGCAACGCCACGACCGCCGTCGGCGCCGCGGGAGGCGCGCTGGCCGCGGTGGAGTTCGCCGCCCCGCCGCTGCTGCTGACGGCGCCCGCCCAGCTCGCCGCCGAGACGCTCGTCGTCGCGGCCATCGAGGTGAAGATGATCGCCGAACTGCACGAGGTGTACGGCGTCAGCGTCCAGGGCACCGGCACCGCGCGCGGGGCCGCGTTCGTCACGTCCTGGGCCCGGCAGCGCGGCATCAACCCCCTGGAGGGCGGCACCCTCACCAGCGCCCTCGGCACGGCCGCCAAGAGCGCGCTGCGCAGGCGCATGCTCCGCGTCTTCGGCCGGAGCATGTCCACGATGGGCCCCCTGCTCACCGGCGCCGCTGCCGGCGCCGCCCTCAACCGCTCCGCGACCAAGGGGCTGGCCCTGAAGGTCCGGGCCGACCTGCGGGAGATCGCCGGCTCCCTGCCCCCGCTCCCCGGCGACCAGCCCCGTCGCCTGGACCCGTAGCGGGCCGCCCACCCCCTGGCGGCACACGCGGGTGTCGAGGAGGCGGCGCGTCCCGCGAGGCGAAGCCGTTTCCGAGCCCCCGGCTCGACGAGAACGCGTCGCGGCCGGTCCCTCCGATCATCGGAGGGACCGGCCGCGACGCGCATGGGCGCAGACCGTGGGTCAGGCCCCCGGCGCGGGACGTCTCAGACGTCGGCCTTGAGGTTCTGCGGGAGCTGCCCGGTGCCCTTGGCCCACTGGTGGGCGGCGGCGCGGGTGGCGAGCAGCCGCGCGACCTCCATGCCGACGCCCATCACCACGGCCCATCCGATCGCCTCGGCCAGCGCCACGTCGGGGGACTCGGGGTTGGTCGGGGGCTCCTTGCCGGTGCTCTTCTTCCAGGCCAGCGTGATGACTTTCTTCGCGACGAAGCCGCCCGCGAATGCGGCCGCGCCGGCCATCACCCGCCAGCCGATGTCGCCCTTGTCCGCCATGTTGGTCCTCTCTCGTCCTGTCGTCTCCGACGCTACCGGAACGGCCCGCGCCCGGCGGGGAGGGTGATCGCCGCGTCGGCGCCGGCAATCGGCATGCGACCCGGGCCGGTATCAATACGATTGGCCTCATGACAGAGCAGCCGCGTACTTCGAACGTCCCTCCGAAGCCCTCCCTGGACGGCCTGGAGGACAGATGGGTACGCGTCTGGGAGGACGAGGGCGTCCACCGCTTCGACCGCACCCGGCCACGCGGCGAGGTCTACTCGATCGACACCCCGCCGCCCACCGTGAGCGGCTCCCTCCACGTCGGCCACGTCTTCTCCTACACCCACACCGACACCGTCGCCCGGTATCACCGCATGCGCGGTCGGGCGGTCTTCTACCCGATGGGGTGGGACGATAACGGCCTGCCGACCGAGCGCCGCGTGCAGAACCACTTCGGCGTCCGGTGCGACCCGTCCCTTCCCTACGATCCGGACTTCGAGCCCCCGGCCAAGCCCGACCCGAAACGCCAGCAGCCGGTCTCGCGGCGCAATTTCATCGAGCTGTGCGAGCGGCTCACCGAGGTCGACGAGAAGGCCTTCGAGGAGATGTGGCGGCGCGTCGGCCTGTCGGTCGACTGGAGCCACCTCTACACCACCATCGGCGACACCGCCCGGACGGCGTCCCAGCGCGCGTTCCTGCGCAACCTGGCCCGCGGTGAGGCCTACGTCTCCGAGGCGCCGACGCTGTGGGACGTCACGTTCCGCACCGCCGTCGCGCAGGCCGAGCTGGAGGACCGCGAGCACCCCGGCGCGTTCTACCGGATCCGGTTCCACGGCGACCAGCGCCCCGTCTACATCGAGACGACGCGGCCGGAACTGCTGCCCGCCTGCGTCGCGCTGGTCGCGCACCCCGACGACGAGCGGTACCAGGAGCTGTTCGGCACGACCGTGCGCACGCCGCTGTTCGGCGTGGACGTCCCGGTCGTCGCGCACCGGCTGGCCGAGCCCGACAAGGGCTCCGGCATCGCGATGATCTGCACGTTCGGCGACGTCACGGACGTCACCTGGTGGCGCGAGCTGGACCTGCCCACCCGCGCGGTCATCGACTGGGACGGGCGTCTCGCCGCCGACCCGCCGCCGGGCGTCCCCGCGCGACCGTACGGTGAGCTGGCGGGCAAGACGGTCTTCTCGGCCAAGGAGCGCGTCGTCGAGCTGCTGCGCGAGTCCGGCGACCTGGACGGCGAGCCCCGGAAGATCAGCCGGCCGGTGAAGTTCTACGAGAAGGGCAGCAAGCCCCTGGAGATCGTCACGACCCGGCAGTGGTACATCCGCAACGGCGGCCGCGACGAGGGCGTCCGCGCGGAGCTGCTCGCCCGCGGGCGGGAGCTGGAATGGCATCCCGGCTACATGCGGGCCCGCTACGAGAACTGGGTCGAGGGCCTGAACGGCGACTGGCTGATCTCGCGGCAGCGGTTCTTCGGGGTGCCGATCCCCGTGTGGTACCGGCTGGACGACTCCGGTGAGCCCGTGTACGCCGAGCCGATCGTGCCGGCCGAGGACGCCCTGCCGGTCGACCCGTCGTCCGACGTCCCGCCGGGCTTCACCGAGGACCAGCGCGGCCGGCCGGGCGGCTTCGCGGGCGACCCCGACGTGATGGACACCTGGGCGACCTCGTCGCTGACCCCCCAGATCGCGGGCGGCTGGGAGCGCGACGCCGACCTGTTCGCCCGGGTCTTCCCCTTCGACCTCCGGCCGCAGGCGCACGACATCATCCGCACGTGGCTGTTCTCCACGGTCGTGCGCTCGCATCTGGAGCACGGCTCGCTGCCGTGGAAGGGCACCGCCCTGTCCGGGTGGATCCTCGACCCGGACCGCAAGAAGATGTCGAAGTCCAAGGGGAACGTCGTCACGCCGATCGACCTGCTGCGCGAGTACGGCTCCGACGCCGTCCGGTACTGGGCGGCCGGCGGGCGCCCCGGCACCGACACCGCGTTCGACACCGGCCAGATCAAGGTCGGCCGCCGCCTCGCCATCAAGATCCTCAACGCGTCGAAGTTCGTGCTCGGGCTCGGTGCGGCGGCCCCGGACGCTCCGGTCACCGAGCCGCTGGACAAGGCGATGCTGGCGGCGCTGGCCGGGGTCGTCGAGGAGGCGACGGAGGCGTTCGAGGGCTACGACTACGCGCGCGCTCTGGAGCGCACCGAGCGGTTCTTCTGGGAGTTCTGCGACGACTACCTGGAGTTGGTCAAGGCCCGCGCCTACGGGGACGGGCCGCAGGCGCTGTCCGCGCGTGCGGCGCTGCGCGCCGCGCTGTCGGTGCTGCTGCGCCTGTTCGCGCCCGTCCTGCCGTTCGTGACCGAGGAGGTCTGGTCGTGGTGGCGGCACGGGTCGGTGCACACGGCCTCGTGGCCGTCGGCCGCCGAACTGCCGCCGGGCGGCGACCCTGCCGTCCTCGCGGCGACGGGCGAGGCGCTCCGGCAGGTCCGCAAGGCCAAGTCGGAGGCCAGGGCGTCGATGCGCGCCGACGTGACCAGCGCGGTCGTGCGCGGCTCGCAGGTGACGCGGATCGCGCGCCCGGACCTGGCCGCGGCCGGGCGGATCGCCGACCTGACCCTGGAGGACGCCCCCGCCGCGCTCACCGTCGACGTCGTCCTGGCCCCCGCGACGTAGATCACCCCGGCCGGGCCTTGACGGGGGTCCGGCGCACTCCACATATTAGATTTCCAGTCTAATTAGCTGTCGCCGCGGGACGCGTCCGGTCCGGCGCGGCGCGGGAGGAGACGGGTTGAGCGACATCGACGAGCGGCACCCCGTGATCGCCCCGCGCCGGGTGCGGTTCGACTGGGCGGACACGCCGCTGCACTGGATCCCGGACGAGCCGGTCGCCACGCACTTCATCAACGTCCTGCACCTGCTGCTGCCCGCGGGCGAACGGTGGTTCGTGCACGTCTACAAGGAGGCGCTCCCGCTCGTGCGGGACGACGAGCGCCTCTACCACGAGGTCAAGGGCTTCATGGGTCAGGAGGCCGTGCACGCCTACTCCCACCAGGGCGTCCTGGACCGGCAGATGCGGGAGCAGGGCCTCGACCCGGGCCCCCTCACCGACCGGATCGAGTGGGTGTTCCGGCGGATCCTCGGCGACCGGTGCCCGGTGCCGCTCCTGCCGCGCAAGCGCTGGCTGTTCGTCCGGATCGGCGTCATCGCGGGCATCGAGCACTACACGGCGGTGCTCGGGCAGTGGATCCTGGACGCCCGTGAGCTGGACGAGGCCGGCGCCGATCCGACGATGATGGACCTGCTGCGCTGGCACGGCGCCGAGGAGGTCGAGCACCGGTCCGTCGCGTTCGACGTCTACCAGCACGTGGCCGGGCGGTACTGGATGCGGTTCATCGCGTTCTTCATCGGCGTCCTCGCGCTGCCGCTGATGGTGTACGCAGGGGCCGTGTTCCTGTGCCGGGCCGACCCGACGCTGAGGGGCGTCCGCCCGCGGATCCGCGACTACCGGCGGGCGGTGCGGCGCGGGCTGTTCCCCAGCAACCGGTTCATGATCTCCGCCGGCCGCGCGTACCTGCGGCGCGACTACCACCCGTCCCGCGCATGCTCGACGCAGCGGGCGCTCGACTACCTCGCGGTGTCGCCCGCGGCGCGGGACGCCGGCCGCCGGGCGTCCTGAACCGCGCCGCTCACAGCGTGCAGGGCAGGTGCTTGATGCCGTTGATGAAGTTGGAGTAGAGCATCTGCGGCTCGCCGCTCGCCCGGATGTCCGGGACGCGGGTGAACAGCTCCCGGAACATCACCGTGATCTCCTGCCGGGCCAGGTTCGCGCCCAGGCAGAAGTGCGGGCCGGGGCCGCCGAAGCCGACGTGCGGGTTGGGGGAGCGGGTGATGTCGAAGACGTCCGGGTCCGTGAACACCTCCGCGTCGCGGTTCGCGGAGTTGTAGAACAGCAGGACCTTGTCACCAGCCTTGTACCGCTGACCGTGCATCTCGTGGTCGCGGGTCACGGTCCGGCGGAACTGGATGACCGGTGTCGCCATCCGGACGATCTCCTCGACCGCCCCCGGGACGCGCGCGTCGAAGTCCTCCATCAGCAGCGCCCGCTGCTCGGGGTTGTCGGTGAACAGCTTCAGCCCGTGCGTCATGGCGTTGCGGGTCGTCTCGTTGCCGGCCACGACGAGCAGGATGAAGAACGAGCCGATCTCCTGGTCGGTCAGGGACTCGCCGTCGACGTTGGCCGAGACCAGCCGCGACACGAGGTCGTCGCCGGGGTGCCGGCGGCGCCTGCGGGCGAGCTTCATCGCCAGGTGGTTGAGCTCGTACCCCGCGGACATCGCCATGAGCAGCCCGTACAGGACGCCGATCCGGGTGATGCCCTCGCGGGTCACGTCCTTGCCGCCGGTGTACTCGGGGTCGCCGAGCCCCAGGATGGTGTTCGTCCGGTCGTACACCATCGGGCGCACCCGCTCGGGGATGCCCATCATGTCGCAGATGACCTGCACGGGCAGCCGCGCCGCGACGTCGGTGACGAAGTCGGCCGACCCCTTGCGCTCCAGGTCGTCGACGATCCGCGTCGCGGTCGCCTGCAGGTCGGTCTCCAGCTTGGCGAGGACGCGCGGGGTGAACGCCCGCGAGACGATCCGGCGGATCTTGGCGTGCCGCGGGTCGTCCATGTTGATCATCGAGCCGAAGTAGCGGGCCATGTACCGGGGCAGGTCGGCGATGCTGTTCGAGCACGGCTCGCTGCTGAACACCTCCGGCGTCCGGCTGGCCTCCACCACGTCCGCGTGCCGGGTGAGCGCGTAGTAGCCGGGCCCGGTCCGGATGAACGGCAGCTTGAGCTCCGGGAAGAACGCCGGGTGCTCGCGCTCGCGCAGCCGCGCGAACGCCGCCAGCCGCCGGTCCGGGGGCAGCGACCAGAAGGCCAGATCGGACAGGTTGTCCTGGGTCGCCCGTGCCGTCGTCGTCACCGCACACCGTCCTCGGAAGTCAGAACGCCGTTCGGTTCCATCGAACCGAGCCTTCCGGACATCCGTCAAGCCCGAGCGCCCTCCGGTCACAGCAGCAGGAGGGCGAGGGCGGTGAGGGACGCGAGGGCGGTGGCGTTCTTCACGGGCGGCATGCGGGCGGCCATCGCGGCGTCCCGTCGATCGTCGCGGGCCAGGTAGGTGAGGAGGGCGCTCAGCGCGCGCCCGGCGCCGAAGGCCGTGCCCGTCAGGACGGTGGTGAGCGGGTCCTCGTGGACGAGGAGCAGCCCCAGCGCCAGGACATAGGGGGCCGTGGCGGAGACGTAGGTGCGGACGCCGGTTCCGAGTTCGAAGCCGAACTGGAGGGCGCCCTTGCGGAGGTGGGTCTGCAGGACGTCCTGGGGGATCTGGCGGGCGTTCTGGGGGAGCGGGACGCGGACCAGCCCGGCCTCCCTCGCGGCTCCCAGCCCGGCGACGGCGAGGACCGCGGCGGTCCGGACGGACGCCGGGAGCGGCGCGGAGAGGCCGGACGACAGCCAGATCACCGTCGCGGTGAGCGTGCCTCCGAGCAGGAGCCCGAGGGTGAAGACGGCCAGGACCTCGCCCTGCCGTACGGGGGCCCGCCAACCTGGCGAGAACAGCACGGATTCGCTGTTGCGCGTTCAGACACTGCCCGACAGGGAGAACCCGGCGAGCGCGCCGATCGACGCCCAGCACAGGACGGCGGCGTCCAGGGCGGCGGCCGACACCGCCAGGAGCGCGAGGGCGGCGACGGGCAGGAGCGGGTCGGTCGTGCCCCGCCGCAGCCGCCCGGCGGTCAGTTCTTGCACGCCATCGCCTTGCGGCAGATGGTCTTGTACCAGTTGCCCTTCTTGGATTTCTTCCAGCCGTCATGGCAGCGCCAGGTGACGCCCTTCTTGCAGCTGCCGCAGCTCTTGGCGTAGGCCCAGAGCCACCCGTCGTAGCCGCCGCCGTAGCACTGGCTGGGGCGCAGCTTGTAGCGGCCCGGGTCAGACACGCCGGACTTGTGGAAGCCCTTGTACTTCCCGCTCGTGCGGCAGCACACGCTGCACACCAGGCTGGGCCCGCAGCCGGGGGAGCAGTTGTGGTTGGCCGCGTACGAGGGGCAGCGCGGATAGATGTCGTAGTAGCCGACCAGCTGGAAGCCCGATGCGAGCGCCTCCCGCGCGGGAGGGAGGACGCCGAGGGCCTTCAGGCCGGCGGTGGCGCCCGCGGCGGCGAGCCCGGTGAGGACGCTGCGCCGCACCGGGCGGAACCGCCGCTCGTCCGCGGGCACCGGGCGCCGCCGGACGCGCTGCGCCCCGGCCGGGCGGGGGCCGCGCAGCGGCGGGACGTCTTCCAGTTCGATCATCGTGCCGCCTCCAGGATGAGGGCGCGGAGGGCTTCGGGAGAGCCGACGGGCTCGGCGGCCCGCACGCGCCCGTCGGCGCCGACCAGCACGGCGAACGGGGTCGCGGGGACGCGGTAGTCGGCGAACAGGCCGTCCTGCTCGCCGGCCAGCACGGTCACACCGGGACGCGACGCCTCGTCGGGCGGCGGCCCCGCGAAGATCGCGTGCAGCGGCCGTCCGATCGGGACGGCGGCGAGGACGTCCGCGCACACGCCGCACTCGCGGTCCAGGAAGAGCAGCAGGCCGGGCCCGAGGCGGTCGAAGGCGGGCGCGGGCGCGCCCGCGGCGGGGCCGAGCCCGGCGGGCCGTGAGGCCCCCCGGCCGAGCGCGTGGACCTGCCGGACGAGTCCGGCGACCACCAGGGCGAGCAGCAGGATCGCCGCCCATGACAGCAGGAGCGCGCTGTTCTGGAAGCTCATCCGGCCGTCCTCCTCTCCTCGGTCATGGCGTGCGGGAGCGTCCAGAGGAGCACGGCGAACCCCAGCCCCGCCGCGACCTCCACGGACGACTCGTACAAGGTGGAGCCGGCCGGAAGCCCGTGCAGGGCGCCGGTGAGGGCGAGCGCGCAGAGCGCGGCGGCCCGTCCCGCGACCCAGCCGTTCATCGGCGTGCCGCCGCCGCCGCAGCCGCAGGGGACGCCGTGCCGGGTACGGGCCACGTGCGCCGCGTAGGCCGCGTACAGGGCCAGCAGGACGGCCGCCGCCCCGCCGGCCGCGCGCACCGGACCGTCCAGCCGGAGCAGCAGCGCCGCCGCTCCGGTGACGCCGATCAGCGCCTCCGCGGCGATCACGGCCGCCGCGGCCGCGCCGGTGAGGGCGGCCGGGAGCACCCGGTGCGCCCGCAGCGCGGCGGCCAGCGCCGCCGGGCGCCTGACCTGCCCGGCCAGCGACGCCAGCAGGACGAGCGGGACCGTGACGGCGGCGATCCCGGCGAGCAGCCCGGTCACCGGACCGCCTCGACCGCCAGCCCCGCGAGCCGCCGCGGGACGTCGCGGACCCGGTCCTCCTCGGGCAGCACGGTCACCAGCAGCGACGCCAGCGCCAGCAGGAAGTAGGGACCCTGGCCCTCCACGGTGTCCCGGAACAGCTCGCCGCCCGCGACCGAGGCGCCGCGCCACGGCGGGAGCCGCCGGCGCGTGACCGTGGTCAGCGCGGTGATCTCCAGCAGGCCGATCCCCGGCACCTCCTTGACCATCTCCGCGGGCTCGGGGCGCCTGGCCCGGCCGCGCGGGACGGCGGTGACCCCGTCCTCGTGCTCGGTCAGGCGCACGGTGTCGAAGAAGGCCACCGCGTCCGCGGGGCGCCCGTGGTAGAGGTGCGTGAACACCGCGTGGCGGCGTCCCTCCCACACGGCCGCCAGGACGGGGTCGCTGAGGCCCGTCTCGGCGTCGCGGGTCGCCGTCCTGCCGACCCGCAGCCGCCCGCCCTGGGTGCGGAACTCCTGCTCGAAGCGATCGACCCCGATGTCGGCGGCCCAGGCCAGCGCGTCCTCGCGGGTGCCGCTGGAGATCTCGTGGAGCCGCCCGCCCTCGGCGATCCGCGCCACCGACGTGCACGGCCGCCGCAGGTCGTGGTCGCCGGCGAGCCGGACCCGCACGCCGTCCAGCGACCGGTGGGTGACGTGGTGCCCGCGCGTGCCCATGCCGTCCCCTTCCTGTGGGAACGAATCCCACAGAAGTGCCGCGGGTAACAATTGCGACGCTACGCGTGATACTTCATTTCTGGGTCAAACCTTCCGGAAGTGGTCACGCCTGGGACCGGGTAGGGTCAACTGCCGGACTCGCGCGGCGGCGGCGTTTCAGCGGCGGCCGCCCCCGGCGCCCTGGGTAGGGTCGTGTGGTTCTCCGGCAGGTAGGCGCGTGAGGTGGAGCCCGTGAGCAAGGTCGATGTGCTGATCCAGCGGCTGGATCCGGAGCTGCCCCTGCCGCAGTACGCCCACGCGGGCGACGCGGGCGCCGATCTGGTCGCCGCCGCCGACGTGGAACTGCCGCCGGGGGAGCGCGCCGTCGTCCCCACCGGGATGGCGATCGCGCTGCCGGACGGCTACGCCGCTTTCATTCACCCGCGGTCCGGATTGAGCGCTAAGTTGGGGGTGACCATCGTTAATGCACCCGGTACGGTCGACGCCGGCTATCGGGGTGAGATCAAGGTGACCCTGCTGAACACCGACCCCCGCGCCACGGTGAGACTGCGGCGCGGAGACCGCATCGCGCAGATGGTCGTCCAGCGGGTCGAGCACGCGGTGTTCCACGAGGTCACCGAGCTTCCCGGATCGGCGCGCGGAGACGGCGGGTTCGGCTCCACCGGCGGATTCGGCCCGGCCCCGCGATCCGGGGACAATGAGCACAGTCGAGAAGGAGCGTGAGTCGTGGCTTTTGGACGTCGCCGGCAGGCCGAGGAGCCCGCGGAGGGTCCCGAGGTGACCGAGGAGCCGGCGGAGACCGCCGAGGAGGCTCCCGCCGAGGCGGGGGCGGCCAAGGCAGAATCGGCGGCGGGCGGCCCGTGGGATTCCGAGGAGTCCTTCCCCGAGTTGCAGCGGCTGGATTTCGGTGCCCTCCAGGTTCCGGTCGCGCCGGGGCTGGGCTTCCAGGTGAACTTCGAGGCGACCCAGGTCGACGAGGAGGGCAACCCGCTCGACGGGCGCCCCGTCGCCGTGCTGGTGCAGTACGAGGAGAGCGCCATGCAGCTCCAGGTGTTCGCCGCGCCGAAGCGCAGCGGCATCTGGGACGACGTGCGCCGTGAGACCGCCAAGGACATCCAGGAGGAGGCGCAGGGCCAGACCCAGGAGGGCGAGGGCCCGTTCGGCTCCGAGCTGCTGGCGATGGTCCCGGCCGCGCTGACCGAGGAGGTCCTCGCCGAGATGCCGCCGGAGGTCCGCGAGCAGATCCCGGCGGAGTTCGTCGAGCAGGGCTGGGCGCCGCAGATCATTCGTTTCCTCGGTGTGGACGGCCCCCGCTGGTTCCTGCAGGCCGTGGTCCAGGGCGCCGCGATCGAGGACGAGGAGCAGTGGCAGGTCCTGGAGGACGTGCTGCGCGGCGTGGTCGTGCACCGCGGCGACGCCCCGATGCCGCCCCGCGAGCTGCTGGAACTGCAGATCCCGCAGGAGTTCAGCGAGGCCGGCGAGGACGGGCAGGAGGAGGGCGTGGAGACCTTCGACCCGTTCGAGCGCGGCCCGGAGATCACCGAGGTCCGCTGACCGCACGAGCACCGGACCCGTCCGGCCGTACGCTTTTCGGGCGTGCGCCCGGGCGGGTTCGTGCCGTCTGCGCCCGGCCGGTCGCTTGCCTTGGACCGGTCCGCGGGCGGTCAATCGGGGCATGTCCAAGAAGACGCGCAAACGCCGGGCCCGCAAGCGGAGCAAGCACAACAAGGGCAAGCGGCCCAACGCCCGCCACTAGCCCTCGATCATCTCGAACGTCATCGCGTGCTCGACGCCCGCCTGCCTCCCGCCCGTCTCGGCCATGCCGGTGAGGAACGCCTCGGCGTCGAACCCGGCGCCCAGTTCGGCGAAGTAGACGCGGTGCGCGAGCAGCGAGTCGATGCCGGCCCGCAGATGGCCGGTGACGTCCACGTAGTGGGTGGGCTGCGGCGATCCGCCGAACAGCGCGAACCGGACGCCCTGCCACGGCTCCAGGCCGAGGTCGCGGAACACCCACCGGTTCGCCGCGTCCCGGACCGCGTCCGCGACCGCGAGGCCGAGCACCCGGTGGTCGGCCATGTTGAAGCCGCCGCCGGGGAAGGTCTCGCGGAAGTTCACCGACAGCACCACCTCGGGCCGGTGCCGCCGGATCGCCGCGGCGAGCATCCGGCGCAGCGGCAGGCCGTACTCCAGCGTGCCGTCCGGCAGGTCGAGGAACTCGACGGCGCGGGCGCCGACGATCCGCGCCGCCTCGACCTGCTCGGCGCTGCGGATCCGCCGGACCTCACCGGGGTCCATCGAGTCGATCCCGGCCTCCCCGCGGGTGGCCAGCACCTCCGTCACGGTCTTTCCCTGGCCCGTCCACTTGGCCACCGCCGCTGACGTCCCGTACTCCAGGTCGTCGGGGTGCGCCACGATCGCGAGCGCGCGTTCCCAGTCCTCAGGCACCTCGTCCATCCCCCCATCCTCCCGGATGCGGGGAAGATCGTCACAGGTAGCGGAGCCAGAGGTACGGGGTCGCCAGGGCGACCGTCACGAGCGTGACGACGATGCCGTAGCGGGTGAAGCGCCAGAAGCTGATGGGCGTGCCGTTGCGGGCGGCGATGCCGAGCACGACCACGTTGGCGCTGGCCCCGATGGCGGTGGCGTTGCCGCCGAGGTCGGCGCCGAGGGCGAGGGCCCACCACAGCACGTGCCCGTCGGTGCCGGGGTGCTGCCGGACGAGGTCGGAGACGATCGGGCTCATCGTCGCCACGTAGGGGATGTTGTCCACGATCGCCGAGAGCCCGGCGGACGCCCACAGCAGCAGCATCGTGGCGGCGCCGAGGCGGCCCTCGGTGGCGTCCGCCGCGGCCCTGGAGACGTCGCCGATGACGCCGGTCTCGACGAGGCCGCCGACCATCACGAACAGGCCGGCGAAGAACACCAGCGTGGGCCACTCGACCTCGCTGAGGGCCTCCTCGGTGGTCACCCTGGTCGCGGCGACGAGCAGCCCGGCGCCGAGCAGCGCCACCACGGACGGCTCGTAGTGCAGGACGGGGTGCAGCACGAACGCCGCGATCACGACGGCGAGGACGGCGAGCCCCTGCGCGAGCAGGCGGCGGTCGGTGATGGCCTCCCGCTCCTCCAGCTCCATGACCTCGGCGGCGAGGTCCGGGTCGTAGCGGAACGCGGAGCGGAACAGCCACCGGCACAGGAGGCAGAACACGATCATCAGCACCACGACCAGGGGGGCCAGGTGGGCCAGGAAGTCGTTGAACGTCAGGCCGCCCCGGCTGGCGATGATGATGTTGGGCGGGTCGCCGACCAGGGTCGCGGTGCCGCCGATGTTGGACGCCATGACCTCGGCGATGAGGTACGGCTCGGGTGCGAGGGCGAGCCGCTCGCAGACGAGGAACGTGACGGGCACGACCAGCAGGACCGTGGTGACGTTGTCCAGCAGCGCGGACGCCCCCGCCGTGAGCACGACCAGCATCACCATGAGCCGGTAGGGGCGCCCCCGCGCGCGTTTGGCGGCCCAGATCGCCACGTACTCGAACACGCCCGTCCGGCGCAGCACCGAGACGATGACCATCATGCCGAGCAGCAGGAAGATGACGTTCCAGTCGATCCCGGACTCGGAGGAGAAGAACGCGCCCCGGGCGTCGGTGATGTGCAGCAGGAGCATCAGCCCCGCGCCGCCGAGCGCCACCGCCGTCCGGTGCACCTTCTCCGACGCGATCAGCACGTACGCGCCGACGAAGATGACGATCGCGGCGGTGGCCTGCACAGGACCTCCCGGACGGCATGCGGATGTAGGGACCTGCCGACCAGACTTCCCGGCGCACCTCGGGCGACTCTAACCGGCCCGGCACGCCGCGGGGGAGACCGGGCCCGGACGATGGTGGGGTTTTGCCTACCCCGATCGGCGTGCTGGACCCATCCTCGGCGGCCCCGCGCGTCCGTAGCTTCGTGTTCCGGAGGCGCCCCGCGAGGGGGCGCCGGGCGGAGGTGAGGACGATGTTCGGACGCAGGGGACCGGAGCCCGAGCGCCAGGCGCCGGGTGAGGCGCTCCGGCTGGAGAACGTGCGCCGGGTGTTCGGCCCTGAGGGCAACCAGGTCGTCGCGCTCGACGGGGTGTCGCTGTCGCTGCCGACCGGGTCGTTCACCGCGGTCATGGGCCCGTCCGGGTCCGGCAAGAGCACGCTGCTCCAGTGCGCCGCGGGCCTGGACCGTCCCACCGGGGGCCGCGTCTTCGTCGACGGCGCGGAGCTGACGGGCGACGGGGAGGCGGAGCTGACGAAGTTCCGGCGGGAGCGGATCGGTTTCGTCTTCCAGCAGTTCAACCTGCTGCCGACGCTGTCGGTCATGCAGAACGTGGTGCTCCCCCTCAGGCTCGCCGGCCGCAGGGCGGACAAGGGCCGGGCGAGGGCCGTCCTGGAGCGGGTGGGACTCGGCGAGCGGCTCGGCCACCTGCCTTCGGAGCTGTCAGGCGGGCAGCAGCAGCGGGTGGCGATCGCGCGGGCGCTGCTCACCCGGCCGCGGGTGCTGTTCGCGGACGAGCCGACCGGTGCGCTCGACACCCGCAGCGCCCGGGACGTGCTCGGCCTGCTGCGCGAGTCGGTGGGGGCGTTCGGGCAGACCGTGGTGATGGTGACCCACGACCCGGTCGCCGCGTCCTTCGCCGACGCCGTGCTGTACCTGGCGGACGGGCGGATCGTCGGCCACCAGTCCGCGCCGACCGCCGAGGCTGTCGCGGAGCGGATGACGCACCTGGCCGACGAGGTCGAGCGCCAGCGCACGACGGCGGGGGCGTGAGATGTTCGCACTGGCGATCCGCTCCCTGCGCCGGCGCGCGGGCGCGTTCACGGCGAGCTTCCTCGCCCTGTTCCTCGGCTCCACGATCATCATGGCGTTCGCCTCGATGCTGGACACCGCCGCGGCGAGCGGCGCGACGGGGGAGGCCCGGGACACGCTGGTCATCATGGCGAACGTCGTCGGCGGCTGGGGCCTGCTGCTCGTGGTGTTCGCGGTCACCTCGACGCTGACCCTGTCGGTGCGGCAGCGCGCGTCGGAGATCGCGCTGCTCAAGAGCGTCGGCGCGACCCCGGCGCAGCTCGCCCGGATGATCGTCGGCGAGGCCGCCGGGCTGGCCGTGGCCGCGGCGCTGCTCGCCGTCGTCCCCGGGATGCTGGCCGGCCGGGGCGTGCTCGGCCTGCTGCACGGCACGGGCCAGGTGCCCGCGGAGATCGGCCACCACTTCGGCGCCGTCGCGCTGTCGATGGGCATCGGCATCACGACCGTCTCCGCGACCGCCGCCGCCCTGATCACCGCCCGGCGCGCCACCCGCGCCGGGGTCGCCGACTCGATGCGGTCCGCGGCGGTGGACACCGGGAGGACGAGCAGGAAGCGCATCGTCTTCGCGGTCCTGTTCCTGCTGCTGGCGCTGAACGAGGCGGTCATCACGGTCACGCTGATGGACGGCAAGGGCAGCGACGTGATGGCGACGTCCGGGCAGGCCGACATCCTCGCCGCGATCGGGCTGGCGCTGCTGGCTCCGGCGATCATGCGGGGGGCGACGTCCCTGCTGGGCCGGCCGCTGCGCGCGTTCGGCGCGGCCGGCGAGCTGGCGGCCGCCACCATGCGCCGCCGGACGGGCGCGCTGGCGTCCGCGGTCGCCCCGGTCGTCCTGTTCGTCGGCACCGCCGTCGGGACGCTGTACCTCCAGGCCACCGAGAACGCGGCGATGGAGGCCGCCGGGCTGGCCAAGACGGCCGAGCAGAAGAGCATCGAGACGCTCAACTTCGTCGTCATCGGCATGGTGGTGCTGTTCACGGCGATCATGCTGGTCAACACGCTGGTCGCGGCGACCGCGCACCGGCGCCGCGAGTTCGGGCAGACCCGGCTCGCCGGCGCGACCCCGCGCCAGGTGCTCGCCGGGGTGGCGCTGGAGTCGGCGGTGCTGACGGTCACCGGCGTGGCCTGCGGCACGGTCGCCTCGGTCTTCACGATCGTGCCCTTCGGGCTGGCCCGCCGCGACTCCGCCGTCCCGGCCGGGGACGTGTGGACCTACCTCGCGGTCGTCGCCCTCGCCGCCGCCCTGACCGGCGCCACGACCTGGGCCGCCACCCGCCGCGCGATCCGCGTCCCCGCCGTGGAGGCCGCCCTCCGCTGACCGCCCGGCTTGTCTTCGCGTGGGTGCTCATCCATACTGGGTGAGCACTCACTCATTTCAGGGAGCGGACATGGCGGGATCGATGCGGGCCTCGCGCGGAGGGTTCCCGGTGGCGGCCGCCGTCCAGGGCCTAGGGGCGTTCTGGACGAGCGGCCGCCGGGTCGAGCGCGCCTCCTACGCCGTCGGCGCGGCGCTCATGGTCTCGGGGCTGCTGCACCTGGTCGTGTTCGCGGTGGACGGCGGCCCGTGGACGGGGCCGGTGTCGTGGCGCAAGCCGGTCACCTTCGGGATCTCGTTCGGCCTGACCCTCCTCACGATCGCGTGGGTCAGCGCGTTCGTCCGGCTCGGCGACCGCGCGCGGACCGCGGTCCTCGGCGTGTTCGCGGCCGACTGCGTCGCGGAGGTCTCCCTCATCACCCTGCAGGCGTGGCGCAGGGCGCCGTCCCACTTCAACGAGGAGACGGCGTTCGACACGGTCGTCACCCGGATGCTCGCGGCGGGCGGCGGCGTCCTGGTCGTCACGCTGGTCGCGCTCGCGGTCGCCTCCTTCCGCCGTGACGAGGAGGTCGCGCCGAGCATGCGGCTGGCCGTCCGGTCCGGCTTCGCCGCGCTGATGCTCGCGCTGGCCTCCGGCGCGGCGATGATCGCCCGCGGCGTCGCGACGGTGGAGTCCGGCGACCAGCAGGCCGCCTACCACGTCGTCGCCGCGCTGAAGCCGGCGCACTTCGTGACCATGCACGCGATCCTCGTCCTGCCGCTGCTGGCCTGGCTGCTCACCTTCACCGGCCTGCCCGAGGCCCGCCGCGTCCGGGCCGTCGCCCTCGCCTCCGGCGCCTACTGGGCGGTGGCGGCGGTGGTCATCGCGGTCTCCGCCGTCCGCTTCGCGACCGCCTGAACCGGTCCGCCAGCGCGCGGCGGCGGACCGCCTTGGCTCCGGGCGAGGTCACGGGCGGAGCCCACCGGTCCTGCATACGCCGGCGCGCCGTCCGTGACGGACGGCGCGCCGGGTTCGGCACCGGACGGGGGTCAGTGCGCGCGGGCGCGGCGGGGGAGGAGGAAGGCGACGAGGAACGCGGCGGCGGTGAGGGCGGCGGTCAGGGCGGTGACCTGCTTCGCGGCCTCCAGCGCGGCCGGCGCGGCGAACCGTCCGGCCACCGGGGCGCCGATCGCCCCGAAGAAGACCGTGCCGAGGACCGCGACGCCGAGCGAGGCGCCGAGCTGCTGGACCGACTCCAGCGCGGCGGAGCCGGAGCCCACCTCGTGGTCGGCGATGCCCGCGACGATGACGTCGAACAGCGGGACGAAGATCATGCCCATGCCGGCGCCGAACAGCAGCAGCGGCGCGGCCAGGTGCCAGCCGCCGACGCCCGTCCCGGCCGCCTCGAACACCGCGTACAGGGCGGCCAGCCCGGCGATCATGAGAACCAGGCCGAGGTGCAGGATCCTGCGGCCCAGCCGGGTCATCGTCATGCCGCTGAACGCCGACCCGGCGAA
Source organism: Actinomadura sp. NPDC023710 (assembly GCF_040639875.1). NCBI lineage: Bacteria > Bacillati > Actinomycetota > Actinomycetes > Streptosporangiales > Thermomonosporaceae > Actinomadura > Actinomadura sp. NPDC023710. The sequence continues at coordinate 90,819 of NZ_JBFAGB010000011.1, forward strand.
CGCCCCGATCGCCCAGGACGACATCGCCAGGCTCGCGGCCAGCGGCGTGTAGCCGAGGCCGAGCTGGAGGAACAGGCCGGTGGCCAGGGAGAACCCGGCGATCGCTCCGAAGAAGACGACGACGAACAGGACACCGGAGCCGTAGGCGCGGTTGGCGAACACGCTCAGCCTGACCAGCGGCGTCCGGCCCCGGCGGGTGCGGCGCAGCTGGTGCAGGGCGAACAGGGCGAGGACGGGGACCGAGCCCGCGAGCAGCGCGAGCGACCAGGCGGGCCAGCCGAGCTCGCGGCCCTGGACGAGGGGGTAGACCAGCATGCTCATGCCGAGGCCGCCGAGCAGCATCCCGGCGACGTCCAGGCCGCCCGAGCGGTCGGCGGCCGTCGGCGCGGGCAGCGCCCGGGCGCCCACGACCAGCGCGTAGACGCCGACCGGCACGTTCACCAGGAAGATCGCGCGCCAGCCGGTGCCGAGCGGGTCGGCGTCGATCAGCAGGCCCGCGACCACCGGGCCGAGGATCGTGGCCAGCCCGATCACCGGCCCGAACAGCGCGAACGCCTTGCCGGTGTGCCGGCCGAACAGGTCGCGGATCAGTCCGAAGCCCTGCGGGATCATCACGGCGGCGCACAGGCCCTGCGCGACCCGGGCGGCGATCAGGCTCTCCGGCGACCAGGCGAACGCGCACGCCACCGACATCGCCGTGAACGCGGCCGCGCCCGCCAGCAGGACGGGCCGCCGTCCGAACATGTCGCCGAGCCGCCCGCCGGTCAGCAGCGCCACCGCGAGGGCGAGCGTGTAGCCGGCGGCCGTCCACTGCAGCGCGGAGTACGAGCCGCCGAGGTCCGCGCGGATCGCGGGCGCGGCCACGTTCACCACGGTGGAGTCGAGCAGGTTCAGCAGCGTGGCGGCCAGGATCGCCGACAGGCCGAGCCAGCGGCGCGGGGCGGGCGCGGCGCCGTCGGCCGGGCGCGTCCCGGTCGCGGGGACCGGGGTTTCGAGGGTGGCGGTCATGATCCGTCCTTTCAGGGTGGAGCGGAATGCTCTGTTCCGATAATAGCAGAACGGAATGCTTCATTCCACACATGTCCCGGCTTCGTTCCGGCGGTGGGCAAGGGGTCCGCTTCGTCCCGGGATGCCATACGCTTCGAGGTATGGACGAGGTTTCGGCCAGCACCGCGCCGGGGGCGGAGCCCCGCGGGCGCGAGCGCGGCAAGGGCGGGCTGCGGCGCTTCCTGCGGCGCATGGCGTCCACCAAGGCCGAGTTGGAGGCCGAGGAGCTCCAGAAGACCACCGGCGACGAGGGCGCGACACCGATCACCGACTGCGGCGCGCGCAAGCGGCACTGCGTGGCGGGTACGCTACGTACCGTGACGCTCCGTCCCCGGGGCGGCGCCCCCGCCCTGGAGGCCGAGCTCTACGACGGCACCGACGTGATCAACCTGGTCTGGCTCGGCCGCCGCAGGATCGCCGGTATCGACCCCGGGCGCCGGCTGCGCGCCGAGGGACTCGTGAGCGAGCAGGACGGGCGCAAGGTCATGTTCAATCCGCGATACGAGTTGCGCGGCGGCGTGTGAGGCCGCGGCGATCCGCCGGGAGAGCGACGTGAGCGAAACGGAAACGGGCACCGCGCGGGAGACCGCCGCGCACGACACCGTGGAGGCGGCCGTCCGCGCCCAGCTCACCAAGGCGCTCGGCGGCGTGCGCGGCATGGTCGAGGCGGCGGTGCCGACGATCGCCTTCACCGCCACCTACGTCGCCGCGAAGGACGTCAAGCTCGCCGTCGGCGCCGGTGTCGGCGCCGCGGTGGTGCTGCTCCTGGTCCGGATCGCGCAGCGCTCCAGCCCGCAGTTCGTCCTCAACAGCCTGTTCGGCATCGCCATCGCCGCGTTCTTCGCGCTGCGCTCGGGCAAGGCCGAGAACGCCTTCCTGCCCGGCATCATGCTGAACGCCGGCTACGCCGCCGCGATGATCTTCTCGATCGCGGTGCGCTGGCCGGTCGTCGGCTTCATCATCGGATCGGTCACGGGCGACCCGACCGCCTGGCGGGCCGACCCCGGGATAGTCCGGCTGTGCTCCCGCCTCACCTGGCTGCTCGTGCTGCCCTGCATCCTGCGCGTCGGCGTCCAGTACCCGATCTACCTCGCGGACGGCGACCAGAGCGGCCTGCTCGGCCCCGCCAAGATCGTGATGGGCTGGCCCCTGCAGGTCGCCGCGCTCGCCGCCATGGTCTGGCTCCTCGCCCGCGGCCGTACCCCCATCCAGCGCGGAGGTCCGGCCGAGAGCGAGAAACCCGCCTAGCGCTACCGGCCGCCGAGGAGTTCGGCGAGTTCGTCCTCCACGTCCTGGCTGGCCACGAACATCAGCTCGTCGCCCGGCTCCAGGGTGTCGTCGGACGTCGGGACCAGCACCCGGCCCTCGCGCAGGATCGCCACCAGGGCGGTGTCGCGCGGCCAGGCCACCGAGCCGACGCGCTCGCCGCCGAGGGGGGCGTCGTCGGGCAGCGTCAGCTCCACCAGGTTGGCCTCGCCCTGCCGGAACGTCATCAGCCGGACGAGGTCGCCGACGCTGACGGCCTCCTCGACCAGCGCCGACAGCAGCCGCGGCGTGGAGACCGCCACGTCCACGCCCCACGACTCGTTGAACAGCCACTCGTTGTTCGGGTGGTTGATCCGCGCCACCACGCGCGGGACCCCGTACTCGGTCTTGGCCAGCAGCGAGACCACCAGGTTGACCTTGTCGTCGCCGGAGGAGGCGACCACCACCTGGCAGCGCTCCAGCGCCGCGTCGTCCAGGGCGGCGATCTCGCACGCGTCGGCCAGCAGCCATTCCGCGCGCGGCACCAGCTCCACCTTGATGGCCTTCGGGCTCTTGTCGATCAGGAGCACCTCGTGGCCGTTCTCCAGCAGTTCCTGGGCGATGGACCGGCCCACCGCGCCGGCCCCCGCGATCGCGACCCGCATCAAGCGTCCTCTCCGTTCCGCGCCGCGACCGCGGCGTTGACGCGCTCCAGGTCGTCGGCCCCCGCCATGATGTGCACGATGTCGCCGTCCTGGATCACGGTGTCCCGCTCGGGGACGAGCGCCTCGCCCATCCGGGACAGGAACGCCACCCGGGTCCCCGCGTGCTCCTCCAGCTCGCCGACCTTCTCGCCCACCCACAGGTGGCCGGAGTCCAGCTCGGCGAGGACGACCGCGCCGGTCGGGTCGCGCCACAGCGGCTCGGCGCCCTCGGGGAGCAGCCGGCGCAGGATCTGGTCGGCCGTCCACCGGACGGTCGCGACCGTGGGAATGCCGAGGCGCTGGTAGACCTCCGCCCGGCGCGGGTCGTAGATCCGGGCCACCACGTTGTCGACCCCGAACGTCTCGCGCGCCACCCGCGCGGAGATGATGTTGGAGTTGTCGCCGCTGCTGACGGCCACGAACGCCGACGCGCGCTCGATGCCCGCCTCGGCGATGACCTCGCGGTCGAACCCGAACCCGGTGATGCGGCGGCCCCGGAACCCGCTGCGCAGCCGGCGGAACGCCTCCGGGCTCTGGTCGATGATGGCCACCGAGTGACCCTTGTCCTCCAGGATGTGGGCGAGCGTCGAGCCGACCCGCCCGCATCCCATGATCACGATATGCACGGCCGTTCCCTCTTCCGTCCAGGGGGATGCTCCCCCTGTACCCCCCGCGCCGGGCACGGCATTCGCCGCCGACACCGCGCCGCACCCGAGGACCGTTTCCTGTGAATGATCCCTGCCGGGCTGCAAACCTACACATCCGCCCAGGCGAGTACTACTCAACCAGCAATCCGTCGGGGCGGCGAGGCGGTCGCGCGGCGCCCGCGGGACAGGGGCGGCCGGGCGCCAGGGCGGCGGTCCGCAGGGGCTAGAGTCTCGTTGCGTGTCAAAGGTTCCGGACCTCGCGAAGCGGCTCCTCCTCGGCCGCGCGCTGAGCAGCTCCCAGCAGCACGAGCAGCTGCTGAAGAAGCGCATCGCGCTGCCCGTCTTCGCGAGCGACGCGCTGTCGTCGGTCGCCTACGCCCCCCAGGAGATCCTCCTCGCGCTCGGCGCGGGCGGCCTCGTGATGTACCACTACACCCCGTGGATCGCCGCGGCCGTCGTGATCATCCTGCTGACCGTGGTCGCCTCCTACCGGCAGAACGTCCGGGCCTACCAGAGCGGCGGCGGCGACTTCGAGGTCGCCACCACCAACCTCGGCGACAACTGGGGCGTCGTGGTGGCCAGCGCGCTGCTGGTCGACTACGTCCTCACCGTGGCGGTGTCGGTGTCGTCGGGGGTGGAGAACCTCGGCGCCCTGCTGAAGTTCATGCAGCCGCACGAGGTCGCCGTCGCGATCGTCATCGTCGTGCTGCTCACCCTCGGCAACCTGCGGGGCCTCAAGGAGGCCGGGGCCGCCTTCGCGATCCCCACCTACCTGTTCATGTTCGCGGTCTACAGCATGCTGGCGTGGGGCCTGGTCCGGCTGGCCTCGGGCACCGAACTGCAGGCCGAGACGGCGCACTACGAGGTCCGCGGCGACGAGACGGGCATCGCCGGGTTCGCGCTGGTGTTCCTGCTGCTGCGGGCCTTCTCCTCCGGCTGCGCCGCGCTGACCGGGGTCGAGGCGATCAGCAACGGCGTGCCCGCGTTCCGCAAGCCCAAGGGCGAGAACGCCGCCACCACCCTGCTGATGCTCGGACTCGTCGCGATGACGATGTTCGGCGGCGTGAGCGCGTTCGCCTACATCACCGACGCCAAGTTCGCCGAGCCCGACCAGGGCAGCCAGTTGATCGACCCGTCCACCGGCAAGCCCGTGACCGACGCCGACCCGGTGATCGCGCAGGTGGCGCACACGGTGTTCAGCAACTTCACCCCCGGGTTCGCGCTGGTCACCGCGATGACCGCGCTGATCCTCTTCCTCGCCGCCAACACCGCGTTCAACGGGTTCCCGGTGCTCGGCTCGGTCCTCGCGCAGAACCGCTACCTGCCGCGGCAGTTGCACACCCGCGGAGACCGGCTCGCCTACAGCAACGGCATCATCATCCTGGCCACCATGGCCGGGCTGCTGATCTACGCCTACGACGCGTCCGTCAGCCGGCTGATCCCGCTCTACACCGTCGGCGTCTTCGTGTCGTTCACCGTCAGCCAGGTAGGCATGGTCCGGCACTGGAACCGGCTCCTGTCCACCGAGTCGGACCCGACGCAGCGCCGCCGGATGCGCACCTCCCGCGGGATCAACGCCTTCGGCGCCACCCTCACCGGCATCGTCCTGGTCGTCGTGCTGATCACCAAGTTCGCGCTCGGCGCGTACATCGTCTGCATCGCGATGCCGCTGCTGTTCCTGCTGATGAAGGGGATCAGGCGGCACTACGACCGGGTCGCCGCGGAGCTGGTGCCCTCCGGCGAGGACGTCGTGCTGCCCGCCCGCAACCACGGCATCGTGCTCGTCTCCAAGATCCACAAGCCGACGCTGCGGGCCCTGGCCTACGCCCGCGCCACCCGCCCGTCCACGCTGGAGGCGGTGACCGTGGCGGTGGACGCCGAGGAGTCGCAGCGGCTCCAGCAGGAGTGGGACGCCCTCGACATCCCCGTCCCGCTGAAGATCCTCGACTCGCCGTACCGGGAGATCACGCGCCCGGTCCTGTCCTACGTCAAGAGTGTCCGCCGCAAGAGCCCCCGCGACGTCGTCACCGTGTTCATCCCCGAGTACGTCGTCGGCCACTGGTGGGAGCAGCTCCTGCACAACCAGAGCGCGCTGCGGCTGAAGGGCCGGCTGCTGTTCCAGCCGGGCGTGATGGTGACGAGCGTCGCGTGGCAGCTGCAGTCCTCCGACCGGCTCAAGGGGCGGACCGAGCCGCCCGGGCCCGGCTCGTCCCGGCGCCCGCCGCGGACCGGGGCACACCCCGGTGCCGGTAGTGTTTCGGACCGTGACTGAACTCGAACCCGACGTCCTCGAACTGGAGGTCGGCAACGTCGCCAACGGCGGTTTCTGCGTCGCCCGGCACGAGGGGCGCGTGGTCTTCGTCCGGCACGCCCTGCCCGGCGAACGGGTGAGGGCCCGCGTCACCGACCGAACCAAGAACTTCCTCCGCGCCGACGCCGTGGAGATCATCGAGGCGTCCCCCGACCGGGTGCAGGCGCCCTGCCCGTTCGCCGGTCCCGGGCGGTGCGGCGGCTGCGACTGGCAGCACGCCTCCCTGCCCGCCCAGCGGGCGCTCAAGGCCGCGGTCGTGCAGGAGCAGCTGGAGCGGCTCGCCGGGATCACCCGCACGGTCGTCGTGGAGGAGGTCCCGTACCCGGTCGACGGCGAGGTGACGCCGCCGCCGGGGCTCGGCTGGCGCACCCGCGTCCAGTTCTCGGTCTCCTCCGGCGCCGTCGGCCTGCGCAAGCACCGGTCGCACGACATCGAGCCCGTGGACGAGTGCCTGATCGCCCACCCCGGCGTGGAGCTGATGGGCATCGAGCGCAAGCGCTGGCCGGGCGCGACCGGCGTCGAGGGCGTGGTGTCGGCGAGCACCGGCGACCGCCTGGTGGTGCTGCGCGGCCGCGACCGCCGCAAGATCCGGGTCCCGCGGCTGGACGTGCCGGTCCGGCTCGTGCGCGGCAAGCCCGAACCGGGCGCCGGGCTCCCGTACGTGCGCGAGGAGGTCTCCGGGCGGCTGTACCAGGTCAGCGGCAGCGGCTTCTGGCAGGTGCACCCGGGCGCCGCGCAGCTGCTCGCCGACGCCGTCCTGGACGCCCTCGAACCGAAGCCCGGCGACATCGCCCTCGACCTGTACTGCGGCGTCGGCCTGTTCGCCGGCGTCCTCGCCGACCGCGTCGGCGACGAGGGCCTCGTCGTCGGCATCGAGTCGGACGGCCAGGCCGTCCGCGACGCCCGCTTCAACCTGCGCGACCTGCCGAACGTCTCGATCGAGCGCGGCTCCGTCGAGGAGGTCATCACCGACCTGGAGTTCGGCCGCGCGTCCTCGGGTTCCCGCACGCAGAACAAGCGCGGCACCGGCCACCACGGCGGCTCCCGGGTCCGGAAGGCCGACCTCGTCGTCCTCGACCCGCCCCGCACCGGCGCGGGCCGCGAGGTCGTCGACCACATCACCCGCATCGCCGGCCGCAAGATCGCCTACGTCTCCTGCGACCCGGCGACCCTGGCCCGCGACCTCGCCTACTTCAGCGAACGCGGCTGGACCCTGGAGTCCCTCCGCGCCTTCGACGCCTTCCCCATGACCCACCACGTAGAGTGCCTCGCCACCCTCGTCAGAGGTTGACCAGCGCCCTGAGCAGCCAGATTGTCGGTCTGTGAGGGATTGGACGGGACGCCGAGGGACGTAGATTCCCACCCCTCATGACGCACCAACGACGCATGCGCGAGGTGCGTGAACGCCGTGCACGATCATGACCGCATGGCGTCAGCGCCGCTCCAATTTCGCGGCCCCAATCCCAGCGAGATGGGCTGCGCCGACAGGAAGAGCGTGGCCGGATAGTGACAGAGGGCTACCCTGCGTGAACCGTTCACGGAAGGTGAAGCGTCCAACACGCGTCCCTCCGCCGTCGGCAGATCACGACAGGACCGTCCATGCGCAGACTCACCATCCATGCCGCACTTCTCGCGGCCGCCCTGGCCCTCACCGCGTGCGGAGGCACCGCGGAGAATGCCACCCCCGCCAAGACCGTGACCGTCGCACCGCCCAGCGCCACCGCGCCCGTGAGTACGCCGACCGTCTCCCCGAGCAGCACGAAAGTCCCGGCCGCGAAGAAGGTCCGCGTCCCGAACGTGGTCGGGAAGAACCACCAGACCGCTCAGAACATCATGCAGGCGGCCGGACTCTGGATGCTGCAGGAGGAGGACGCGACCGGACAGGGGCGAATGCTCATCCTGGACCGCAACTGGCAGGTGGTCCGCCAGAAGCCGAAGGCTGGGACGAGCGTGGCGCCGGAGGCGACGATCACCCTGTACTCGAAGAAGATCGGAGAATAGCCCGGCACATCACCGCCCGTCGGCCAGCCTGCCGGCGGGCGGTCGTCATTCCACCGGGAGGACGTACTCCGCCTCGTACCGGTCCGTGGGGACGATGATGGCGGCCGTCTCCACCGGACGCTCCGCCGTGCGATAGGTACGCCGGATCACCAGCACGACCGACCCGAGTGCCTCGCCGAGCAGCTCCGCCTCCGATTGCAGCACGGGCCGCGCCGTCACGACCTCCTGCACCGACTCGATGTGCTGCCCGATCGCCCGCATCCGCGCGACCACTCCGGCGCCGGCGTGCGGGCCCTCCTCCGGAAACATGATGGGTGTGCCGCCGGTGAGGGCGAGCGGCTCCCAGCTCGTGGACAGCATCACGGGTCGCTCGTCGGCCAGGAAGGTGTATCGGCTCGTCATGACCGGGTCACCCGCCGCGAATTCGAGCCGCTCGGCGATCTGTGGGGTGGCGGAGCCGGTCTCGGACGAGACGCGCCACGTGCCTTCGCGGCCCTGCCTGGCCATCTCTGACCGGAACGGCGAGCCGTCCCGGTCCGACGTGCCGTACCAGTAGCGGGCGAGGCGCTTCAGCTCAGGCTTGCGTCGCACATACGTGCCCGAGCCGGAGCGCGCTTCGAGGAAGCCCTCGGAGGTCAGCAGACGGACGGCGCCGATGGCGACCTGATCGGACACTTCGTACTGCTCACGGATCTGGGTTCGCGACAGAACCCGCTCACCCGGCGCGAGTCGACCGTCGATGATCTGCTGCCTCAGATCGTCGGCTATGCGCTGGTATGCGGGCTGGGTCACGGCGTCTCCGATTGCCGGGTGCGAGTGCTCGGACACAGCTTGACAACCTGTGCGCACTGCTTGCAAGCTGTGCGCACAGGTTGTTCCTGTGACGACACGATCACAGACCGTAGGTGGTTTCCGTGGAGTGGAGCCAGACCTACCCCGGCTGCACGTCCATGGTGCCGGCCGCCCGGGCCTTCGTACGTGGGATGCTCGGCGACTCCCCGCGCCGGCACGACGCCGAACTCGTCACCGCCGAACTCGTCGCCAACTCGCTGCGCCACACGCCGAGCGGCGACGGCGGCGAGGTCACCGTCACCGTGGCGGTGGCGCCCGGCCGCGCCCGCATCGCCGTCCGCGACTCCGGCGACGGGACGCGCTGGCAGCCTTTCTCCGGCCTCCCGGTGGACGAGGACGACCACGGCCGCGGCCTGTTCATCGTCTTCGCCCACGCTGACAAGGTCGGCCACGACGCCGATGCCGACGGGCAAACCATGTGGGCCGAGCTGACCTGGAGCGAGCAATGAGCAACGTCCGCGATCTCATGGCCGCGACGGCGGACGACATCGTCCTCCAGCTTGCCGAGATGAGCAAGGAGTTCCCGAACTGGACGATCAAGCTGGTCGATTCCTTCGCCCCGTATCAGGCGGTCCGGGACGATACGGAGCCGATGATGCTGGGTGCGCGCTCCTGCGTGGGCTTGCGCGCCCTGCTGGAGAAGACCGACGTAGCCGGCCTCGCCGCATTGCGCGAGCACATGGCGGTCCGTGGGTTCGAGGTGGAGTTCGACGGCTCCAGCCTCACCGTGAAGGCGGCGCTCGACGGCGCCGGTGTGCCTCGCGCCGTGAAGATCACGTGCAAGGCGCGGGGAAGCGACGGCGGACGGCTCTGGTTCTGGACGCACTGGGGTGAACCGCTGGCCGAGGCGGGCGACATCACCGGCGCGGAGGTCGCCCTCGTCGGGCTGCTGGCAGCCCGACCATGAGCCGGGTGGTGGTCAGCTGATCAGGTGGCGCCGTTATCTCCGCCGCCGTGCCCGACCATGCCAGGCACGGGAGAGGTTGCGCGAAGGTCGCACCGAAGGGGCGTGGGCGCTCGACCCGGTAGCGTGACGTGCGCGCGTGAGCGACGCGACGACAGGAGGACATATGCGACTGCCCCGATGGGCTCCATGGGTCGAGGGCGTGCTGAGCGGTTCCCCGGCCATCACCAGCGTGAAGCCCTTCGCCGACGCGGGGATCACCGATCCCCGGTTCGGGCACATCATCACTCTGTCCACGGGCGCCCAGATCGAACTCCAATGGGTTCGGACCAGTCCGCCGTCGGGCGATGACCGCGAGGAGGTCCCGGTCACCGGTGAGCCGCCCGTGCCGGTGACCCTGCCGGAACTGCCGAGCTCGGGCCGGACGTCGCTGAGCCTGATCGAGCAGCACCTCGCCGCGCTGATCGTTAACGGGGGGAATCCGGAGATCCGAGCGGTCGAGCGGAAGTCGACCCGCGAGGACGCCGGGCTGCGACCGTGCTGCGTCATCGTGCGCATGCACAGCGGCGCCGACATCTTCGGCGTTTTCCGAAACCTGGCGTCCGCTGGTGCCTCGATCGGCCAGGGGGGTGAGTTCCAGCAGAGAGAGGAGGTGTGATGAGAGATGGCGAATTGCCCTAACTGCGGACAGTCCACGTCCGCCGGGGCGGGTGAGCCGACGCCGGCGCATCAGCCGCCCGGCAGCCGGACCACGTGTCCCGGCACCGGCCGACCCGCCACATGAGGTGGCGGCCCCGCCCAGGCGAATTGGGCGGGGCCGTCCGCGCGGAGATTACCGGCATATCGGGCAGGGTGAAACGTCCTTCTTACGCGAAGCCGGAAGGCGGGAGCGTCCGCGCGGTCTTGCAGACGACGTCCGGAAAGGATTTGGCGGGTGGTCGGTATCCGAGAGTGCAGGGAGGAAGACCTTGAGCTGCTGGAGTCCCGGATCCCCTCGCCCGGCCGGACCAGGAGGCACGCGGCACGGTTCGACCAGCAGCAGCGCGGTCTCACCACGTTCCTGATCGCCTGGGCCGAGAGCGTTCCCGTCGGAACGGCGCAGATCCTGTGGCACGGCTGCGCCGCTCCCGAAGTGAGGCAGCGGCATCCGGATTGCCCCGAGCTCAACGGTCTGGGCGTCTGGCCGCCCGAACTGAGGTCCCAGGGCATCGGGCGCGCCATCATCGACGCGGCAGAAGCCCTCGTCCGCCAACGCGGCCACGACCAGATCGGGCTGGGTGTGGACGACGACAACCAGCGCGCAGCCGCTCTCTACCTGCGACTCGGCTACCAGGAAACCGGCTGCCGCTACTTCGATCGGTACCACTACATCGACGACCATGGGACCCGCCATGAAGTGGTCGATCCCGCGCGGTTTCTGGTCAAGCGACTCGGCGGAGACGCCTGACGCGACCTGCCGCGTGGAGTGCCTCGCAACGCTCTTACGTGGCTGACCTCGGAAAATGGGTTGCGCCCACGGGTTAGCGTGGTTGTGTGATCGAGATCAGGGACGTGCCGGAGGCCGATGCCGGGCTGATGGTCGACTTCGCCGGGATGGTGTTCCACGTTCCCGTGGAGGAGATCGACCGCGAGCGGGACGGGTGGCCGGTCGCGCGTGCCGAGCGGATCGGCGCCTTCGACGGGGAGACCAAGGTCGGGCAGTTGGCGGCCCTGCCGATGCGGCTCGCGGTGCCGGGTGCGCTGCTCGACTGCTCGGCGGTCACGTTCGTCGGGGTCCTGCCCACGCACCGCCGCCGGGGGATCCTGACGTCCATGATGGACCGGATGGCCGCTGACGCGATCGCCGCGGGGCGCCCGGTCGCCGCGCTCTGGGCGTCCCAAGGCGCCATCTACGGTCGGTACGGGTTCGGTCTGGCCACGCGGGCGATCGGGCTGGAGGTGGACACGTCACGTCCGCTGGAGCTGCGGACGGTGCCGGACGACCGGCCGCTTCGGCTCGTTGACGTCGCGTCGGCGTTCGATGTGGTCGACCCGATCCATCGGCGGTCGCTGACGGTGCGGCCTGGCGGCCTGGTCCGCGACCCGGAGTGGTGGGCGCGGGGGATCCTGCGGCCGGTCGACCGGGACGCCCCCGGGTACACCGCGCCGCGCATCGTCGTGCATCCCGCCGGTTACGCGGTCTACCGGGTCTTGAAGGGGACGGTCAGGGTCGTCGACCTTGTCGCCGACACGCCCGGGGCCGAGGCCGCGCTCTGGGGGTTCCTGGCGTCGATCGACCTGACGTCCCGCGTCGAGGCGCCGAACCGCCCGGTGGACGACCTGCTGCCGCACATGGTCGTCGATCCCGACCGGGTCGCCGTCAAGAGCGACTACGGCGCGCTGTGGCTCCGTCTGGTCGACCTGCCGGCCGCTCTTCGGGCCCGTTCCTGGGCCGCCGAGGACGCCTTCGTCCTGGAGGTCGACGATCCTCGCATCCCGGCGAACGCGGGCCGCTGGCTGCTCAAGACCGGCGCGGCGCCTGTCTGCGAGCGCGCCTCCGGGCCGCCGGACCTGAGTCTGAGCGCGGCCGACCTCGCGGCCGTCTACCTGGGCGGCCAGAGTCCGGTCACGCTGGTCCGGATCGGCGCCGTCGCCGAGCACACGCCCGGCGCGGCGGCCCGTCTGGAGGCCGCGTTGGCCGTTCCTCTGGCGCCTTACCTCAACGACGACTTCTGAGTCAGCGCCAGAAGAAGACCTTGGCGCTGGCCTTGGCGATGGTCGCGGCGGCGGCGCCCTGGTGGAGCAGCTGGAAGCGCACGCGCTTGCCCGCCTCGACGGTGTCGGCGGCGAGGCCGTAGACGAGGTTGGTGGTGTCGCCGACGGAGATGAAGTCCTGGACGGGGCCGACCTGGTAGTCGGAGGCGTTGCCGTCCGCCACCTCGATCACCCGGGCCTGGATGAGCGTGCCCGCGGGGACGCCGCTCAGCGCCGCGCTCACCGACAGGCTGTAGCGGGCCGATCCGGTCAGCAGGCTGGGGCCGCCCGGGTCGTTGTGCTGGTGCTCCTTGTCGGAGTACTCCTTGCTCCAGGTGACCTCGGTCCACTTGCCGGGAGGAAGCTCCTGGTGGTCGCCACCGGTGCCGACGGACACGTAGTCGGGCATGTCGTCCTCTCCCTGGGGCGAGACGCCGACGCGCCACTGCCCGTAGTCGCTCTTGACGCCGCGGTCGTAGTCGACGCCGACGCCGTTGATCGTGTGGTCGTTGGAGTACTGCTGGAGCTGGGCGCGGGCGTCCCACCTGCCGCCCGACCAGGCGTACGTCTGCCAGCCGAAGGTGATCTTCTTGGCGTCGAAGGCGCGCTTGACCGGGCCGTACCCGCCGTACAGGCCGACCCGGCCGCGGCCGAGGACGCTCGCCGCGCCGTCCAGGTAGGCGTTGATCTCGTCCTGCTGCCCGGAGGTGGCGTCCCAGTCGGCGGCGAAGTAGACGGGCCGGTCGTCCGGCATGCCGCACGCCTCGGCCTGGGCGGCGGCGTCGCGGGCGTCGGCCGCGCCGGCGGACCGCCCGTCGAGAGGGCGCTTGGCGGTCGACTCCCACACGACGACCAGCCAGATGCCCGCGGCGGACAGCTCGTCGGCCTCCTTGCGGGTCAGGTTCTTGCCGGTCGTGTCGTGCGACAGGTAGCGGCACGCGAACTCGGCCCCGGCGCGTTCCAGCGCGGGCGCGCCGGGGCGGCCCCACGCGTAGTCGACGCCGAAGACAGCCATGTCAGCTCCATGTGTCGGGGATTGTCACGGTCTTGGCGATTTAACAGGCTTTGTGCTTTGGGGCGCAGGAGATTGCGGAGGTTGACCGTCCTGAAGGGGTGGGGCGGTCAAGAGTCGCCGTGTGTGACGACACGCCGACGCCGCGTTGGCGGGCGCGCCTCCTGATCACTAGAACGGACGGTGACCGGTAAGAAAACCGCAGGCCACGGGGGGTTCGTAGTGATCCGGACGTTGAGGGTGCAGGGCATGGTGCTGGCGCTCGCCGCACCGCTGCTGGGGGGCGTGCTCGCGCCGGCCGCGGCGCGGGCCGACGGTCCCGGCCCGAGGACGAGACCCAAGCCGCACGGCGTGCACGCCGCGGGCGTGGCGCTTCGCACGAGCGGCCCCGCGAGCGCCGTGGTCCCGGGACGCACCTACGAGTGGACGTTCAAGCTGACCGCCAAGGGGCCGCGGAAGTCCGGCAAGGCGGTGTTCAGGGCGAGGCTGCCGAGATCGCTGGCGTTCGTCTCGGGGAACAGGGACTGCGCGGCCGCGGGGTGGACGGTCGAATGCGACCTCGGCGCCGTGCGGAAGGGGCAGACGGTGACCGGCGCCCTCAAGGCCAAAGTGTCCAGGAGCGCCAGGCCCGGCCAGAGAATCCACCTGCGCGGGACGGTGAGGTGGGGCAGGGCGCACGCGTCCCGCACGTTCCCGGCCGTCCGCGTCGCCGGGGCCGCCCACCTCGGCCACTCCAAGGCGGCACCCAAGAAGCCGGCGGCCCAGAAGCCGGCGGCCAAGAAGCCGGCGGCCAAGAAGCCGGCGGCGGTGCGGAGGATCTCTTCTGCGCGATGACACCGGCGGGCGTCGACCCGCCGCGCGACGGCCGCCGGGTTCGTACGAGGATGGGGACATGCGACTTCGAATCTTCACCGAGCCCCAGCAGGGGGCGACGTATGAGACACAGCTCGCCGTGGCCAGGGCGGCCGAGGACCTCGGCTTCGACGCGTTCTTCCGTTCCGACCACTTCCTCAAGATGGGGGACGTGACGGGCGAGCCGGGCCCGACCGATTCCTGGATCACCCTGGGCGCGCTGGCCCGGGAGACGAGCCGGATCAGGCTCGGCACGCTGGTGACGGCCGGGACGTTCCGCTACCCGGGGCCGCTGGCGATCTCCGTCGCGCAGGTCGACCAGATGAGCGGCGGGCGCGTCGACCTGGGGCTCGGGACGGGGTGGTACGAGGAGGAGCACACCGCCTACGGCATCCCGTTCCCGAGCCTGGGCGAGCGGTTCGAGCGGCTTGAGGAGCAGTTGCAGATCCTCACCGGGCTGTGGGGGACGCCGTCCGGCGAGACCTTCTCCTTCAGCGGGGAGCACTACACCCTGAGCGGGTCGCCCGCGCTGCCCAAGCCCGTGCGGCCGGGCGGTCCGCCGATCATCATCGGCGGGGCCGGGGCGAAGCGGACGCCGCGGCTCGCCGCGCGCTACGCCGACGAGTACAACGTGCCGTTCCACCAGCTCAAGGACACCGGCGGCGCGTTCGACCGGGTCCGCGCGGCGTGCGCGGAGGCGGGCCGGACCAGGCCGCTGGTGTACTCGGCCGCGCAGGTCGTCTGCTGCGGGCGGGACGAGGCGGAGGTGAAGCGGCGCGCCGACGCCATCGGGCGGAAGGCGCCCGAGCTGCGCGAGAACGGTCTGGCCGGGACTCCGCAGGAGCTGGTCGACAAGCTCGGCCGGTTCGGTGAGCTGGGCGCGGAGTGCCTCTACCTCCAGGTCCTCGACATGAGCGACCTGGATCACCTGGAGCTGCTGGCCTCCGAGGTGATGGGCAAGGTCTGACGACGAGACAGGGCCCGCGCCCGGGGGAGTTTCCCCGGGCGCGGGCCCTTTGCGTTCCGTCAGGCGGCTTCCTCTTCCGGGCGCGCGTGCATCGGCAGCAGGAACGTCGCGAGGAAGGTCAGGCCGAGGAGCCCGACCTCGACCCACAGCGTGATCTTCATGGCGTCGCCGAACCCGACCTTGGCCGCGTGCTCCCCGGCCTCGGCGACCGCCTTCTGGACGGCCGGCGCCGACTGCGGCGCCGCGGTGACGGCGGCGACGGTGGCCTCTTCAAGACGGTGGCAGGACGCGGGCACGGCGGCGGCGTCCTTGGCGGTGGCGCGGTCGCGGCCGCAGCCGCGCAGACCGTCCACGACGCGGTCGCGCTGCGGGGCCGGGACGGACGCGGCGGCGAGGTCGCGGCGCAGGGCGGCGGCGCCGTCGTCGGCGGCGGTCGCGACGTGCCCGCCGAGCAGCCCGAAGAAGACCGTGCCGAGGACGGCGGCGCCGAGCGCGCTGCCGAGCTGCTGGACGGCGGTGAGCGTGCCGCCCGCCGAGCCGGTCTCCTCGGGCTCGACGCCCGCGAGCACGGTGTCGAAGAAGGGCCCCATCAGCAGGCCCATGCCGATGCCGGTGACGGTCAGCGCGGGGACGAGCTGCCAGGGGGTGACGTCGATCCCGGCGTACCGGAGGGTGAAGTACAGCCCGGCGATCCCGGCGGCCATGATGACGGCGCCCGCGTGGATCACCTTGCGGCCGAGGCTCTGCACGGCCTGCATGACGCCGAACCCGATGACGATGCCGACCGACCACGGGATCTGCGCGAGGCCCGCCTTGAGCGGGGAGTAGCCCAGCCCGAGCTGGAAGAACAGCGCCAGCACCAGGCCGAGGCCGGCGACGCCGGAGAAGAACACCAGGCCGACGACGAGGCCGCCGGTGAAGCCCCGCTTGCGGAACAGGCTCGGCACGATCAGCGGGTCACCGCCGCGGCGCTGCTTGCGGGTCTCGTACCAGGCGAACGCGCCCCACACGACGAGGGAGGCGGCCATCATGGCGAACGTCCAGGCGGGCCAGTCGTGCTCGCGGCCCTGGACGAGGGGGTAGACCAGCAGCCCGGCGCCGAGGGAGGCCAGGGCGGCGCCGGTGAGGTCGAGGCGGGAGGCGTGCTCGGCGCGCCCTTCGGGCAGGAACTTCAGCCCGGCCAGCACGGCGGCGGCGCCCAGCGGCAGGTTGATCAGGAAGATCATCCGCCAGCCGGTGCCGAACAGGTCGGCGTCGATCAGCCAGCCGGCCAGCACCGGGCCGCCGACCGACGACAGCCCCATGACCGGCCCGAACATGGCGAACGCCGCGCCCATCTCCTTCGCCGAGAACATCTGCTTGATCATTCCGATGCCCTGCGGCAGCATCAGCGCGCCGAACAGGCCCTGCATGCCGCGGGCGCCGACCAGCATCCCGGGGGAGCCGGCGATGCCGCACAGCAGCGAGCCGACCGTGAAGCCGGCCGCGCCGATGACGAACATCCGCTTGCGTCCGTAGAGGTCGCCGAGGCGGCCGCCGGTGATGAGCCCGACGGCCATGGCGAGGGTGTAGGCGGCGGCGAGCCACTGGATGGTGGCCGCCGACCCGCCGAGCTCGGCGCGGATCGTGGGGGCCGCGATGGCCGTGATCAGGGCGTCCAGCATGTCCATGACCTCGCCGGCGAGGATCACGAACAGGGCGACCCAGCGCCAGCGGTAGCCGCCGTCAGCGGTGCCCCGGGCAGGGGAGGTCAGTGTGTCGGTCATGGTCACTCCGGGGGGAACAGTGTTCGTTGGTTACGAACAATGTTCTAAGGGCGAACGCTGTTCGTGTCAAGTACGATGTTCGTGTTTCGAAGAATTCTCTCCGCAGTAGAGAAGATATATCGCGATTCGCGATAGTCAAGATGTATCGCGAGATTGGGAGGTCCCGACGTGGCCGAAGCCGACCGAGGCGCACGCCCGGACATGCCGACGCCGCCCGGCCGCAGGCCGCGCAAGGCCGCGCCCGCCCGGCAGCCGCTCACGCAGGAGCTGGTCGTCGACACGGCGATCCGCGTCCTGGACGCCGAGGGGCTGGAGGCCGTCACCATGCGCCGCGTCGCCCAGGAGCTCGGCACGGGCCCGGCGTCCCTCTACGCCCACGTCTCGAGCAAGGAGGAACTGCGCGAGCTGATGCTCGACCGGGTGGCCGCCGAGATCCGGCTACCCGTCCCGGACCCGGAGCGCTGGCAGGAGCAGCTGAAGGAGCTGGCGCGCGAGATCCGCCGCGTCTACACCTCGCACCGCGACATCGCGGTGGTGTCGATGGCGCTCATCCCCACCGGACCCCATCTGCTGGACGTCGCCGAGGCGCAGCTCGCCCTCATGCACGCCGGCGGCGTCCCGAAGCGGATCGCCGGGCTCGCCGTCAGCACCCTCGGCATGTTCCTCGACGCCGACGCCATCGAGGACACGCTTCACCACGCCAAGACGCCCGCGGGGGCGGGGGACCCGTGGACGTACTTCCAGGAGTACCTCAACCAGATCCGCGAGTACTTCGCCGCCCTGCCCAAGGACCGCTACCCGACGGTCTCCGGCATGGTTGACGAGCTCACCGCGGAGGACGGCGACGGGCGCTTCGAGTTCGGCCTCGACATGCTCGTCCGGGGGATCGCCTCGTACGCCGCGGAGGCGTCCCGCCCCGCGGGGGACGGCTAGGCGAAGGCGCGCTCGAAGGCCGCGTGCCTGGGAGCGCCTGCGGCGGTGTCCCAGACGGCGAAGACCACGTGCTCGAACCGGTCCGCGAACCCTCCGCCCGGACGCAGCGCTTCGGCGAACACTTCGGCGACCTCGGCCGGGTCGTTGCGGAACACTCCGCAGCCCCAGGCGCCGAGCACGAGCCGGGTGTGGCCGTTGGCCAGCGCCACGGCGAGGACCTTGCGCGCCCGCAGCCGCAGCACCTCGGGAACCTGCCGGGCCTTGCCCGCGTCCCGGATCGCGCCGCGGTTCGGGGCGGGCGACGTCAGGAACGTGACGCCGTACGGTTCCTCCAGGAGCCGTCCGGAGTCCTCCCGGAACACCGGCACGTCCGGCGAGTAGATCATGTGGTCGCTGTAGAGGAGATCTCCCTGGGCGCGGTGGAAGTCGTAGTACTCCCTGGCAGAGAGCAGCGACTCGTACAGGCCCGACGAACGCGCCAGCCCTTCCTCCTGGGCGTGGGCTCCGTTCAGGAAACCGCCGCCCGGGTTCTTCGCGGAGGCGAAGTTGAGCGCGAACGGGGTCGTCCCGGGGGCGCACAGCCGTCGCGCGGCGGCGAGCGTGGTCTCGCCGGTCACCTCGATCCGCGTCCGCGTGTCAGGGTCGGCCGGTGGGAGCCGCTTCAGCAGCGTGTCCAGCTCGTCCGGCCGGTAGAGGACGGTGCGCCGGACGGCCTCGGCCAGGCCGTCCGCGATCGAGACGGCGCGGCCGGACGGCGCCGTGTAGTCGCCGCGCTCGAGGATGGCCACGGTCTCCTGCGCGGTCATGCGGCGGGGGTGTCTGCTCATGTCCCCCCGGATTCTGCTGGCCTGCCGAACCCGGACGCAAACCCTTTAAGACCGGCGTTCCGGAAAAATGGATGGGGGCGTTCGGCGTGTTCGGCCACACTTGGGGCGTGCTTCTGACGATCACCACGACGATGAGCCAGGCGACCGACCTGGGGTTCCTCCTGCACAAGCATCCCGACCGGGTGCAGCGCTTCGAGCAGTCCCACGGCACGGCGCACGTCTTCTACCCGGACGCGGAGGAGCAGCGCTGCACGGCGGCCCTGCTGCTGGACGTCGACCCGGTCCAGCTCGTGCGCACGCGCGGCAGAGGCACGCCCGACTTCTCTCTCGGCCAGTACGTGAACGACCGTCCGTACGCGGCGTCGTCGCTCCTGGCGTCGGCCATGGCGAACGTGTTCCGCACCGCCATGCGCGGACGCTGCGACCTGCGTCCCGAGCTGGTGGAGACGCCCGTCCCGCTGGAGATCGTCCTTCCCGCGCTCCCGTGCCGGGGCGGGCCCGGCCAGGCCGAGCGCTTCTTCGCGCCGCTCGGCTGGGACGTGTCGGCCGCGCCCGTGCCGCTCGACCCGGACTTCCCCGAGTGGGGCGACTCCCGGTACGTGACGCTCACGCTGACCGGGACGCTGCGGCTCGCGGACGCCCTCAACCAGCTGTACGTGCTGCTGCCGGTCCTGGACGACGCCAAGCACTACTGGCTGGCGCCCGACGAGGTCGACAAGCTGATCCGGGCGGGGGAGGGCTGGCTCGCCGCACACCCCGACCGCGGCGCCATCACGCGCCGGTACCTGGCCAACCGGCGCAGCCTCGTGCAGTCCGCGCTGGGCCGCCTCGCCGACGCCGAGGACGCGCCCGACGAGGAGCTCGACCCGGTGGAGGTCGAGGAGGAGGGGCCCGCCGCCGAGGAAGGCCAGGAGGAGGCGGCGCCCGAAGAGGCGTCCGTCCCGCTCGCGGAACTGCGTCTCCGGTCGGTGGTGCAGGCGCTGCACGACGAGGACGCCCGCCGGGTCATCGACCTCGGCTGCGGCTCGGGGAAGCTGCTGGCGCGGCTGGCCAAGGACGAGTTCTTCAGCGAGATCTCCGGGTCGGACGTGTCGTACCGGGCGCTCGGCCACGCTTCGCGGCGCCTGCGCCTGGACAAGCAGCCGCGCCGCGAGAACGACCGCGTCCAGGACGTCTTCCAGGGCGCGCTGACCTATGCCGACGAACGGTTCCGCGGGTACGAGGCGGCCGTGCTGATGGAGGTCATCGAGCACGTCGACCCGCCGCGCCTCGGCGCCGTCGAGCGGGTCGTGTTCGGCCACGCCTCGCCCCGCGTGGTGGTCGTCACGACCCCGAACGCCGAGCACAACGTCCGCTACGAGGGGCTGGCCCCCGGGGCGATGCGCCACCCCGACCACCGTTTCGAATGGACGCGGCCGGAGTTCCGCGCGTGGGCGGACCGGGTCGCCGCCGAGCACGGCTACCGCGTCCGCCACGTGCCCGTGGGCGACGACGACCCCGAGGTCGGCGCGCCGACGCAGATGGGAGTGTTCACCCGATGACCGAGATCAGGGTTCCCGAGATGGGCCTTGTCGTGCTCGTCGGCGTGTCCGGATCGGGCAAGTCGCATTTCGCGCGCAAGCATTTCAAGGCGACGCAGGTGGTGTCGTCGGACTTCTGCCGCGGGGTCGTGTCGGACGACGAGAACGACCAGGCGGCCACCGGCGACGCGTTCGACCTGCTGCACTACATCGTGGGCAAGCGCCTGCGGCGCGGCCTGCTGACCGTGGTGGACGCGACCAACGTGCAGAGCAAGGCGCGGGAGTCGCTGCGCCGGCTGGCCAAGGAGCACGACGTCCTGTCGGTCGCGATCGTGCTGGACGTCACCGAGGGCCTCGCCGCCGAGCGCAACGCCGGTCGTCCGGACCGGGACCTCGCCCCGCACGTCATCCCGCGCCAGCGCCGCGAGCTGAGGCGCAGCATGAAGTCGCTGGGCCGCGAGTTCCGGCGCGTCCACGTCCTGACCGGTCCCGACGAGATCGACGCCGCGACGATCCGGTACGAGAAGGCGTGGAACGACAGGCGCGAGCTGACCGGCCCGTTCGACGTCATCGGCGACGTGCACGGCTGCCGCGCGGAGCTGGAGGACCTCCTCGCCGACCTCGGCTACGAGATCCTCCGGGACGCGCGGGGACGCGCCGTCGGCGCGAACCACCCCGGCGGGCGGTCCGCCGTCTTCGTCGGCGACCTGGTCGACCGCGGGCCCGACTCGCCGGGCGTGCTGCGCCTGGTGATGGGGATGGTGGCCGCCGGCGACGCCCTGTGCGTCTCGGGCAACCACGAGGCCAAGCTCGTCCGCGCCCTGCGCGGGGGCAAGGTGCGCCTGGCGCACGGGCTCGCCGAGTCGATGGAGCAGCTCGCCGCCGAGGACGAGGGCTTCCGCGACGGCGCGCTGCGGTTCATGGACGGCCTCATCAGCCACTACGTCCTGGACGGCGGACGCCTGGTCGTGGCCCACGCCGGACTCAAGGAGGACTACCACGGCCGCGCGTCCGGACGGGTCCGCTCGTTCGCGCTCTACGGCGACACGACCGGGGAGACCGACGAGTACGGCCTGCCGGTGCGTTACCCGTGGGCGCGCGACTACCGGGGCAAGGCGATGGTCGTGTACGGCCACACGCCCGTCCCGGAGGCGGAATGGGTGAACAACACCATCTGCCTGGACACCGGCGCGGTGTTCGGCGGGAAGCTGACGGCGCTGCGGTATCCGGAGCGCGAGCTGGTGTCGGTTCCGGCGCGGCAGGTCTGGTACGAGCCGACGCGTCCGCTGGAGGCGCCGGCCGGGGGGAGCGCGGGCGGCCGCCGGGAGAACGACGTCCTCAACATCGGGGACGTCCTCGGGAACCAGGGCGTCGAGACCCGCCTGATGGGCCGCGTCTCGGTCCGGGAGGAGAACGCGCTGGCCGCGCTGGAGGTGATGAGCCGGTTCGCCGTGGACCCGCGCTGGCTCGTCTACCTGCCGCCCACCATGGCCCCCGCCGAGACGTCGTCCCTGCCGGGGTACCTGGAGCATCCGGCCGAGGCCCTCGCCGCGTACCGGGGCAAGGGCGTCCTGCGCGCGGTGTGCGAGGAGAAGCACATGGGCTCGCGCGCCGTGGCGGTCGTGTGCCGCGACGCCTCGGTGGCCGTGGAGCGCTTCGGCGTGGACGACGGGACGACCGGCGCCGTCTACACGCGCACCGGGCGCTCCTTCTTCCGCGACCCGTCCCGCACGGCCGAGGTCCTGGACCGGCTGCGCGCCGCCATCGGCGCGGCGGGACTCTGGGACGAACTGGACACCGGATGGCTCGTCCTCGACGGCGAGCTGCTGCCGTGGTCGGCGAAGGCGATGGACCTCATCCGCACCCAGTACGCGGCGACCGGCGCGGCGGCCCGCGCCGCCCTGCCCGTGGCGGCCGACGTGCTCGCGCGGGCGGACGGGCGGGGGCTCGACCTCGGCGGCCTGCGCGAGCGCATCGACCGGCGGGCCGCGAACGCGTTCCGCTTCCGCGACGCGTACGCGCGCTACTGCTGGACGGTGGACGGGCTGACCGGCGTGCGCTTCGCGCCGTTCCAGGTCCTCGCCGGGGAAGGGCGCTCCTGGGCGACCCTGCGCGACCACGAGTGGCACATGTCCGTGGCCGAGCGGCTCGCGGAGGGCGACGCGAGCGGGCTCGTCCAGCGGACGGGGTCGATGACCGTCGACCTGGGGTCGCCGGAGTCGGAGGCCGCGGCCACCGAGTGGTGGGAGAAGCTCACCGCGGCGGGCGGCGAAGGCATGGTCGTCAAGCCGCTGGGGCCGCTTCCGGAGGACGCCAAGGTCCAGCCCGGGATCAAGTGCCGCGGACCGGAATACCTGCGCATCATCTACGGGCCCGACTACCGCGAGCCGGAGCACCTCGACCGGCTGCGCCGCAGGTCGCTCGGGCGCAAGCGGTCCCTGGCGATGCGGGAGCACGCGCTCGGCACCGAGGCCCTCGACCGGCTCGCGGGCCGGGAGCCGCTGTGGCGCGTCCACCAGGCGGTCTTCGCCGTCCTGGCGCTGGAGTCCGAGCCGGTGGACCCGCGCCTCTGATCGGCCGCGCGCGCCACGGCCCGCCTCTCTCGGGGGCGGGCCGTGACCGCTCGGTCAGGTTGAGAAGAGCATGTGGAACACGCCGCCGCCGTGGTGCGGGCGGTGGTGACCGTGGTGATGGTGGTGGACCGACGCCCCCGGTGCTCCCCAGCCGGGCGCCGCGGCGGGCGGGGGCGCCGCCCGGTACTGCGACTCCATCTGGCCCAGGGCCTCAAGCTCGCCGTAGTCGAGGAAGATGCCCCGGCAGCTGTCACATTGCTCGATGTGGACGCCGCTGCGGGTGTAGGTCCGCATCACGCCACGACACTTAGGGCAGTGCATCGCCTTGTCGTCCTTCCGGTATGGATCCCCAGATAGAGGCTAAATGTAGGACAGGTTCGGCGCCACGTCATGCCGCGTTCCCCGCCGCGGATATTCTCACGCAGGCGTCGACCATCGCCTGCTCCGCACCGTCGAGTGGCCGATCCTTCCTCCCGGCGGATATGACGCACGTGGCCGCGATCTGGATCGCAAGACTTCGGGCGGGAACGTCCAGGGCCGTCCAGGGGTCGTCCTGCGCGGGCACGGCCGGGCCGCCGGCCTCCCTGTACGCGCCCAGGAAACGCTCCCAGTCCCGCGGTGGGAGGACCCCGGCGGAGTAGAGCGCCGCAGGCCGCGCGAGGTCCCATGCGGGGTCGCCCCTGCCGAGGTCCTCGATGTCGATGAGCCGCCATCGCCCGCCCGGCGCGCGGACCATCTGCCCCAGATGCCAGTCGCCGTGGATGAGGCGGCGGCTGCGTCCCGCGGGTTCGTCCTCCTCTCCGCGAATCCAGGCCGGGAGAGTGGTGAACGCGCGCCGCACCGCGTCCTCGGCGGGGCCGTCCTCCAAGCGGGAGACCAGGCGCGCCACCCGTGCCGGACGTCCCCACGACGGTGCGTCGGCCGGGACGGGTGCCGAGTGCAGGGCGGCCAGAAGCCGGGCGCCCTCCTCCCAGGGGAGTTCCTGGGCCGGATCCACGGGCTCACCGAACGTCGCGAGCGTGACCGTACGGCCGTCCACGGTGAGCGGGGGCCCCAGGGCGCCGATGACCAGATCGGGCAGCGCGCCCGCCAGCCGTATCCGTTCGAGGAAGGGGGCTCCGTGCTCCCGGTCTGCCTGGTGCGCCTTCACGACCACGTCGCCGACGCGGACGACGAGCACGCCGTGCCGGTCGTACAGGGTCTCAGGCGGTCCGTCCTGCGTGGCCCTTTGACGCCCGATCTGCGCGAGCCGCGTGAAGAGCCCTGGCTGGACGGTCTCGGTGTGCACCCGACCAGTCAACCACTCCGTGCCGGGCCCATCCGCTCCGCGGCCGAGGCGGCGAACTCGTCACGCAGCCGCTGCCGGAGGACTTTGCCCAGCATGTTCCGGGGCAGCTCCGTCCGGGGCAGGAACTCGGAGGGCACCTTGTAGTGCGACAGATAGCGTTCGCAGTGCCGGCGCAGCTCTTCCGCCGAGAACGGGTAGGCGGGATGTTCCACCACGTGGGCGATGATGCGCTCGCCGCGCCGGGCGTCGGGCACGCCGACCACGGCGCAGTCGTGCACGGCGGAATGGCGGCGCAGCACCTTCTCCACCTCGGACGGGGACACGGTGAAGCCGCTCACTTTGATCATGTCTCGCTGGCGGTCCACGATGGTGATGAAACCCTTCTCGTCCATCACCCCTATGTCCCCGGTGCGAAGCCATCCCTTCGACAGGGTCTGCGCGGTGGCGAGCGGCGCGTTCCAGTAGCCCGCGAACACCTGCGGCCCGCGCACGACGACCTCCCCCGTCCCGCCCGGCGGCAGGACCTTCGTCGGCTCGTCCTGGTCGACGATGACGGCGTCGGTCATGGGCAGCGGCAGCCCGACCGTCAGGTTCCGCGCCCCGCCGCCCAGCGGGTTCGCGGTGACGGCCGGGGACGCCTCGGTCAGCCCGTAGCAGTTGATCAGCCCCCTGGCCCCGACCTTGGCGAGCCGGTCGATCGTGCTCTGCGACAACCCCATCGCCCCGGAGATGAAGATGCGCAGCGAGCGCAGGTCGTCCGGCCGGAAGCGCGGGCTGTCGAGCACCTGCTCGTACAGTGTCGACACCCCGGGGAAGATGGTCGGCCGGTACTTGCGGATCGCGCGGACCACGCGGTCGCCGTCGTAGCGGGGGAGCAGGACCACCGCCCCGGCCGTCAGCACGGGCGCGACCAGGCAGCTCATCAGGCCGAACGAGTGGAACAGCGGCAGGACCGCCAGCGTCACCTCTTCGCCGGGGCGCCCGTCGAGGTCCCACGCCTGCTGCTGGTAGGCGTTCGCGACGAGATTGCGGTGCGTCAGCATCGCGCCCTTGGGACGTCCCTCCGTCCCGCCGGTGTACACGATGGCCGCCAGATGCCTCGACGGGTCCAGGGGCAGTTGGCTCACGCGCTGCCTGGGCGCCTTCTGCAACTCCTTGAACGGGACGACGCCGGGGTCGTGCGGCACGTCCGCGGTGATGGCGGCGCGCCGCCGCTGCATCTGCACGAGCGGGAGCCGCAGGGCGATCCGCCTGGTGGCCGGGAGGAAGTCGGCCAGGGACGTCACGATGACGTGCTCCAGCCCCAGCCGGGCCCGCAGGGCCTTCACCGTCTTGTAGGAACGATCCAGCACGACGGCCACGCGCGCGCCGCAGTCAGCGAGCTGCCGGTGCATCTCCTCCTCGGTGTAGAGGGGGTTGTGCTGGACCGCGATCGCGCCCCTGCGCAGCACGCCGAAGAACGCGATGACCTGCTGCGGGCAGTTCGGGAGGATCAGCGCCACCCGGTCGCCGGGCTGCACTCCCAGCCGGTGCAGGCCGTCGGCGAACCGGTCCACGGCCTCGCGCAGGTCGCGATAGCAGATCCGCCGGCCGAAGAAGATCAGCGCATGGTTGCGCGGGTACCGGTCCGCGGCGTCGTCGAGCAGGCGCGTGACGGGGACGTCCGGGATGTCGAGCTCCCGGGGAACGCCCGGCTGATACCACTGCCGCCCGGACGAGGAGCGCAGTGACGAGTGCCACATAACGCCCGATTGAATCATCTCCGGCACCTTCGCGCGGCGCGAAGAAACGCGAATCCGCACGGGCGCCCGGGTCCGGGCGGCTCAGCGCGTCCAGCCCTCCGAGCGCGTGACCGTGCGGGTCCCGGGGGCGGGCGGCTCCACCGCGCGGCCCTCGTAGGCGGTCGACAGGACGATGTGCGAGTTCATCTCGCCGTGCTCCCCGAGGCGTTCCAGGAGTCCCTCCAGATGCGGCATCGAGGCGACCCGCACCTTCAGCATCGAGCACCAGTTGCCGCTCAGCTTGTGGACCTCGGTGACCTCGGGCAGGTCCTCGGCGGTGGACGTCTTGAGCAGGCAGCGGCCGAGGGCGCACCGCATCTGCACGAAGGCCGTCAGCGGCTGGCCGACCCTGGCCGGATCGACGCGCGCCTGGTAGCCGGTGATCACACCGGACTCCTCGAGGCGCCGCACCCGCTCGGCGATCGCCGGGGGCGACAGGTTCACCAGGGCCGCGAGCCGGTTGAACGACAGGCGGCCGTCCCGCTGGAGCTCGGTGAGGATGCTCCAGTCCGTCTGATCCATCTGGAAAGTCCTTTCGCGATCCCGCTTTGCAAACTATAAGCGGAAAGGGGTGGATGCCAGGGATCATCCATTCCGATCGAGAATCGACGTTTCTAGCGTTAAGGCATGGAGAAACGATCCCGGCCGATGGCGGCCCTCTGCTCGGGCGTCGCCCTGATGAACGCGTCCATGGCGGTGGCGAGCGCGACCGCGACCCTCGTCGCCGCGGACCGGCTCGGCGCCGCGTGGGGAGGCGTGCCGAACACCGCCGGAATCGTCGGGACCGGCGCCGGCGCCCTGGCGCTGACCCGGTTCGTGCGGACGAGCCGGCGCCGCGCCTTCGCCCTCGGCTACACCGCCGCGGCGGCCGGCGCCTGTCTGGCCGCCCTGGCGGTCGCGAACGGCGACGTCGCGGGGCTGTGCCTCGGGATGCTGCTGCTCGGCCTCGGCAACGCGGGGGCCCAGCTCTCGCGGTACGCGGCGGCCGACCTGCACCCGGCGGGACGGCGCGGCTTCGCCATCGGCCTCGTGGTGTGGTGCGCGGCGGCCGGTGCGGTCGGCGGGCCGCTGCTGCTCGACCCGTCCGGCGCGGCGGCCGCGGACGCCGGCCTCCCCGCGTTCACCGGCCCGTTCCTGCTGGCCGTCCTGACCTGCGCGGTCGCCGCCGGCGCCGCGACCGGCGGGCCGGGCGGCCGGGCGGGGACGCAGGGCTCGCCGCCGCCGCTGCGCCGGCTGGCCCGGACCCAGGCCGCCCGCTCCGCGCTGGCGGTGATGGTCACGGCCCAGGTCGTGATGGTCGCCGTCATGACGGCCGCGCCGCTGGACATGCACCTGCACGGCCACGGCCTCGGGATGGTCGGCATGACGCTGTCCGCGCACACGCTCGGCATGTTCGCCCTCTCACCGCTGACGGGCCGGATGACCGACCGGTACGGCGCGCACCCGGTGATCCTCGCGGGCCTGGCCACCCTCGCCCTGTCCACGGCGCTCGCGGCGGTCGCGACCGGGTCGCCGGGGCGCGTCGCGGCGCTCTTCCTGCTCGGCTACGGCTGGAACCTGTGCTTCGTCGGCGGCAGCGCCCGCCTCGCCCGCGACCTGCCCGAGGCGGAACGCCCGCACGTCGAGGGGGCCGTCGACGCGGCCGTCTGGACGGTCGCCGCGGCCGCGAGCCTGCTGTCCACGGCCGTCCTGTCGGCGGGCGGGTACGCCGTGCTGGCCTGGGCGTCATGCGCCGGGGCCCTCGCCGTCGCGGCCGGCCAGGC
Organism: Actinomadura sp. NPDC023710; assembly: GCF_040639875.1. Taxonomy (NCBI): domain Bacteria; kingdom Bacillati; phylum Actinomycetota; class Actinomycetes; order Streptosporangiales; family Thermomonosporaceae; genus Actinomadura; species Actinomadura sp. NPDC023710. Next base: position 118,545 of record NZ_JBFAGB010000011.1, read on the forward strand.
CCGCCGCCGCGCGCCCGGGACGCGTCTGGAGCCCGCCGAGCGGGGGAGCGGACGGCCGTGACCGGGCTCAGATGCGGCCGGTGCCTCGGCAGACATTGCATCGCTCGTGGGTGGCGGTGCTGGTTCCGGTGCCGTTGCAACCGGGGCACGACCGCGTCGCCGGTTTGTTGTGCTTGCCCAAGTCCGCCACCCCCGGGGGTTCATCCTAAGGGCTCGGCGGTCGCATGCCGTGCCCGCTCATCAGTTCGCCGACAGGACGCTCCGGGTTCACCGGCCCGCGTCACCGCCCGCGCGGCCGGGACGCGGGCCCGACCCGCCCGCCGGCCGGAGAACGCCGCGGCGCGGTCGAGCCGAGTCGCGTTCGCCTTCTCCTCCGGCGCTTGTACGCTGTCCCTCACGCGCGCCGTCGTCCGGTCACGGTGCCCCGAGCAAGGAGATCGCGCAGGTTGGTGCCATTGCCGCTGACCACCGCGATCCGTCCCTACGACTGGGGGTCGCGGACCGCCCTGGCCGAGCTGCTCGGCGTCGAGCCGACCGGGCGCCCGCAGGCCGAGCTGTGGGCGGGCGCACACCCCGGCGCCCCCTCCCGCGTCCACGGGACGCCCCTCGGCGTCCTCATCGACCGCGACCCGATCGGGATGCTCGGCGCCCCGTGCGTGGACCGGTTCGGGCCGACGCTGCCCTACCTGCTCAAGGTGCTGGCCGTCGAGAAGCCGCTGTCGCTCCAGGTGCATCCGACCATGGCGCAGGCCGAGGCCGGGTTCGCCCGCGAGGAGGCGCAGGGCATCCCCGTCGACGACCCCGCCCGCACGTACAAGGACCCCTTCCACAAGCCCGAGATGGTCTGCGCCCTCACCGAGTTCCACGGCCTGTGCGGCTTCCGCGACCCCGCCGAGACCGCCGGCCTGCTCGAAAGCCTGAAGGTCCCCGAACTGGACCCGTGGATCGGAACGCTCCGCGGCGAGCCGCCCGCCGAGGCACTGCGGACCGTCCTCACCCAGATGCTGGACGAGGGCTCCCGGCCCCTCCAGGCCGCGGTCGAACCGGCCCTGACCGGCGTCTACGCCGACATCGCCCGCGCCCACCCCGGCGACCCCGGGGTCCTCGCCGCGCTCCTGCTCGACCATGTCGAGCTCAAGCCCGGCCAGGCCCTCTTCCTGGACGCCGGAGTGCCCCACTCCTACCTGGGCGGCCTCGCGATCGAGGTCATGGCGAACTCCGACAACGTCGTGCGCTGCGGGCTCACCGCCAAGCACATCGACGTCCCCGAGCTGATGCGCGTCGTCGAGTTCGTCCCGTCCAGGCCCCACCGCGTGGAGCCCACGGCGGACTGCCGGTACCGCACGGCCGCCGAGGAGTTCACCCTCGTCCGCCACGACCTCGCGGAGGTCCCCGAGGACCTGCCCGCCGGCCTTCCGCAGACGCTCCTCTGCCTGGAGGGCGAGGCCCGCCTCACCGCGGAGCCGCCCCTGACGCTCGCCCGAGGCGAAGCCGCCTTCGTCCCCGCCGGCTCCCCGGCCACCCGCCTCACCGGACACGGCACGCTCTACCGCGTGCTCCCGGGGATCGGGTCATGACCGTCCTCGCCCTCGACATCGGCGGCACCAAGTTCGCCGTCGCCCGCGTCGGCGCCGCCGGTGAGCTGCTCGACCGCGCCGAGCACCCCGTCGGCCAGGCGCCCACCGCCACCCTGCGCGGCCTCGTCGCCGACTTCGCCGGGCCCGGCCTGACCGGCGTCGGCATCGGCTCGGCCGGCCCGATCGACGCGGCCGCCGGCACCGTCAGCCCGATCAACATCCCCCGCTGGCGCGGCTACCGCCTCGTCGCCGCCGTCCAGCGCCTCGTCCCCGGGCTTCCCGTCACCCTCGCGGGCGACGCCCAGTGCATGGCGCTCGGCGAGTGGTGGCGCGGCGGCCACGGCTGCGGGTCCCTGCTCGGCGTCGTGGTGTCGACCGGCGTCGGAGGCGGCCTCGTCATCGACGGCCGCCCCTGGACGGGACGCACCGGCAACGCGGGCCACATCGGCCACGTCATCGTCGACCTCGACGGCGAGGCCTGCGTCTGCGGCGCCCGCGGCTGCCTGGAGACGATCGCCGGCGGCCCCAGCATGGTCCGCTGGGCGCTCGCCCAGGGCTGGACGCTCGCCCCCGCGACGGGCCGCCCCGACGCCCGTGCCCTGGCCGCCGCCGCCCGCGCCGGCGCCCCCATCCCGCTCGCGGCCTTCCAGCGCGCCGCCGGCGCCCTCGCCACCGCGATCGTCAACACCGCCTCCGTCCTCGACGTCCGCGACGTCGTCATCGGCGGCGGTGTGGCGGCCGCGGGCGATCTGCTCCTCGACCCCCTGCGCGCCGCGATCGCCGCCCGCGCCGGCATGCCGCACCTGCGCGACCTGCGCGTGTCCTCCACGACCCTGGAACGCGACGCCGGCCTCTACGGCGCCGCCGCCCTCGCCCTCCTCGCCTCCGGCGCACCTCTGCGCCCCGTCCCCTGAAGCAGAGCCTCAACGCTTCCTTAAAGACGCCATAAGGAGGGCGGCGGGGCGGGAGAAGGGTGCCAAATTCGTCGTGTGGCACTGCGAATGGGCAAAGACACCGGTTCGTTCGCCCCCGGTTCGCCGGGGGAGCGGATGCGCCCCGCGGTGGTCGCCCGGGCCTTCCAGGGGCTGCCGCCCGCGCACCGCGAGATCCTCACCGAGACGGTCTTCCGGGACCGATCGGTCAACGAGGCCGCCGCCTCGCTGGGGGTGCCGGTCGACGTGGTCAAGGTCCGCGTCTACCAGGCGCTCCGGGCGCTCAGCGCGGCCGTGGAGGCGCCGCGGACGTACGCCTGACGCCCGCGAGCGCGCGGACGACCGCGGCGAAAGGCCTCGACGAGCGGGCCTCCGTCCGCCCAGGCGAGCGCGACGCGCAGCGGCTCCACGTCCGTGAGCGGCACCCAGGACAGTCCGGGGCGCGCGTAGTACAGCGCCATGCTGGACGGCGCGAAGCAGATGGCCGTGCCCTCGGCGACCTGTTCGAGCATCTCCTCGACGTTGTCGTTGGTGGGGCCCCAGCGCGGGGCGGACCCGTCCGGCCTGGGGTTGACCGCCCACCAGTCCACCCACTCGCGGGGTGCGCGCTCGGTCCACATGAGGGGCTCGTCCTTGACGTCCATGATGGACACGCCCTCGGCGGAGGCGAGCGGATGGCCCGCCGGGAGGCCCACGACGCGCGGCTCGGTGTGGACGATCTCAGAGTGGAGGCCGCCGAGGTCGGCCGGCAGCCACACGAACGCCACGTCCACCTGCCCGGTGCGGAGCGCGGCGGTCTCGCCGCCCCAGTCGAAGCGCTTGGGCTCGACGCGGACGCCGGGGTGGGCGCCGGCGAACTCGGCGCGGGCCCGGGTCGTCAGCTCGCCCGCGCCGCTGGCCTCGAACCCGACGCGCAGGACGCCGGTCTGCCCGCGCCGGTGCCGCTCGGCCGCGGCGGCGACGCGGTCGGCCTGCCGGACGGTGCGGCGCGCCTCGGCGATCACGTCGCGGCCGGCCGGGGTGGGGGTCACGCCGCCCGGGTGCCGGTCGAACAGCCGGACGCCGAGCTCGGCTTCGAGCCTGCGCAGCGCGTAGGAGAGCGCGGGCTGGCTGACGTAGAGGGCCTCGGCGGCCCGGCCGAGATTGCCCGCGTCCGCGATCGCGGCAAGGTAGCGCAGCTGGCGCAGCTCCATACGGGGATCATAAACGCTCTTTATCGACCGGAAGGATCTCTGTCTTGGACGGCGCGGCCGGTGGTCTGCGATAACTACGGGCATGACGAACACCACTGAGCACGGACGGGTCTGGCTGATCACCGGGGCGAACTCGGGTTTCGGGAGGGCGATCGCGGAGGCGGCGCTGGCCGCCGGGGACACGGTCGTCGCGGCGGCGCGCCGCCCGGAGGCGCTGGACGATCTGGTGGCGCGCCACCCGGGCCGGGTCAGCGCGGTCGAGCTGGACGTCACCGACCAGTCGAGGGTCGCGGACGTGGTCGCGGACGCGGTCCTGTGGCACGGACGGATCGACGTGCTGGTCAACAACGCCGGGCGCGGCGTCGTCGGCGCCGTGGAGGAGACCACCGACCGCGAGTTGCGCGAGCTGATGGATCTGCACTTCTTCGGCCCGGTGGCGCTGACCCGGGCGGTGCTGCCGCACATGCGCCGCCAGGGGAGCGGCGCCGTCGTGCAGATGTCGAGCATGGGCGGCCGGTTCTCCTTCCCCGGCGTGGGCGCCTACTCGGCGACCAAGTTCGCCCTGGAGGGCCTGTCGGAGGCGCTGGCGCAGGAGGTCGCACCGTTCGGGATCAAGGTCCTGGTGGTCGAGCCGGGCGCGTTCCGGACGTCGTTCGCCGGCGGCGGACTGCACCAGGCGGCCGCGATGCCGGAGTACGCCGGCAGCGTCGGGCCGGTCCGGGCGAACCTGCCGGGCAGCGACGGCAAGCAGCCGGGCGATCCGGCCAGGGCCGCCGCGGCGATCCTGAAGGCACTGGACGCCGACGACACGCCGCTCCGGCTGCCGCTGGGCAACGACGCCGCGGACGCCGTCGACGCCGCCCTCGCCGGAGCGCGGAAGGAGTTCGCGGCCTGGGAGCCGACCTCCCGGAGCACTGATTTCGAGGAATGAGGCGATAAATGGGTTGCCGGGGCGGAACCGCCCCGGCACCATGGACGTCGTAGGTGAGAACGCCGGAAAGACGGGATCGGAAAGGGGAGCCGCCATGCGACGTCATCGAATGCGCAGCAGCCATTCCGGTCTCGGGAGCCGCCGACGGACGTGACTCGCACGTCCTGAAGCCGACCGCCCGAAGACCACGGGCGGTCTTTTTCGTTTCCGGAGGGTTGGCCGAGCGGAAAGGCAGCGGCTTGCTAAGCCGTCGTCAGGGTCACCCCTGCGCGAGTTCGAGTCTCGCACCCTCCGCGCTGAGCAGGGACGCTGGTGCGTCCGGCGGTCTCATAAACCGCAGCAGGCAGGTTCGATTCCTGCGCTCAGCACGCAAGAACACGTCTCCGTGGCGCAGTGGAGAGCGCGCCGGGTTGCGGACCCGGAGGTCGCAGGTTCGATTCCTGCCGGAGATACGGCTTTCGTGGTGTAGTGGTCTGCACACCAGGTTGTGGTCCTGGTGGTGTCGGTTCGATCCCGACCGAGAGCCCTGTGAACTTTGTCCGGCCGTGACCGGCAGATATTGCTCAGGTGCTGGTATCCGGTTGCGTTGCGTTTGATCGAACCTGGAAAAACCTTCCGCATGTGCTGTTCCTCCCCGCGGGCGTTGCGGTTCCGCGCTGTCGGCCTGAGCCTGTTCGCCGCATTGGTGCTGACCGTCCACGGCGGTCCCGCCCGGGCCGCCTCGGGCCCCGCGCCCTACCTCGACCCGCGGTTGTCGGTGGAGGACCGCGTCGACGACCTGCTCGACCGGATGAGCCTCGCCGACAAGCTCGGCCAGATGACGCAGCCGGAGCGGCGGTACGTGACGCCGGAGGACGTCACCCGGTACCGGATCGGATCGGTGCTGTCGAGCGGAGGGTCGGCGCCCAGCCCGAACACGCCGGAGAGCTGGGCGGACATGTACGACGGTCTCCAGCGGGCCGCGCTCGCCGCGCCGCTGCGCGTCCCGATGATGTACGGGGTGGACGCGGTGCACGGTCACGGCAACGTGGTCGGTGCGACGATCTTCCCGCACGACATCGGGCTCGGCGCGGCCCGCGACCCGGCCCTCGTCCGCGGGATCGGCGCGGTGACCGCGGCGGAGATGACGGGGACGGGAGTGGACTGGAACTTCGCGCCCTGCCTGTGCGTGGCCCGCGACGACCGCTGGGGCCGGACGTACGAGTCGTTCGGCGAGGTGCCCGAGCTGCCCGCGACCATGACGACGCTCATCGACGGCCTGCAGGGGGACGAGCTGGGCGGCCCCACGTCCGTCCTGGCCACGGCGAAGCACTACCTCGGGGACGGCGGCACGGAGCGCGGCGACGACCGCGGCGACACCAAGGTCTCGGAGAAGGAGCTGCGCGCGGTCCACCTGCCGCCGTTCCGGGAGGCCGTGAGGCGCGGCGTCGGCGCGGTGATGGTCTCCTACAGCTCGTGGAACGGGCTGAAGATGCATCAGAACACCTACCTGATCAGCGACGTCCTCAAGCGTGAGCTGGGCTTCACCGGCTTCGTCGTGTCCGACTACAACGGCATCGACCAGATCGACGGCGAGCGGGGGTTCACCAAGGACGAGGTCGCTGCCGCGGTCAACGCCGGGATCGACATGGTCATGGTGCCGACCGAGTGGCGCCGGTTCATCGACCACCTGCGCGACGCGGTGAAGGACGGCGCCGTCCCGATGTCCCGCGTCGACGACGCGAACCGCCGCATCCTGACCAGGAAGTTCCAGCTGGGCCTGTTCGAGCGGCCGATGGCCGACCGCACGTACCTGAGGACGGTCGGGAGCGCCGAGCACCGCGCGCTCGCCCGGCGCGCGGCCGCCGAGTCGCAGGTGCTGCTGAAGAACGCGGACGGCGTCCTGCCGCTGGACGGCGACGACAAGGTCTTCGTCGCGGGCCGCAGCGCCGACGACATCGGCATGCAGTCCGGCGGGTGGACGATCAGCTGGCAGGGCGCGCCGGGGCCGACCACGAAGGGCACCACGATCCTGCAGGGCATCCGCAAGGCCGCGGAGCCGTCCGCGACCGTCACCTACGACAGGGACGGGACGGGCATCGACAGGTCCTACGACGCGGCGATCGCGGTCGTCGGCGAGAAGCCGTACGCCGAGTACCACGGCGACCTCACCGGTGACATGGGCCTCGACGAGGCCGACCTGAAGACCATCGAGCGGCTGCGGGCGTCCCGGGTCCCGGTGGTGGTGGTGCTGGTGTCGGGACGGCCGCTGGACATCGCCTCGGAGCTGCCCAGGTGGAGCGCGCTCGTTGAGGCGTGGCTGCCGGGCAGCGAGGGGGCGGGCGTCGCCGACGTCCTGTACGGGGCCGCCGCCCCCACCGGCAGGCTCCCGGTGACGTGGATGCGCTCGGCCTCCCAGCAGCCCATCAACAGGGGTGACGGCAAGAAGCCGCTGTTCCCCTTCGGATACGGCCTCACCTACGAGTGAGCGGCCTCCCGGAGAGCCTTCAGTCGGCCAGCGCCGCCAGCGCCTTCTGGAGGTCCTCGGCCGCGCGGTCCACCGGCTTCCTCCCGGTGAGCGCCGCGGTGACGTGCTCCTGCACGGCGGCGCTGACCTCGTTGTACCGCACGACAACGGGGCGCGGCCGCGCCTTGTCCATGCCCTGCCTCAGCACCGGCAGGTAGGGGTACCGCTTGATCATTTCAGGGTCGCCGTAGAGGGCGGCGAGGGACAGCGGGAACGACTGTGCGCGGCCGTAATCGTTCTGGACGGCCGGGCTGACGATGTGGGCGATGAAGTCGCGGGCGGTGGCCTGGTGCTTGGAGAACGCCGACACGGCCAGGTTGTTACCGCCGAGGGTGCCGGAGCCCGGCCCCCCCTCGCCCGGGATCGGCGCGACGCCGAACTTCCCGGCCACCTTCGAGCCGTCCTTCTCGGCGGCGAGCGCGTAGACATAGGCCCAGTTGCGGTGGAAGACGAGGTGCCCCTCCTGGAAGGCGCGGCGGCCCTCCTCCTCCTTGAACGTGATGGCCTTCTGCGGGATGGTGCCGTTCTCGAACGCGTCCACGAGGAACCTGAGCCCGGCCTTGGCCTGCGGGGTGTTCACCCGCGGCCTGCCCGAGGAGTCGAAGACCTCGCCGCCCGCGGACTGGACGGCCTCGGAGTAGTTGACCGTGAGCCCCTCGTACTTGCCGTACTGGCCCGCGTAGCAGTCGACGCCCTCGCCGTCCGGCGTCCGGCGGACCTTCGCGCAGGCGTCGCGCAGCTCGGCCCACGTCCTCGGCGGCCTCTTCACCCCGGCCTTGGCGAGGAGGTCCTCGCGGTAGTAGAGGACGCCGGTCCCGGTCAGCCACGGCGCCGCGTACAGCCTGCCGCGGTACTTGCCGGTCTCCAGGGCCGCCGGGACGAACGAGGAGGCGTCCACCAGCCCGTCCGGCAGCGGCAGGATCCAGCGGCGCGCGGCGAACTCCGCCGTCCACACCGCGTCCAGCCGGACGACGTCGTAGGCGTCCGACTTGATCTGCATGTTCTGGACGAGCTGCTGCCGCGCCTGGTCGCCGTCCTCGGGCAGCTCGACGAGCCGGACCCTCTCCTCCGGATGGCCGTCGTTCCACGCGGCGACGAGCCGCTGCACGGTCTGGGTGAGGTCCTTGCCGGTGGCGACGGTGACGGGCCCCCGGCCGTCGTTGCCGGCGGGCGACGCCGGCCCGCCGGACGAGTCGCCGCAGGCGGCCGACGCGAGGAGCAGGGACAGCGCGGCGGCGGCCGGCAGGAGTCTGATGGTCACGGGCGCACCGTGCCTCTCGCCAGAAGTGACTGCGGGTCCAGGTCGATGACGGTGCCGTCCAGCCGGGCCTGTTCGGCGGCCCACACGACGCGGTGCGAGGCCAGGCTCTCCCTGGGGCCGGAGCTGAGCGGGGCGGGGTCGCCCGCGGCCAGCGCGGCGACGAAGGCGTCGGCCAGCGCGTCGTCGTCGTGGTCGTGGCGACCGTCGGACGCGCCCCCGGGAGGGACGGCGCCGGGCTCGACGATCTCGGTCTCGCCGGTGACGAAGTCGCGGACCGTGATGCGGACGCCGTCGCCCTCCAGGCAGCCCGACGTCCCGAAGACGCGCGTCTGGCGCGGGGCGGCCGCCGCGAACGCGGTCATGGTGAACACGCCGGTCGCGCCGGACGGGAACTCCATGTTCACGACCTGGTGGTCGACCACGTCGTTGTCGCACGCGTAGACGCAGCGGCCGTACGGACCCTCGCGCAGCGCCCGCAGGACGCCCGCCTCGGTGCGGTCGTCGGTGACCGCGCCGAGCGGCCACCTCTCGCGGCCGGGATCGCCGAGGCACGACAGGTACAGCCGGGTCGCGGAGTAGGGGCAGCGGGCCTCCACGGCGCAGTCGACGCAGCGGTCGGCGGCGCCGGGCGGCCGCTCCTGCGGACGGAAGTGCGACAGCCGCCCGAACGAGGACACCCGCGCGGGGGCCTCGCCCATCACGTGGATCAGCCAGTCGACGTCGTGGCACGACTTCGTCATCAGCATCGGGCCGGACTCGTCCGCCCGCCGCCAGTTGCCGCGCACGTAGGAATGGGCGTGGTGCCACCAGCCGACCGGTTCGAGGTGCTGGACGCTGACCGGCGCGCCGATCCGGCCGTCCTCGATCAGCCTCCGGAAAGCGCGGGTGTACTCGGTGTAGCGCATCACATGGCAGACGGCGAGCATCACTCCGGCGCGCTCGACGGCGTCCACGATGCGCAGCGCGTCCGCCTCGGACGTCGCCATCGGCTTCTCCAGCAGGATGTGGCAGCCGAGGCCGGCGAACCGGACCGCGGGCTCGGCGTGCTCGGCGTCCTGCGTCGCGATGATCACCCCGTCGGCGGGGCGGCCCCGCGCGGCCATCTCGCGCCAGCCGGAGAACGTCCGCTCCGGCGGAAGGCCGTGCTCGGCCGCGAACCGGGCGCGCCGCGCCGGGTCGGGCTCGGCGACCGCGACGATCCGGCCGGCCCCGGCCTCCCGGATCCGCGCGGCGTAGCCCCGACCGCGCAGCCCCGCCCCGGCCACGGCGATCGTTGGCCCCGTCCGCTGCATCGCGCACCCTTCCGACCTGGCCGTCCGCACCGGTCCGGAACCGGCGGCCGACTTATGCAAGGTGTTTTCATAAGTAGTCTGGCAATAATGTCGTCCGTCCGCCGAACGCTGTCAAGGGGTACCCGTGCCGCACCACTCTCTCCACGGAGGCGACCCCTCGGTGCTCCGCCGGCTCAACTCCGCCGCGACGCTGCGCGCACTGCGCGACGGCGACGAGGCCACGCTGTCGGAGCTGGCCCGGCGCGTCGGGCTGTCCCGGCCCACCACCGAGGGCGTGCTGGGCGAGCTGATCGACCGCGGCCTCGCCGCCGAGGACGCGCCGCGCCCGGGCGGCGGGCTCGGCAGGCCCGCACGCCGCTACCGGTTCCGCGCGGAGGCCGGCCACGCCCTCGGCATCGACGTCGACGCGCACCGGGTGCGGCTGCTCGTCGCCGACCTCGCCGGCGAGGTCGTCGGCGGGCACCGCGCCGCCCTCGCCGGCGGCGCCGCCCCCGGCGAGCGGATCACGGCGGTGCGCGCCGCGGTCAGGGCGTGCCTGGCCGGGGCGGGCGTCGACCGGCGGTCGCTGCGGGCCGTCGCGGCCGGCACCCCCGGCGTCGTCGCCCCGGACGGGACGGTCACGTCCTGCACGGTCGTGCCCGGGTGGGAGGGCGTCCATCTGGCGCGCGAGCTGGGCCGCTCGTTCTCCTGCCCCGTCCTCGTCGAGAACGACGCCAACCTCGCCGCCATGGCCGAGCGGTGGCGCGGCGCCGCCCGCGACGCCGACGACGTCGTCTGCGTCCACGCCGCCCTGCACACCGGCATGGGCGCGATCATCGGCGGCCGCCTGCACCGGGGCCGCTGGGGGGCCGCGGGCGAGATCGGCATGCTGGACGAGCTGGGCCTGCGGGACACGACCGCCTCCCTGGTGCCGGAGGCCGGTTCCGGCCCCCTCTTCGAGGAGGCGGAACGCGTCCTGGACGCGGCCGGGCGCGGGTCCGCCGAGGCGCGGGACCGGGTGGAGCGGCTCGCCGCCCGGATGGCGCGCGGCGTCGCGGCGATGGCCCTCGCCCTCGACCCGGAGATGATCGTGGTCGGCGGCCCCCTGGTCGGGAGCGGCGCGCCGCTCGTCGCCGCGCTGCGCGAACACGTCGCGCCGCTGTCCCTGAGCCCCGTCCGGATCGAGGGATCCGAACTCGGAGAGGAGTCGGTGGCCCTCGGCGCCGTGCGGCTCGCTCTCGACCGGATCGACGAGGACCTGTTCCGCCTCGACCAGCCGGCCGGGCGCCCGCTCCGCACCGGGCCGGCCGAGCAGCATCGAGGACGCCCGCCCGCATCGGCTTGAAGCCTCACATTCTCAGCTCGCCGGCGCGAGTGAAACGGGGACACGCCCGACCCTGTCCGAAGGCCAATACGTCCGGAACGCACTTGTGTCTTCACAAAGGCCTTTGTGGCCCCTGCTCCGGAGGAGATCAATACGCTGCGTGCCACCAAATGGCCCTCTGCGCTGTCAGTGGGGCCCGGTATGGTCTCGTTGCACGGACGAGAGGGGACCGAGCCAGACGGACGGGAGCGACATGAGCGCACAACCGCTAGAACCACTCCTCCCCGGGCAGGTCCACCGGGTCCCAAGGACGATCAAGGGCATCGCCGACTGGCTGACGGAGGAGAAGCGCACCAGGTTCCTCGAAGAGGTCATGGCGGCCAAGGAAGAGGACGACTACAGGCGGGTCATGGACGACTGGTGGGCCGAGGCCCATCTGGCCCAGATCCCCGACCGCGCGGAGCGCCGTGCCAGGGCGCGCAGGGCGGACCGGAGCGAGCTGGTCTCGCTCGAAGAGCTCAAACGGCGGTTCCTGTCGGAGGAAGACGCGGAGAAGTGACCGCCGGCCGGAGCGGCTGGACGGTCTTCTGCGAGAAAGAGGCCTCCGACGTGATCGAGGCCATGCCCCCGGCGCTGAAGAACTCGGTGATCCGCTTCTTCTGCGACTTCGCGGTGGCGGGCGGCCTGGCCGTCGACACCGGAGCCGGTCCCCCCGGAAGGCCTTTGGACGACGCCGATCTCGAATTTCGTCTTGTGGTCGACGGCACCTCGATGTTCTTCGACTACCTCGTCCTTGCCGACATCAAGGAGTTCCGCGTGACGAACATGATCTGGCTGGGCTGACCCGGGCGGCCGGGGCTAGGGGGTCAGCGGGGTGCTGAAGTGCCAGCCCTCGGCCAGCAGGGCGTCGGTCGCCTCGACGGCGGCGGCCAGGCGCCGCTCGTGGGGGCCCGTCACGGTGATGTGCGGAAGACCCTGCTTCTCCAGTTCCTCCCGGAAGCGTCCCGACATCCACGACCTGATCAGCTCGCCGTCGCGCCAGCCATCCTGCTCGAAGGGGACGCCCTCGGGATCGGTCAGGATCCAGAGATGGTGCGGGGTCCGCCCGTGGACGGCCTCGACCTCGGGGGCCGGTGCGCCGAGGTAGCGCTCGTGCCAGATCGCCGTGGCGAACGCGTCGGTGTCGCAGACCAGCAGCGGCGAGCCGGAGCGGGCCGCCGCGTCCTCCAGCGCCGCGTGGCGCTCGGCGATCTCGGTGAACTCGGCCGACTCCCACACCAGGTCGTCCAGCCACAGGGACGGGTCGCCCGCCCGCCGCCGCGCGGCGGCCAGCTTCTCCTCGGTGAACGTCCGCCCGTACTCCGGCACCCACCGGGTCGCCTCCCACACCCCGGCCCGCCGGGCGTAGTGGGCGGCGAGCGCACGGGCCAGCGTGGTCGTGCCGGTCGACTCGGCGCCGACGACCACGACTCGTCGCGCCAGGTACGCCCGAACGGGCGGCGAGAGGTGCTCCCAGTTCCCCACGGGGTCCTCGCGCACGGCGGTGCCGCTCACCGGGAAGCGCTCGCGCGGCGGGTCGACCGGGACGTGCACGGCCGAGAAGCGCTCCGCCAGCTCCGGCCCGTACGCCTCCGAGCTGAACACCGCGTCCACCGGCGGGACGGACGCGCCGAGCCCCGACCGCATCGCCAGGCCCGCCCGGAACGCCGCGACGTGCGCCGACCAGATCTCGTCGGACTCGTAGTCGATCTCCACGTCGTCCACCACCGGGACGATCTCCACGTGCGGCTGCCGGTGCGCCTCGCGCAGCCACGCCGTCCGCAGCGCGAGCGGGATGCTCTCCGCGGTGGACGCAGCGACGACGACGCTCACCCGGGCGCAGGACGCGGCGGCCGTGTCGATCAGATGGCGGTGCCCGGCGTGCGGCGGATAGAACTTGCCGATGACCAGGCCGTGCTCGTGCGTCATACGGCCGCCGCCGGGGCGAGGGGCCGCGCGCGCAGGTCGCGGCGCCAGGCCAGCAGCCCGGACACGCACAGCGCCAGGAAGACGAGGTAGAGGGCGCTGGTGAGCTTGAGGTCCTTGGCGAAGTACAGCGGGATGTAGACGAGGTCGGCGGTGATCCACAGCCACCACGACTCCAGCAGCTTGCGCGACTGCCCGTAGGTCGCCATGAGGGACAGCGCGGTGGTGAGGGCGTCCCAGAACGGCACGGTCGAGTCCGTCCACGCCGACAGCGCCCAGGTCAGCAGGGCGGTGCCGGCGGCGCCCGCGGCGATCAGGGCCGCCCACTCGGCGCCCCGCGTGCGCCGCACCGGGAGGCGGTCGCGGCCGTCCCCGCCGTACAGCCACACCCACCAGCCGTAGAGCTGGAGCGCGACGTAGACGACCTGGAGTCCGGCGTCGGCGTAGAGGCCGCCGTCCAGGAACACCAGGCCGAGCAGGATCACGTTCGCGATGCCGATCGGCCAGTTGGCGATGTTCTGCCGGACGACGAGCCACACGTTGACCGCGCCGGTCGCGAAGCCGAGCAGCTCCGCCCACGTGGTGGGGACCGACCCGAGATGGAAGGCGGGGTCGAGCAGCGGGCCGAGCGGGACGTTCACCGACATGCCCGCAATGATCACATATCGTCAGTCAGACGACAAGTGGATCAGGTGACGTCCAGCAGGACGAGCGGCGACGTCGTCGGACGCGCGGACCCGCCGGCGGGCTCCACGGTCACGCCGACCTTGTCCCGCGGCCGCCACGTCCCGGCGACGACCGGGCGATCCGGGTCGCCGGGCAGCAGGCCCGCCGAGCGGGGGCCGTCCGCGCCGATCAGCCACAGCTGGTAGGCCTTCGAGGACGGCAGCGCCCGCAGCCCGGACGAGGCCACGACCACCCCGCCGCGCGACGCGGACACGACGATCGTGACCGTCCCGCCGCCCGCGGCGCGCCCCGTCGCCGAGCGCGCGTCCGGCGCCGACAGTACCGACGCCACGTCCCGGTAGGCGGTCTCCGTGCGCTCCACGCGCTGCCGTTCGTGGACGGCCACTCCGACGGAGGCGGCCGTCACGAGGCACGCGGCCGCGGCGAGCCCCGCCGCGGCGGCGCGCCGCCACCGCTTAGGCCGGATCGGCCGCACGTCCGCGTCCCGGCCCGGGGGCGCGGGCGGCAGCTGCCGGACGTTCCGGACGTCGGCCAGCACCCGGGCGCGCAGCCGCGGCGGCGGGGCCTCGGCGACCGCCATGCCCAGCCGGGCCGTCGTCGCCCGGAACTCGCGCAGCTCGGTCGCGCACGTCTCGCACCCCGCCAGGTGCTCCTCGAACGACCGCCGCTCCCCGGCGTCGTCGATCGCGTCCAGCGCGTACGCGCCGGCGAGGGCGTGCAGATCGTTCGTCACCGTTCCACCCCCAGGCAGTCGCGCAGCCGGATGATGCCGTCGCGCATCCGGGTCCGCACCGTGTTCGGCGGCGCGCCCACCAGCGCGGCCACCTCACGATAGGAGTGCCCGCCGTAGTAGGCGAGCGTCACCGACTCGTGCTGCAGGTGCGTGAGCGTCCCGAGGCAGCGCCGCACCCGCTCGTGCTCCAGCCGGGCCTCGACCCGCTCGCCCACCGGGTCGTGCGCGCCGCCCGCCCCGGGGTGGACGGTTCTCGCCTCGCGCTCGCCCGCGGCCTGCTCGCGCCGGACGCGGTCCACGGCCCGGCGGTGCGCGATCGTCAGGATCCACGCCATCGCGCCGCCGCGGCCCGGGTCGTAGCGGGCGGCGGACCGCCACACCTCGATCATCACCTCCTGGGTCACCTCCTCCGCCATCGCCGGATCGCGGACGACCCGTCGCACCAGCCCGTGCACGGGCGCCGCGGTCACGTCGTACAGCAGCTCGAACGCGCGCTCGTCGCCGCGCGCCGTCCGGCCGAGCAGCGCGTCCGCGTCATGCCCGGACACCGTGCCGCCGTGCGGCGGTCCCGTCTCTGCCGGCATGCCGCGCTCCCCTCCGTGGGCCGTCCATACGGCACTACGCATCCGGGAGCGCCCAGGGTCGGAACTCACAGGACCAGGCTCCGCAACGTGAGCCCCAGCCCGAGGGCGACCACCGTCGCGGACGTCCCTATCGGCATCATTCCGCCGGGAAGCCGGATCCGCATGGCCGGAATGCGCCGCGCCAGGGCGCGCGCGGAGCCGGCGACGAGGAGGCCGGCCGCCATGAGCGCGGCGGCGAGGCCGAGCCCGTAGGCCAGGACGAGCACGACCCCGAACCAGGCCCGGCCGATCGCCGCGCCCCCGACCAGCACCACGACCGCCGACGGGCTCGGCACCATGCCGCCCGCCAGCCCCATCAGCACGACCCCGCCGCGTCGCGAACGCACGGGCCCATGTCCGTGCCCGTGGCCGTGCCCGTGGCCGTGCCCGTGCGCGTGGGTGTGGTGCCGGTTGCGCAGGGCGCGCCGCAGCAGCAGCGCCCCCGCCGCCGTCACGAGGACGCCGCCCGCCGCGCCGAGCCAGGGGAACAGCGCCTCGGGCGCCAGCAGGGCCCCGGACGTCACGAGCAGGCCGAGGGCCAGGACGCCGGCCGTGTGGGTGAGGGTGACCGTCAGGCCGAGCGCGAGGACGTCCCGCGTCCGGCGGCGCGCGTCCCCCATCGCGTGCGCCGCCATGATCGTCTTGCCGTGGCCGGGGGCGAGCGCGTGCAGGGCGCCGAGCAGCAGCGCGATCAGGAACGCCAGGGCCGCGAAGCCGGGAGTGAGGTCGTGCCGCGCGACCAGCGACGTGAACTTCTGCGTCAGCCCGTCGGCGCCGCGCGGCAGCAGGGCTCCGGGCCCGCCGACGGGCGCGGGGGCCGCGAGCGGCGGCCCGCCCGCCCGCACGTCGAGGGACGCCGACCGCTGGTCGAGCGGGGAGGCGAGCATGTCCGCCGGGTAGGCGGTGAGGCGGCGGCTGCGCGACGACCCGGGCACGTCGGACGCGGCGAGCGTCATCCGGTCGCCCCGCGCGCTGACCTCCCGCCAGCCGATCCGGCCGTCGGCGTCGCCGGCCCGGAAGGAGACGGTCCCCGGCCCGGCGGGTGCGGTGATCCGGCATTCGAGCCGCAGCGTCGGCAGCCCCGCCTGCCCGCGCGGAGCCGACGCCGCGGCGGAGGCGACCGTCGCGGTGGCGGGGCGCCCGCCCACCGTGATGCGCAAGGACGAGGCCGCCCGCGCACAGGCCCCGCCCGCCCAGGTCGCGAGCTCGTCGCTCGACGGACGCCCGTCGTGGTCGGCGTCGAGCCCCGGCATCGCCTGCGCGGCGGGGATCTCGGCGAGGTCCTCGACGTGGTCGATCCGCAGCTCGTGCGGCGCCGCGACCAGCCCGTCGTAGTGGTTGACGGTGAAGTTGCCCAGGGGATGCGCGGCGAGCATCCCGGCGGCGAGCGTGAGAACGATCACGACGCACCTTCCAGGTCGTCCAGGGCCGCCTTGGCGCGCGGCGCCCACAGCGGTGAGAAGCCCGGGTTGCGGCGCAGCGACCCGGTCAGGTCGCGCCGCGCGGCGGCCCGCTCGCCGAGGGCCTTCTCGATGACGCCGAGATGGAACCGGAAGGACGCGCGGCGGTATCCGGTGGCCGTCGCCTGCCGGGCGTAGCGGAGGGCCTCGCCGTCCCGCCCGTTGACGTGCAGCGCCCAGGCCAGGGCGTCGGCCGCGTGCACGCCGCACTGCCGCACGCCCGCGCCCGGACAGCGCCGCCGGTACTCGGCCCGCGCCGCCCGCAGCGCGTCCCCGGCGTCGCCGTGGTCGCTCTCGGACAGCGCGGTCTCCAGGTCGGCGTCGACGCCGTTGGCCCTGGCGATCCGCGCCCACGCCGCTGCGACCGCGTACTGCCGTCCCGCCTCGTCCCGGCGTCCGGCCGACTCCAGCAGCTCCCCGTACTCGGTGAGGTACTGCGGCAGCGGGAGCCGCCGGACGATCTCGGCCCGCTCGGCGAGCGCCCCGGCCGTGTCGCCCCGCGCGGCCCTGACGCGGGCCTCGCCGTCCATGGCGGGCAGGTGGCCGGGGGACAGGCGCAGCGCCTCGGCGTACTCGCGCCGCGCCCGGCCGAGGTCGCCGTCGTTCCAGGCCAGCTCGCCGAGCTGCACCGCGATGTAGGCCAGGTCGCCGCGGTCGGTGGCCGAGGCCCGCGCGAGCCCCAGCACCCGGCGCGCCTCCGCGACCTCCCCGCGCAGCTCCCGCACGTACGCGAGCCGGGTGAAGACCGGGATCCCCGGGCGGACGGCGTCCGCCCGGCGGGCGGCGGCCAGGGCGCCGTCGTAGCGGCCGAGCTCCACCAGCGCGTCCACCCGGACGGCCGCGGCGCGCTGCCCGTAGGGGTTCGCCTTGAGCGCCCCGTCCGCGTACCGCAGCGCCCCATGGAAGTCGTGGCGCGCCGCCGCGAGCGCGCCGAGCCCCGCCAGCGCGCCGTCGTTCCCGGGCGCCTCCCGGAGGGACCGGTGGAGCACCTCGTCCGCCTTCGGGTAGTACGTCGGGTCCGCGGTCACCCGGGCCTGCTCCACGTACGCGATTCCGAGGGACGCCCAGCCGGCGGCGTCGCGGGGCTGCTCGCGCAGCCTCTTCTGCAGGCCGGCGATGCCCGGGGCCGGGGCCCCGGCCGGGGCCGCCGCGGCGCGCTCCCCGGACGGGCGGCCGAACGCGACCGCCGATCCGAGGGTGAGCGCCGCGACGAGCCCCGCCGCCGAGGCCCCGGTGATGAGGGGACGCATCAGTTCTCGTGCCGTCCCGTCTCGGGACGCCGGCGCCGCAGCCACAGCAGCCCGCCGACCAGCACGAACGCTCCCGCGCCCGCCACCGCCGCGACCGGCGCCAGCGGGATCGTCCCGCCCTCGCCGTCCGATGTGCTCTCCGTGGCGCCCGCGTTCAGGAAGTTCACGGGCCCGCCGTCGCCCTTGCCCGCCGCGCCCGCGGCCTTCGTCCCCGGCTTCGTCGCGCCGCGCACGTCCGACCCCGAGTGGGGCTGCGCGACGTACGGGAAGCTCTTGCCGAACCCGGCGTCGTTGACGTTGACCGCGTCGCCGAGGTCGTTCTTCTGGCCGAGCAGCTCGCCCTCGACGGCCTGCAGCTCGATGTCGACGACGTCGTCGGTGAGCCGCCGCCCGTTCGGGAAGCCCGCCTTGTCGCCGCCGAGCACGCCCAGCCGGTCCGGGGTCGCGGTCGGCTTGACCGAGGTGTTCAGCCGCAGCAGCTCCGCCGGCCGCACGTGCGCCGGCTGGTTCAACCCCGGCACCCCGGTGAGGAACGCCTGGACGAGGTCCTTGCGCGGCCCGGGTGGCGCCGGGATCTTGTAGATCTTCTCGATGAGCTTCGGCAGCTCGGGGTCGGTGACGAACCCGGCGAACTGCGCGTCCTGCCACGGGGTGGACGCGTTGAAGGCGTCCTTCCTGCCGCGCGGAATGACCACCTCGTTCACCAGCGGGCTCCCGAGCCGCGACACCTGCGCGTACGCGCCGGACGCGGAGAGCCGCGCCACGGTCGAGTTCACCCCGATCACCGGGTCGTGCCCCGTGACGAGGTGGCGCGTCGGGACCTGCAGCGCGACCGTGTTGACGTTGTAGCCGCTCAGCGTGTCGTTCCCGACCTCCTTCAGGTTCGCGCCGTACAGCAGGTCGAACACCCGCAGGTCGAGGAAGAACGGGTCGTCGGCCTGCCCGGCGAACGACGTCGTCCCGTCGCCGAGCCGCCTGACCGCCTGGGTGCGCAGCTTCGCGTAGTCCGGCATGGACGCCTTGCCCACGTTGGACGGCGCGACGGGCGCGTTCTCGGCGAGCGTGCGCACGCTCCGGACCTGGCCGTCGACCCGCCGGACCAGCGTCAGGTCGTAGGTCTGCGTGAAGTTGAGGTCGGGGTCGTCCAGGCCCGTCACCGGCCCGGTGTTGTAGAGGAAGGTGTTCGCGTTCTTCAGCCGGTCGTGGAAGCGGAACCGGTAGGTGAGGTCGGGCAGCGAGTCGCCGTCGCTGTCGACGTTGAGGTCGTACCTGGCGTCCCGTGCGAACTTGTAGAAGTTCGGCCCGCCCGCCGGGTCCTGGAACGGAATGAAGTTCGCGATCAGTGTGGTGGTGTCCGGCCTGTCCGGACTCACGAACGCGTACACGTCGGTGTTGTCGTACTGCGGCTGCCCCGAGATGAGCGGCGCCTCGCGGTGGCTGGACGCGGTGCCCTGCCGCGGCGCGAGTCCGGCGAACCCGCCCGCGAGCAGCAGGCCCCCGGCGGCGACCATCGCGACGACCCGCGCCCTGGACGTTCCCCCGGCTGGATGGAGTGTCGGCATCGTGGAACCCTCGCCGGTCTCCGGGTGCTCGCCGCGGCGGCGCCGTTCCGTGGCGCTGGGCTACGTTGCCGCGACGCCGGATCGACCGGTCTCTTCGCCATGCCCGCGGATACTTCGCGGCCCCCGCCGGATCTGATTGGTCGAACCCGGCCGGTGGCCGGATACGGCCACCGCCGCGCCGCTCCCGCTTGACAATGAGTGAGCGCTCACTCAGAATCGGAAAGACAGGCACCTGACCAGGAGGCATCGATGTATTCCGAGCTCAACGGCATGGTCGCGGTCATCACCGGCGGCTCGCGCGGCATCGGCGCCGCCACGGCACGCGCGTTCGCCGCCGAGGGCGCCAGGGTCGCCGTCATCGGACGCGACCGGGCGGCGCTCGACCAGGTGGCCGGGGAGACCGGCGGGATCGGCGTCGCGGCCGACGTCACCGACCTGGCCGCCGTCGAGTCCGCGCGCCTGCGGATCGAGGACGAGCTCGGCCCGGCCGGCGTCCTGTGCGCCTTCGCCGGCGGCGGGATCGCGCGTCCCGGCCCGACCGCGGCCATGACCGAGCAGGAGTGGCGGTCGGTCCTCGACGGCAACCTCACCGCGACCTTCCTCACCCTGAAGGCGTTCCTGCCCGGCATGCAGGAGCGGAAGGCCGGGTCGATCATCACGATGTCGTCGTCGGCCGGGCGCCTGCCGACGAACCTGCCGGGGGGCGGCGGCCGGGAACTGGGCAACCCGTGGGGCGCCCCCGTCGCCTACGAGGCCGCCAAGGCGGGCGTCCAGGCCCTCACCCGCCACGCCGCCGCCGAGGCCGGACAGGACGGGGTCCGCGTCAACTGCGTCGCCCCCGGCACGATCCGCACCGAGCGCACCGCCCGGTTCATGCCGCCGGAGACCCAGGACGCCGTGGCCGCCTCCCACCCGCTCGCCCGTCTCGGCGAACCAGGCGACGTGGCGGCCGCCGCTCTCTTCCTGGCCTCGTCCCAGTCCACCTGGCTGACGGGCCTCACCCTCGACGTCACCGGCGGCCGCGTCATGCTCTGAACCCCTGGCAGGACGCGGAAGGGCCCTCGCCGCCGGCGGCGAGGGCCCTTCCGCGTTCCGTGCGGGGGTTCCGTGCGGGGCTACGCGACGATGAGCAGCGGGTTCTGCAGCAGCTCGGCGAGGCGGGCCAGGAACTTCGCGGCCGTCGCGCCGTCGGTGGCGCGGTGGTCGACCGAGAGGGTGACCGTCATGCGCTTGCCGGGGACGACCTGGCCGTCGCGGACGACGGGTTCGTCGCGGACGGCGCCCACGGCGAGGATGGCGGCCTCCGGCGGGTTGATCACCGCGGAGAACGAGTCCACGCCGAACATGCCGAGGTTGCTGACGCTGAACGTGCCGCCGCTCATCTCCCGGGCGGACAGCTTGCCGTCGCGGGCCTTGGCGGCGAGCTCGCGGGTCTCCCGGCCGATCTGCGAGACGCTCATGCGGTCGGCGTCGCGGACGACCGGGACGACGAGGCCGTCCTCGACCGCCACCGCCACGCCGACGTGCACCCGCTTGTGGAAGAGCAGGTTCTCCTCGGTGTAGGAGACGTTCACCGCCGGGTGCTCGCGCAGCGCCGTCGCCACCGCCTTCACGACCAGGTCGTTCACGCTGACCTTCGCCGGGGCGAGGGCCTCGTTGAGCGTCGCGCGGAACGCCAGCAGGGCGCCCGCGTCCACCTCGCGGTTCAGGTAGAAGTGCGGTGCCTCGCGCTTGCTCTCGGTCAGCCGCCTGGCCGCGACCTTGCGGAAGCGGTTGAGCGGGACGGCCTCCACGTCCGGGTCGTCGGCCCGGGCCTGGACGGCGGGCGCCGACGGTGCGGAGGCCCCGTTGACGGCGGCGCGGGCGGTGGCGGCCTCGGCGGCGGCCGGGGCGGGCGTCGCCGGGCCGGCGGCGCGCACGGCGGCCTCGATGTCGGCGCGGACGATGCGCCCGCCCGGGCCGGAGCCGGTGAGGGCGGCCAGGTCGATGCCGTGGTCGCGGGCCAGCCGGCGCGCCAGCGGCGACGACGGCGGGCGGGAGGCGGCCGGGTGTCCCGCGGCCCGCGGGGCGGCCGTGGCGACCGGCGCCGCCTCGGGCGCCGCCTCGGGCGCGGCCTCGGGCTCGGGCGAGGCCTCGGCGGCGGGCGCCTGCTCCGGCTCGGCCGCGGGCCGCGCCTCGGCGGCGGGCGCGGGCTCGGGACGGGCGCCGCCGGCGGGGGCGATCACCGCGATCGGGGCGCCGATCGCGGCGGTCTCGCCCTCGGCGACGAGGATCTTCTCCAGCACGCCGGCCTCGTAGGCCTCGTACTCCATGACCGCCTTGTCGGTCTCGATGTCGACGATGACGTCGCCGACCGCGACCTCGTCTCCCGGCTGCTTCTGCCAGGAGCTGATGACGCCCTCCTCCATCGTGTCGGAGAGGCGGGGCATGAGGATCTCGGTCATCGCACGGGCTCCAGAGCGGGTCGCGGGGACGTGGTGTCCGTCCCCGGCGTGATGCGGCCGGTCGCGCGGAGCGTGGCGCGCACGGCGGTCAGCAGGGACTCGGCGGACGGCAGCGCCGCCGTCTCCAGGGACTTGGCGTAGGGGAGCGGCACCTCGGCCATCGCGACGCGCCGGACGGGGGCGTCCAGCCAGTCGAACGCGCCCTCCTGGATCGTCGCGGCGATCTCGGCGCCGATGCCGTAGGTCAGCCAGTCGTCCTCGGCCACGACGGCGCAGCCGGTCCGGCGGACGGAGTCGACGACGGTCTGCCGGTCCAGCGGGCGCAGGCTGCGCAGGTCCACGACCTCGGCGGAGACGCCCTCCGCGGCGAGGGTCTCGGCCACCTCCGAGGCGACGCGGGCCATCCGGGAGTAGCCGATGATCGTGATGTCGGTGCCCGGACGGGTCACGGCGGCGCGGCCGATCTCGGCGGGCTCGACGTCCTCGACCGCGGCGGGCAGTTCGCCCTTGGTGTTGTAGAGGGCGAGGTTCTCCAGGAACAGCACCGGGTCGTCGTCGCGGATCGCGGCCTTCAGCATCGCCGACGCCTCGGCGGGCGTGCTCGGCGCGAGCACCTTCAGGCCGGGGATGAACGAGTAGAACAGCTCGACGTTCTGCGAGTGGGTGGCGCCGAGCTGCTGCCCGCCGCCGCCCGGCGTCCGGATCACCATTGGCACGCTGGCCTGGCCGCCGAACATGCCGTAGATCTTCGCGGCGTGGTTGACGATCTGGTCCAGCGCCAGCAGCGAGAAGTTGATCGTCATGATCTCCACGACGGGGCGCAGGCCGAGCATCGCGGCACCGATCGCGGCGCCGACGAAGCCCTCCTCGGCGATCGGGGTGTCGCGTACGCGGCGCGGCCCGAACTCCTTCAGCAGCCCCTCGGTGATCTTGTAGGAGCCCTCGAAGAGCCCGATCTCCTCGCCCATCAGGAAGACGTTCTCGTCGCGGAGCATCTCGGCGCGGAGCGTGTCCCGGAGGGCCTGGCGGTAGGTCACGGTTGCCATGGGTGCCTCTCAGGAACCGAATACGGGGTCGGCGGGGAGCCGGCGCAGCTCGCCCGGGACCGGGGTGGCATAGGTGTAGTCGAACAGCGTGGACACGTCGGGCGCGGGGCTGTCGTCGGCGAACGCGGCGGCGGCATCGATCTCCGCCGTCACCTCGGCGTCCAGCCGGTCGCGGTCGTCGGCGGACAGGATCCCGGCGTCCTCCAGGTCCAGCGCCATCCGGGCGAGGGGGTCGGCGGCCTTCAGGGCCTCCTTCTCCTCCTTGGACCGGTAGCGGGCGGGGTCGACGACCGAGTGGCCCTTCAGCCGGGGGCTGACGGTCTCCAGCAGGTACGGCCTGCTCTCGGCGCGGGCGCGCTCGACGGCGGTGCGCGCGGCGTCGCGCACCGCGAGCACGTCGGTGCCGTCCACCCGCAGGCTCTCCGTCCGGTACGCGGCGCCGCGCCGGTACAGCTCCGGCTCGGCCGCGGAGTTCTCCACGGTGGTGCCCATGCCGAGACCGTTGTTGATCACGACGAAGACGACCGGGAGGTTCCAGAGGGCGGCGATGTTCAGCGACTCGTGGAACGCTCCGATCGCGGTCGTCCCGTCGCCCATCTGGCACATGACGACCTCGTCGCCGCCCTTGTAGGAGACGGCGAGCGCCGCGCCGGCCGCGAGGGGCACCTGCCCGCCGACGATCCCGTACCCGCCGAGCAGCCGGGCCTCGGCGTCGAACAGGTGCATCGACCCGCCCCAGCCCTTGGACACGCCCGTGGACCGCCCGTACAGCTCGGCCATGACGCGCTCCGCGCCGATGCCCTTGGCGAGGGCGTAGCCGTGCTCGCGGTAGTTGGTGAACAGGTAGTCGGTGGGGCGCAGCGCGGCCATCAGCCCGACGACCGTGGCCTCCTCGCCGAGGTTCAGGTGGCAGTAGCCGCCGATCTTGGCCTCGGTGTAGGCGCGGGCGGCCCGCTCCTCGAACCGCCTGATCAGCAGCATCTGCCGGTAGTAGCCGACGAGAGTGCCGGCGTCGGCCGCCGGGGACGCCGCCTCCGGCGCCGCCGCGTCGGTCTTCGGCCCGGGAGCCTTGGCGCCGCGCGCCCGCCGGCTCCGCGCCGGTGCGGCCTGAACGGTCTCAGCCATCGGCGACCTTCCTCTGTCCGGGGGCAGCGCCGTAGGATCGCCACGACACTCCCGATCATCGTTGATCTATGATCGATCATATTGTATCTCGCACGAACCGCTCACCCGTCAAGAGGCACTTACCGGCCGTGGCGCTACGATCCAGTTTCGTGAAGACCTCCGACCAGCTGCTCCGCACCGGGCTCGCCGACCAGATCCGCGAGTTCATCGTGGAGGGCATCAGCTCCGGGCGATGGGAGCCGGGGGAGCGCATCGTCGAGCGCCGCATCGCGACCGAGCTGGGCGTGAGCCAGGGGCCCGTCCGGGAGGCGCTGCGCCAGCTGGAGGCGCAGCGGCTGATCGAGACGCTGCCGAACCGGGGCGCCCGGGTCCGCGACTTCACCGAGCAGGACCTGGCCGAGATCTTCCCCGTCCGCGCCGGGCTGGAGCGGACGGCCGTGGAGCTGGCGCTGCCCCGGCTCGCCGACTGCCTGGACGCGCTGGAGGCGCACAACCGCCGGCTCGGCGAGGCCGCCCGGGAAGGCGACCTGCACGAGCAGATGCGGCTGAGCATCGCCTTCCACCGCGAGATCGTCGAGACGGCCGGCAACCGGCTGCTCGTCTCGGTGTGGGAGGGGCTCGGCATCGAGCTGTGGACGACGCTGTCCCTGCGCCTGCACCACACGGAGATCTACTCCAAGTCGGCCGAGCACGCCGAGCTGATCGAGGCGTTCCGCCGCGCCGACCCGGCCGCACCGCAGCTGCTGCACGACCACGTCATGAACTACGCCCCGTGACCCCGCCTCCTCAGGGGGCCTCCGCGCGATACGCGTTCGTGAGCTGCTTCTCGGCGTCGTCGAGGTAGGAGCGCAGCTCCCGCTCCGCCCCGGCGAGGTCGCCGCCCGCCATCAGGTCGTGGATCCGCCGGTTGCGGGCCAGGTAGGGCTCGTGGAACTCGCGCGGCGAGCCCATCTCGTGGAAGACCAGGCGCATCTCGGCCAGCAGGTGCTGGATCATCTCGTCCACCCGAGGGCTGCCCACCAGCGCGGCGATGGCCTGGTGGAAGCGTATGTCGGCGGTGCCGACGTCCGGCCAGCGCCCGGCGGCGGCGGCGCGCTCGCCGTCCAGGACCGCGGCCTCCACCCGGCCGAACGACCCCGCGGGGGCCTCCCGCGCGCACCGCACGCCCTCGCACTCCAGGATCCGCCGGACCCGGTAGAGGTCGGCGAGGCCGTCGGCGGTGACCCGGCGCACGAACACGCCCCGGTTGAACTCGTGGACGAGCAGCCGCTCCTGCGCGAGCAGCCGGAACGCCTCGCGCACGGTGTTGCGCGAGACCTTCAGGGCCTCGCCCAGCTCCTCCTCGCGGACGCGCTCGCCGGGGGCGAGCCGCCCGTCGGTGATCTGCTCGCGCAGCAGGTCGGCGATCCGCGCGGCGGTGCTGGTGCGGTCGAGGTCGTGCCGGGCGGCCGCGATGCCGGCCAGCCACGAGCCCTGCGCCGGCACGGGCATGAGCCACCTTCCGGGGGTAGGCGCGGGAGGACGCGCGAAGGTTCGGGGAGGCCAGCCTATCCCCGGGGACGGGAGAATGCATCAACAGGTCTCTTGATGGATTGTTGAACAATCCCTACGCTTGCGGAAAGTCGAACCCCCTGGAAGGGCCCCGCCATGACGGACCCAGCGACCCTCGACACCACCAAGGAACCGGCCGCCCGCTCGCGTCGCGCCGCGCTCACCGGCGCCATGTTCCTGATGGCGACCAGCGCCATCGGACCCGGCTTCATCACCCAGACCACCGTCTTCACCGCCGAGCTCGGCGCCGCGTTCGCGTTCGCGATCCTCGTGTCCGTGCTGGTGGACGTCGCGATCCAGTTGAACGTGTGGCGCGTCGTCGGCGTCTCGGGGATGCGCGCCCAGGAGCTCGGCAACCGCGTCCTGCCCGGCGCCGGGTACGGCCTCGCCGCGCTGGACGTGTTCGGCGGGCTGGTGTTCAACATCGGCAACGTCGCCGGTACCGCGCTCGGGCTGAACGCGCTGCTCGGCCTGGACGTCAAGATCGGCGGCGCGCTCTCCGCGCTGGCCGCCATCGCGATCTTCCTGGTCCGGCGGGCCGGCGTCGCCATGGACCGGATCGTCGTCGTGCTCGGCGCGGTGATGATCCTGCTGACCCTGTACGTGGCGTTCGTGTCCGAGCCGCCCATCGGGGACGCGCTCCGGCAGAGCGTGGCGCCGGAGACCGTCGACTTCCTGGTCATCACCACGCTCATCGGCGGGACGGTCGGCGGCTACATCACCTACGCGGGCGCGCACCGCATGATCGAGTCCGGGGTGACCGGACCGGACAACGTCAAGGAGATCAACCGCAGCGCCGTCACCGGCGTCCTCGTCACCGGCCTCATGCGCGTGCTGCTGTTCCTCGCCGTCCTCGGCGTCGTCGCCGGCGGGGTGACCCTCGCCAAGGAGAACGCCCCCGCCTCGGCCTTCGAGAACGCGGCGGGCGAGGCCGGCCTGCGCGTCTTCGGCCTGATCATGTGGTCGGCCGCGATCACCTCGGTCATCGGCGCGTCCTACACCTCGGTGTCCTTCCTCGTGTCGTTCTCCTCCTTCGTCGAGCGGCACCGCAACCGGCTGGTCGTCGCGTTCATCCTCGTCTCCGCCGCCATCTACCTCGTGATCGGCACCGCCCCGGCGAAGCTGCTCGTCCTCGCGGGCGCGCTGAACGGGCTGATCCTGCCGTTCGGGCTCGCCGTGCTGCTGTGGGCGGCCGCCCGCCGCCGGGACCTGCTCGGCGGCCACCGCTACCCGGTCTGGCTCCTCGCCATCGGCGTGGCGGCCTGGCTGCTGTCGCTCTACCTGGGCTGGAACAGCCTGTCCGGGCTCGACGACCTCTGGAAGTGAGGGCGGGGTGCGGATCCTCCCGAGCGGCGACGCGGCGCTGCTGGTCGAACTGCCGGGCCTGCCGGAGATGCTCGGCCTGTACGCGGCGCTCGCCGCGTCCCCGCCGCCCGGCGTCGCCGACCTCGTCCCGGCGGCCCGCACCCTGACCCTGCTGCTGGACCCGTCCGCCGACCCGGCCGCGGTCGCCGCGGCGGTGCGCGCCACCCGGCCGGGCACGGCGGACGGAGGCGCCGGCGAGGCCGAGATCCCCGTCGTCTACGACGGCGACGACCTCGCCGAGGTCGCCCGCCTCACCGGGCTCGCCCCGGACGAGGTCGTCGCCGCGCACACCGGGACCCCGTGGCGGGTCGCGTTCACCGGGTTCGCGCCCGGGTTCGGATACCTGGAGGGCGGTGACCCGCGTTTGGACGTCCCGCGCCGCGCGACGCCCCGCGTCCGCGTCCCCGCGGGCGCGGTCGGTCTCGCCGGGCGCTTCAGCGGCGTCTACCCGGTCGAGTCCCCCGGCGGCTGGCGCCTCATCGGACGCACGGAGGCCGTCCTGTGGGACCTCGAACGCGACCCGCCCGCCCTGCTCCGCCCGGGGACCCGGGTCCGCTTCGTCCGGAGGGAACTGTGAGGCGCCGTCTGGACGTTCTCCGCACAGGACCCCTGGCGACAGTCCAGGACCTGGGCCGCTCGGGTCACGCGGCGCTCGGCGTGGGGGTGTCGGGCGCCGCGGACCCGGGCTCGTTCCGACTCGCCAACCGGCTGCTCGGCAACCCCGAGGAGGAGGCCGCGGTCGAGGTCACCTTCGGCGGCCTGCACGTGCGCTGCCGCGGCGGCGTGTTCGCCGCGGTGACCGGTGCGCCCGCCCCGCTGCTCGTGGAGGGCCGCCCCGAGGCCCCCTACTCCGTTCTCCACGTCCCGGACGGCGCCGAACTGCGGATGGGCGCCCCGCCCTCCGGACTGCGCAGCTACCTGGCCGTGCGCGGCGGCGTCGCCGTCCCGCCCGTCCTCGGGTCCCGCTCCACCGACACCCTCTCCGGCCTCGGCCCGGCCCCGCTCGAACCCGGCGACCTGCTCCCCGTCGGTGCGCCGCCCGCCGCCGCGCCGCTCCTGGACGCCGCGCCCGTCCGCCCGCCGGGCGGCGGCGACATCGAGCTGCGCGCGATGCCCGGCCCCCGCCACGACTGGTTCGCCCCCGGCGCGCTGGACGCCCTCTTCTCCGCCGCCTACACGGTGACCAGCGAGATCGACCGCGTCGGCATGCGCCTGGACGGGCCGGGACTGGAGCACGCCGGGCGCGGCGAGCTGCCCAGCGAGGGGACGGTCACCGGGGCCTTGCAGGTCCCGCCGTCCGGGCGGCCGGTGCTGTTCCTCGCCGACCACCCGCTCACCGGCGGCTACCCCGTGATCGCGGTGGTCGCCTCCGCCGACATCGGACGCGCCGCCCAGGCCCGTCCCGGGCAGCGGCTCCGGTTCCGGCCGCACCCCGCACCGAACCTCCGGGAGGACAGACCATGACCGCACCCCTCGACCCGGGCGCGCTCTCGCCGGACCAGGCGAGGTCCCTGTTCCGGGCCGGCCTGCGCGTTCCCACGTCCGGCTGGTGCTCCGGCTGGACGCAGGCGAACCTCATCGCCGTCCCGCGCGAGTCCGCCTTCGACCTGCTGCTGTTCGCGCAGCGCAACCCCGGGCCGTGCCCCGTCCTGGACGTGACCGAGCCCGGCGAGACCGCCGCCCCGCTGTTCGCCGGGGACCTGCGCACCGACCTGCCCGGCTACGTCGTCTACGAGCACGGGGAGCCGGTCGCCGAGGTGGGCGACGTGACCGCCTACTGGCGCGAGGACCTCGTCTCGTTCCTCATCGGGTGCAGCTTCACCTTCGAGGACGCGCTCCGCGAGGCCGGCGTCCCCGTCCGGCACATCGAGCAGGGCTGCAACGTCCCGATGTACCGGACGAACCGGATGTGCCGCCGCGCGGGCGAGTTCGGCGGCCCGCTCGTCGTCTCGATGCGCCCGATCCCGGCGGCGCAGGTGGCCGACGCCGTGCGCGTGACGGCCCGGTACCCCTCCGTCCACGGCGCGCCCGTGCACGTCGGCGACCCCGTCGAGCTCGGCATCGACGACCTGTCCGCCCCGGACTTCGGCGACCCGGTCGAGATCCGGGTCGACGAGATCCCGGTGTTCTGGGCCTGCGGCGTGACCCCGCAGGCGGCGGTGATGGCCTCCCGCCCCAAGCTCGCCATCGGGCACGCCCCCGGACACATGGCGATCACCGACGCCCGCGACAGCCGGTACCTCGTTCCCTGAGTCCGGCATAGAGTTCGTCCATGCCCGAGATCATCGCCCCGGGCGAACGCCTCGGGGGGCGCTACCGCATCGAGCGGCCTCTCGGCGCCGGCGGCATGGCGACCGTCTGGCGCGCGGTCGACACCGTGCTCGACCGCGCCGTCGCGGTCAAGGTCCCCAAGGACGGCGGGCCCGAGGAGTTCGCACGGCGCCTGCGCCAGGAGGCTCAGGCCGCCGCGGCCCTCACCCACCCCGGCATCACCGGCGTCTACGACTACGGCGAGCACCGGATCGGCTCGCAGGGGTCCGCGCGGCGCGAGTCCCGCCGGATCCCGTACGTGGTCATGGAGTTGCTGGACGGCGAGAGCCTGGCCGTGCGCCTGTCGCGCGGGCCGCTGCCCTGGCGCGAGGCGGCCGGAATCTGCGCCCAGGTCGCCGACGCCCTGTCCGCGGCCCACGACGCCGGCATCGTGCACCGCGACATCAAGCCCGGGAACGTCTACCTCACCCCGGTCGAGGTGAAGGTCCTCGACTTCGGCATCGCGTTCACCGGCACGACGGGCGGACCGGTGATGGGCACGCCCGCCTACATGGCGCCCGAACTGGTGAGCGGGACGTCCCCGACGCCGGCGGCCGACGTCTACTCCCTGGGCGTCGTCCTGCACGAGTGCCTGACCGGTGCCCCGCCCACGCCCTCGTCGGCCTTCCGGAAGGACACGCCGGACGAGGTCGCCGCCCTCTGCCGCGACTGCCTGTCCCCGGACCCGGGCGCGCGCCCCACGGCCGCCGGAGCGGCCCGCCTCCTGGCCGGCGCCGCGGGCGTCCAGCTCCACGTCCCCGGCGCCGCCGCGCCCGCCGGCCTTCCGCCTCCGGACCGGCCCCGGAACCCGACCCGCGTCCTGGACGACCCCGGGCCTCACCGGCGAGGGGCCGGGCGGCGCCCGCTGCTGATCGCCGGGGTCGCGGCCGGGGCCCTGGTCGCGCTGGCCGCGCTGCTGGCCGCCCTCGCGCCCGACTCCTCCGATCAGGCCGGCGCGAAACCGCCGGCGCCGTCCCCGCCGGCCGGCAGGACGACGGCCGCGACGGCCGCGTGCTCGGTGTCGTACCGCGTCGACGGGACGTGGCCGCGGGGCTTCCAGGCGACCGTCCGGATCACCAACCTCGGAAACGGCGCGATCGACGGCTGGACGCTGGGCTTCGCGTTCCCCGACGGGCAGGCGATCACCCAGCTGTGGAACGGCGGCCGATCGCAGGACGGGGCGTCCGTCACGGTGACGGCGGCGGAGTGGAACCGGTCGATCCCGCCGCACGGGACGGCCGAGTTCGGGTTCCTCGGGAGTCAGGACGGCGCCAACGGCGCGCCCTCGCGGTTCACGCTGAACGGCACGGAGTGCAGCCGCTGAGCCTGCTCATGGGAGCGCTCCCAGGTGATCGTCGCAGGTCAGCGGGCCCGTGGCCTAATTGAGGTGGGTCGTCCTATTGTGTCGCGCCTGATCGAGGGCTTAGCATCCCGGCAATCGAAGCGCTTCGACAGGCGCTCGGTCCCACCCCGGAGGAAGACCCATGATCAAGGCAGGCAGGAGCGCGGCGGTGCTCGCCGCCCTTGCCGCGGCGGCGCTGTCGCTCACGGCGTGCGGCGGCGACGACGGCGGTTCCGGCGGCAAGGAGCTGAAGCTCTGGCACTACGAGGCCCCCGACAGCGCCATGGGCAAGGCGTGGGACGAGGCGATCAAGGAGTTCGAGGCCACCCACCCCGGCGTCAAGGTGACGTTCGAGGAGAAGGGCTTCGAGCAGATCCAGAAGACCGCGCCCATGGTGCTGAACTCCAAGGACGCCCCCGACGTCATGGAGTACAACAAGGGCAACGCGACCGCCGGCATGCTCTCCAGGCAGGGCCTGCTCACCGATCTCACCCCCGAGGTCACCAAGCGGGGCTGGGACAAGCTGATCAGCCCGAACGTCCAGGTCACCGCCAAGTACGACGCCAAGGGCACGATGGGCGGCGACACATGGTACGGCGTCCCTGACTATGCGGAGTACCTGCAGGTCTACTACAACAAGGACCTGTTCGAGAAGAACGACGTCAAGATCCCGACGACGTTCGCCGAGCTGACCGCCGCGATGGACGCGTTCGTCGCCAAGGGCGTCACGCCGCTGACCAACGCGGGCGCCGAGTACATGGCGCACCAGTTCGTCTACCAGCTCGCCCTGGACAAGGCCGACCGCGCCTGGGTGGACGCCTTCCAGCGCTACACCGGCAAGACGAACTTCAACGACGCCGCATGGACCTACGGGGCGACCACCTTCGCCGACTGGGTGAAGAAGGGCTACATCGCCAAGAAGTCCGTCAGCCTCAAGGCGGAGGACGCCGGCGTCGCGTTCATGAGCGGCAAGTTCCCCATGATGTTCTCCGGGAGCTGGTGGTTCGGCCGGGTCGCCGCGGAGGCGAAGTTCGACTGGGAGACGGCCGTCTGGCCCGGCGCCAAGATGACGCTCGGCTCGGGCGGGAACCTCTGGGTCGTCCCCAAGGGGTCGGAGAACAAGCAGCTCGCCTACGACTTCATCGACATCACGATGAAGAAGCAGGCGCAGACCACGCTCGGCAACGCGGGCGGCGTGCCGGTCGCGGCGGACCCGTCCGCGATCACCGATGCCAAGGCCAAGAAGCTCATCGCCGACTTCGACGGGCTGACCCGGTCCGACGGGCTCGCCTACTACCCCGACTGGCCGGTCGCCGGCTTCTACGACGCCTGGGTGGCGCAGACGCAGAAGCTCATGAACGGCACCGCGCCGGGTGAGGTCCTCGGCGGCATCCAGAAGACCTACGACGGCGGCCTGCCGAAGTGACGACGCCAGGCCGCGGCGGGTCGCGGGAGCAGTGGGGCTACCTGCCCTACCTGCTCCCCGGCCTGCTCCTGTTCACCGCCGTCATCGGGGTGCCGTTCCTGATGAACATCGGGACGAGCTTCACCGAGTGGACGGGCGTCGGCGCCCCCGAGTGGATCGGGCTCGGCAACTACCGCGAGCTCGTCCGGGACGGGGAGTTCTGGGCCTCGTTCCGGCACAACGTCCTGATCATCTTCGGGATGGCGATCGTCCCGACGATGATCGGGCTGGTGCTGGCCGCGGCCCTGACCGACCTGGTCGACCGGCACTTCGGCCCGCGCACCGCGAGCGTCCTGCGCGCCTGCGTCTACCTGCCGCAGGTGCTGCCGGTCGTCATCGCGGGCGTGGTGTGGAGCTGGCTGCTGGCCCCGGAGAACGGCGCTGTCAACGCGCTCCTGGACGCCGTGGGCCTCGGCTCCCTCGCGCACGACTGGCTCGGCGACCCGGCCACCGCCCTGTGGAGCGTCGTCGGCGTCATGGTCTGGATGCAGATCGGCTTCCCGTTGGTGATCTTCATGTCGGGGCTGCAGCGGGTCGACCCGTCGCTGTACGAGGCGGCGGAGATCGACGGCGCCTCGTGGGGCCGACGGTTCCGGCACGTCACCGTCCCGCAGATCCGGCCGGAGATCTTCGTCGTGCTGCTGTGGACGACGATCGCCGCGCTGAAGGCCTTCCCGCAGATCTTCGTGCTCACCAAGGGCGGCCCGGGCGGGGCGACGAACGTGCCGTCCTACTACTCCTGGGTCAACTTCTTCGAGAAGTCCGACGTCGGCTACGGCTCGGCGATCGCGACCGTGCTGACGCTGGTCATCCTCGCGCTGACCGTCGTCTTCCTGCGCCTGCAGGGACGCGACCTGGAGGAGGGGCGATGACCGCGACGCTGACGAGGAAGGCGGGCGCGCCGCCGCGCGACCGCCGGGGCGCGGCCCGCCGCGCCCGCCGCCGCGGCCCGTCCGCCTACGCGGTGCTGGTGGCGCTGGTCGCGCTCGCCGGCGTGATGCTGCTCCCGTTCGTCGTGGTGGTCTTCAACGCGCTGAAGACGCCGCAGGAGTACTCCTCGAACGGCCCGCTGTCGCCGCCGGACGGGTTCCACCTGGACGGCGTCCGGCAGTTCTGGGAGCGCGTCGACTTCGGGCACGTCCTGCTGAACAGCGCGGTCGTCAGCGGCTCCGTCGCCGTCCTCGCCGTGCTGCTGTCGGTGCTCAACGCCTACGCGCTCGGCATCGGCCGGATCAAGGGGCGGATGTGGGTGCTCGCCCTGCTCCTCCTGGCGAACACGCTGCCGCAGGAGGCGCTCGTCTACCCGCTGTACTACATGGCGAAGCAGGTCGGCCTGTACGACACCAGGATCAGCGTGATCATCGTGTTCACGGTCATCCAGAGCGCGTTCGGCACCTACCTGTTGTCGTCGGTGATGGCGGCGTTCCCGCGCCCGCTGCTGGAGGCGGCGCGGATCGACGGCGCCGGCCGGTGGCAGGTGCTGTGGCGGGTCGTCGTCCCGGTCGTCCGGCCGACGCTGTCGGTCCTGCTCGTGTTCTTCTTCGTGTGGACCTGGAACGAGTTCCTGATCCCCATGGTCTTCCTCATCTCCAACGAGAACCAGACGGTCTCGGTCGCCCTCGGCGTCCTGCAGGGCCAGCGCCTCATGGACGCCACCATGTCCAGCGCCGCGTCGCTCCTCGGCCTCCTGCCGACCGTCGCGTTCTTCCTCATCTTCCAGCGCACCCTTGCGCGCGGACTCACGGCGGGGGCAATCAAGTAATGAAGTTCAGTGACGGCTACTGGATGCTGCGCGAGGGTGTGCGGGCGTCGCATCCGGTGGAGGTCCTCGACGTGGACGCCGGGCCGGGCGCGTTCACGGTGCACGCGCCGGTGCAGCGGATCCGGCACCGGGGCGACCTGCTCAAGGGTCCGGTGGTGACGGTGACGTGCGAGTCGCCGATGCCGGACGTCATCGGCGTCACCCTCACCCATTTCGCGGGGGAGCGGCGGCGCGGTCCCGATTTCGAGCTGGCCGCCGACCCGACGGGGGAGGTGTCCGTGGACGAGGAGGCGGCGACGCTGACGTCGGGCGCCCTGTCGGTCCGGGTCGGGCGCGAGGGGGAGTGGGGCGTGGACTTCCTCGCGGGCGGGCGCCGTCTGACCGGGAGCGCGCCCAAGGCGCAGGCCGTCATCGACACCGACGACGGCCGCCACTACGTGCGGGAACAGCTCGACCTCGGCGTCGACCACTTCGTCTACGGGCTCGGTGAACGGTTCGGGCCGCTGGTGAAGAACGGCCAGGCCGTGGACGTGTGGAACGCCGACGGCGGAACGGCGAGCGAGCAGGCGTACAAGAACGTGCCGTTCTACCTGACCAACGCGGGCTACGGCGTTTTCGTCGACCATCCCGGGCGGGTCTCGTTCGAGGTGGCGTCGGAGGCCGTCGCCCGGACGCAGTTCAGCGTCGAGGGCCAGTCGATGCGGTACTTCGTCATCTACGGGCCGTCGCCGAAGGAGATCCTCCGCAAGTACACGGCGCTCACCGGACGGCCCGCGCGGCTGCCCGACTGGTCGTTCGGGCTGTGGCTGTCCACCTCGTTCACGACGTCCTATGACGAGGAGACCGTCACCTCGTTCATCGAGGGGATGGCGTCGCGCGACCTGCCGCTCAGCGTCTTCCATTTCGACTGCTTCTGGATGCGCGAGTTCCAGTGGTGCGATTTCGAGTGGGACCCGCGGGTGTTCCCCGACCCGGAGGGGATGCTGCGCCGGCTGCGGGACCGCGGCCTGCGGGTCTGCGTCTGGATCAACCCCTACATCGGGCAGCGCTCGCCGCTGTTCGAGGAGGGGCGTTCGCGCGGCTACCTGCTGAACCGGCCGGACGGGGACGTGTGGCAGTGGGACAAGTGGCAGCCCGGCCTGGCCGTCGTCGACTTCACCAATCCCGAGGCGCGGGAATGGTATGCGGCGAAGCTGGAAGCGCTGCTCGACATGGGCGTGGACTGCTTCAAGACCGACTTCGGCGAACGCATCCCCACCGACGTCGTCCACCACGACGGTTCGGACCCGGAACGGGCGCACAACTACTACACCTTCCTCTACAACCAGACCGTCTTCGACCTGCTCCGCAAGAAGCGCGGTGAGGGCGAGGCGGTGGTCTTCGCCCGGTCCGCCACGACCGGCGGGCAGCGCTTTCCCGTGCACTGGGGCGGCGACGCCGAATCGAGCTTCGAGGCGATGGGGGAGAGCCTTCGCGGCGGCCTCTCCCTGGGCATGTCAGGGTTCGGCTACTGGAGCCACGACATCGGCGGTTTCGAGGGCACGCCCGATCCGGCGCTGTTCAAGCGGTGGATCGCGTTCGGGTTGCTGTCCTCGCACAGCCGCCTGCACGGCAGCCATTCCTACCGGGTGCCGTGGCTGTTCGACGAAGAGTCGGTGGACGTCCTGCGGCACTTCACCCGCCTGAAGATGCGCCTGATGCCCTACCTGGCCGGCGCGGCCCGCCAGGCGTACGGGGAAGGGCTGCCGATGATGCGCGCGATGGTCGTCGACTTCCCGGACGACCCCGCCTGCACGCATCTGGAACGCCAGTACATGCTGGGCGACGACCTGCTCGTCGCGCCGGTGTTCTCGTCCGGCGGGGAGGTCGCCTACTACGTGCCGGAGGGCGTGTGGACGCACTACCTCACCGGCGAGCGGGTCGAGGGCGGCCGTTGGGTTCGTGAACGGCACGGGTTCGACAGCGTGCCGCTGCTCGTCCGCCCAGGTGCGGTCCTTCCGGAGGGCGCGGTGGACGACCGTCCCGACTACGACCATGCCGACGGCGTCACGTTGCGCGTGTACGAGCCCGCCGACGGCACCACCGTCGTCACCCAGGTCGGTGACAGCACATTCACGACGGTGAGACATGCTGAAAACCTGCGCGTGACGGGCGAGGGAAACTGGAACGTCCTCTTCGTCAACGCGCGCGTGGCCGCGGTCGAGGGCGGAGAGCCGTCAGACCATCCGTACGGTGTCCTCGTCAAGGCGACCAGTGGCGAAGTGGTCGTCACCATGGAAGAGGAGAGCTGATGGGGTTCCCGGAAGGGTTCCTGTGGGGAGCGGCCACCGCCGCCTACCAGATCGAGGGCGCGGCCCAGGAGGACGGTCGCGCACCGTCCATCTGGGACACCTTCAGCCACACCCCCGGCAAGGTCCTGAACGGCGACACCGGCGACGTCGCCACGGACCACTACCACCGCTGGGAGGAGGACGTCGCGACGATGGCCGAGCTCGGTCTCGGCGCCTACCGGTTCTCCATCTCATGGTCGCGGGTCATGCCGGACGGGGCGCCCAGCCCCAAGGGCATGGACTTCTACTCCCGCCTGGTCGACGGGCTGCTCGACCACGGCATCGCCCCGGTCGCGACGCTCTACCACTGGGACCTGCCGCAGGCGCTGGAGGACGCCGGCGGCTGGCCGGACCGCGACACGCCCCGCCGGTTCGCCGACTACGCCGAGCGCGTCGGGCGCGTCCTCGGCGACCGCGTCCACACCTGGACGACGCTGAACGAGCCGTGGTGCTCGGCGTTCCTCGGCCACGCGTCCGGCGTGCACGCCCCCGGCCGCGCCGACCCGGTCGCCGCGCTCACCGCCGCGCACCACCTGAACCTCGCGCACGGCCTGGCGGTCCGCGCGCTGCGCGGCGTGGTGTCGCCGTCCGCAAGGCACTCGGTCACGCTCAACCTGCACCACCTGCGCGGCGACGCGGAGGCGGTCCGGCGGGTGGACGCCGTCGCCAACCGCGTGTTCCTCGACCCGATGGTCGGCAACGGCTACCCCGCCGACCTCCTGGAGGACACGGCGCACCTCACCGACTGGGGCTTCCTGCGCGACGGGGACGCGGACATCATCGCCGCGCCACTGGACGTACTGGGCGTCAACTACTACTCGCCCACCCTCGTCCGGGACTGGGACGGCACCACCCCGCGCGCCCACGCGGACGGCCACCGCAGGGGCGCGGCCAGTCCGTTCGTCGGCTGCGACGCCGTCGAGTTCGCCGGGCAGCCCGGCCCCCGCACCGAGATGGGCTGGCCGATCGACGCCACCGGCATGGAGGAGCTCCTCCTGCGGCTGCACCGCGAGTACCCGGACACGCCGCTCATGGTCACCGAGAACGGCGCCGCGTTCGCCGACGCGGTGGACGGCGACGGCCGCGTCCGGGACGAGCCGCGCATCGCCTACCTGCGCGACCACATTGCCGCCGTCGAGCGGGCGTGCGAGGCGGGGGCCGACGTCCGCGGCTACTTCGCCTGGTCGCTGCTCGACAACTTCGAATGGGCCTACGGCTACTCCAAGCGGTTCGGCCTCGTCCGCGTCGACTACGCCACCGGCGACCGCACCTGGAAGGACAGCGCCCACTGGTACCGCGACGCCATCGCCGGCGGCCCGTCGTGACGCCCGCGCGCGGCGTTACGATCATTCGCACTCTCCACCGCTTCGAGGACGACGGGACGGTCCGTGGTCAAGATCACTGATGTGGCACGGCACGCGGGAGTGTCGCCGAGCACGGTCTCCTACGTGCTGAGCGGGAAGCGCTCGATCTCCGAGGAGACCCGGCGGCGCGTCCGGGCGAGCATCCGCGAGCTCGGCTACCGGCCGCACGCGGGCGCCCGCGCGCTCGCCAGCAGCCGCTCCAACGTGCTGGCGCTGATGATCCCGCTCCGCTCCGGCATCGCCGTGCCCGTGGTCATGCAGTTCGCCGTCTCCGTCGTCACCGCCGCGCGCCGCCACGACCACGACGTCCTGCTGCTCACCCAGGAGGAGGGGGAGGACGGCCTGCGGCGCGTGGCCGACAGCGCCCTGGTCGACGCGCTGATCGTCATGGACGTCCAGATGAGGGATCCGCGGCTGCCGCTGCTGCGCTCCCTGGACCGGCCGAGCGTGCTCATCGGCTTCCCCGCCGACGCGGGCGACCTCACCTGCATCGACCTCGACTTCCACGCCGCCGGCGCGGTCTGCGTCCAGCACCTCGCCGGGCTCGGCCACCGGGAGATCGCGCTGATCGGCTCGCCGCCCGAGGTGTACGCGCGGCAGACCGGCTATGCCCAGCGGGTCGCCGACGGGTTCGCCGCCGCGGTCGCCGCGCACGGCCTGGCCGGGGAGGTCCACCCGTGCGAGGCGACCGCGGACGCGGCCCGCGCTCTCGTCGCCCGGCTGCTCGCCGAGCGTCCCGGCCTCACCGGCGTCCTCGTCCACAACGAGCCGGTCGTCGGCCCCGTGGTGCGGGCTCTGCGCGCCGCCGGCCGGCGCGTCCCCGAGGACGTGTCCGTCGTCGCGCTGTGCCCGGACGAGATGGCCGAGCACGCCGAGCCGCCCCTGACGTCGGTGGCGATCCCCGCCGAGGAGGTCGGCGGGCGCGCCGTGGAACTGCTGATGTCCAAGCTCGACGGCGTGCCCGTGCCCGCCGCGACCCTGCTCCCGCCCACCCTGACCCGGCGCGCCAGCAGCGCGCCCGCGCCCAGCTGAGAGGCCGGTTCCCCCACACCGACGAAGGAGGAGAGGGGCCCTTCCCGCCCCGTTATCGAAGCGCTTCGACACACGATTGCTCGGGGGACGTTCCAGAAGGAGAACCGTTGCACAGAACCCGTCGCGACCCCCGTTCCCCCGGCCGGCGCAGCCGGTCGCTGACCCTCGTCCTCGCCGCCGCTCTGGCGGCCCCCCTCGCGTGGACGGCGCCCGCCGCCGCCCGCGAGGCCCACCCGTTCCGCGACCCGCGGCTGCCCGTCCAGGCCCGGGTGGACGACCTCGTCGGACGCCTCACGCTCGACGAGAAGATCTCGCTGCTGCACCAGTACCAGCCCGCGATCCCGCGGCTCGGCATCGGCCGGTTCAAGACCGGCACCGAAGCGCTGCACGGGGTCGCCTGGTCCACCGACGTCCACAACGGCGGCGCCGTCGTGACCGCGAAGGGGACGGTGTTCCCGCAGTCGGTCGGGCTCGGAGCGACCTGGGACCCGGCCCTGATGAAGAGGATCGGCTCGGCCGTCGGCGACGAGGCCCGCGGTTACAACAGCGAGAACCCCGACGTCTGGGGCCTGCAGTTGTGGGCTCCGGTCGTGAACCTGCTCCGCGACCCGCGCTGGGGGCGCAACGAGGAGGGCTACTCCGAGGACCCGCTGCTCACCGGCCTGCTCGCCACCGCCTACGGCCGCGGCATGCAGGGCGACGACCCCGAGCGGCTCAAGGCGGCGCCGGTCCTCAAGCACTACATGGCCAACAACAACGAGATCCGCCGCGACCAGACGTCCTCCAGCCTGCGGCCCCGGGTGCGCGAGGAGTACGACGAGGTCCCGTTCCGGATGCCGCTCGCCCGCGACGCCGCGACCGGGATCATGACGTCCTACAACCTCGTCAACGGCCGTCCCGCCACGGTCACCCCCGACGCCGGCGGGCTCGTCCGCTCCTGGTCGGACCGGACGCTGTTCAACGTCACCGACGCGGGCGCCCCCAACAACCTCGTCGGCTCCCAGAAGTACCACCCCGACCTCCCCACCGGCGACGCGGCGATCCTCAAGGCGGGCGTGGACAGCTTCACCACCGACGACACGAACTCCTCCATCACCGTGAACGCGGTCAAGGAGGCGCTGTCGCGCGGGCTGCTCGCCGAGCCCGACATCGACCGGGCGGTAGGGCACATCATGAGCGTGCGGGTGCGGCTCGGCGAGTTCGACCCGGGCGGCGGCCCCTTCGGCAAGATCACCAAGGACGCGGTGGACAGCCCCGCACACCGCGCCCTGGCCCGCACGGCCGCGGCGGAGCAGATGGTGCTGCTGAAGAACCGGCGCGGAACGCTGCCGCTCTCGCAGCAGAAGGTCGCGGTCGTGGGACCGCTGTCCGACACCCTCTACACCGACTGGTACTCCGGCTCGCTGCCCTACGAGGTCACGCCGCTGGACGGCATCAGGAAGCGCGCCGGCGCGGTGGCCTCCAGCGAGGGCGTCGACCGCATCGCGCTCAAGGACGTGAAGACCGGCAGGTACATCGCCGGCGGAACGGGCCCCGGCGCGGTTCTGAAGACCGGACCCGCCTCGCCCTCCGACGCCACGACGCAGTTCGACGTGTTCGACTGGGGCCAGGGCATCGTGACCTTGCGCAGCGCCGCCAACGGAAAGACGGTCGGCCGCTTCAACTGGGGCGACACCTTCGCCAATGACCAGGACCAGCCGAACGGCTGGTTCGTCCAGCAGATGTTCGGGCTGGAGAAGCAGGACGGCGGCGACTACCTGCTCCGCTACGCCGGTTACGAGAAGGCCTACGACTGGGCCGACCCGGCGAAGATCTATGTGAAGGCGCAGGACGACGGAACGCTCGCCCTCACCACGAAGGCCGAGGCGTCGCGTTTCACCAAGGACGTCGTCAGCAGCGGCGTGGATTCCGCGGTCAAGGCCGTGA
Organism: Actinomadura sp. NPDC023710; assembly: GCF_040639875.1. Classification (NCBI taxonomy): domain Bacteria; kingdom Bacillati; phylum Actinomycetota; class Actinomycetes; order Streptosporangiales; family Thermomonosporaceae; genus Actinomadura; species Actinomadura sp. NPDC023710. The sequence continues at coordinate 158,882 of NZ_JBFAGB010000011.1, forward strand.
CCGGCGCCGGCGCCGCCGTCGTCGTGGTCGGCAGCATGCCGTTCATCAACGGCCGCGAGGACCACGACCGCACCACGATGGCGCTCGCCGAAGGGCAGTCGGAACTCGTCGAGGCCGTCCGCAAGGCGAACCCGAACACGGTCGTCGTGGTGGAGAACAGCTACCCCACCACGCTCGGCCGGGAGCAGGAGAACGTCCCGGCGATCCTGTGGACGAGCCACGCCGGAGCCGAGACGGGCAACGCCCTGGCGTCCCTGCTGTTCGGCGACGAGAGCCCCTCGGGCAAGCTGCCGCAGACCTGGTACCGCTCCGACGCCGACCTGCCCGACATCCTCGACTACGACATCATCAAGTCGGACCGGACGTACCAGTACTTCAAGGGCAAGCCGCTCTACCCGTTCGGGCACGGCCTCTCCTACACCACGTTCCGGTACGGCAAGCCGCGGCTCAGCGCCCGTTCCATCGGACGCGACGGGACGGTCACCGTGTCGGTCCCGGTGACCAACACCGGTGAGAAGGCCGGGGACGAGGTCGTCCAGCTCTACACCCACCAGCAGAAGTCGAGGGTGAAGCAGCCGGCGAAGAGGCTGCGCGCCTTCGCCAAGGTTCACGTGGCCCCCGGGCGGACGGTGACGGCGAACCTCCGGCTGAACGCGTCGGACCTCGCCTTCTGGGACGTCACGCGCAACCGGTGGGCGGTCGAGAATTCGAAGCACGACCTGCTCATCGGCTCCTCGTCCACCGACATCCGGCAGCGCGCGGCCCTCGACGTTCGCGGCGAGACGATCCCCGCCCGCGACCTCGCGAAGCCGACCCGCGCCGCCGACTTCGACGACCAGAACGGCATCCGGCTGGTCGACGAGACGAAGACGTCCGGTGACGCGGTGACCGGTGCGGCCGGCTCCTGGCTGAAGTTCGCCGACGCCGCCCTCGGCTCGTCCACCGGCAGGATCACCGCTCGCGTCGCGGGCACGTCCGCGACCACCGTCGAAGTCCGCCTGGATCGTCCGGACGGCCCCCGCGCCGGAACCCTCACCGTCCCGCCCACCGCCGGCGACTACACCTACAAGGAGATCACCGCGCCACTGGCCGGAACCCACGGCGACCACGACGTCTACCTGGTCTTCAAGGGCGAAACCCGCCTGAGCACCTTCTCCCTGTCCCGCTGACCTTCCGGGCCGAGGGGCGCGACCTCACAGGTTCGCGCCCCTCAGCGCCTGGAGCGCGTCGGAGGTGGGGGACCCGGGGGCCGCGGTGTAGAAGACGGTCCACTGGTCGCGGGCCGGGTCGTGCAGGGCCTCGCACTGGAGGTCGAGCAGGCCCGCGACCGGGTGCCGGATGAGCTTGCGCGTCGAGCGCCGGAGGCGGACGTCGCCGTCGGCCCACAGCGTCCGGAACTCGGGGCTCGCGGCCAGCAGCCGCTCGACGAGGGAGCGGACGCCGGGGTCGCGCGGGTACCGGGCGGTCACCGCGCGCAGGTCGGCCACGGCCTCGCGGGCGAACCGGCGGGCGTCGCCGGGATCGAGGCGGTCACGGGCCTGCGGCCGGGCGAAGAAGCGCCAGACGACGTTGCGCTCGTCCTCGGGAACGGTGGAGAAGTCCCCGAACAGGGCGGCGGCCATGGGGTTCCAGGCGAGGACGTCGTACTTGGCGTCGCAGACGAGCGCGGGAGTGTCGACGAGCCTCTCCAGCAGGTGCAGGAGGCCCGGCCGCACCTCGCGCACCGGCGCCGCCGGCGGCGCGGGCACCTCCCCGGCGAGGTAGTGGAGATGGGACCGCTCGTCGTCGGTCAACCGCAGCGCCCGCCCGAGCGCGGCGAGCGTCTGCCGCGACGGCCGCGGCCCCCGGCCCTGTTCGAGCCGGACGTAGTAGTCCACCGACATCCCCGCGAGGGTCGCGACCTCCTGGCGGCGAAGGCCGGGCGTGCGGCGTCGTCCCCGCTCCAGCCCGACCTCGGACGGCTGCACCCGCGCCCGCCATCGCCGCAGGAAGGCGGCCAGTTCCGCCCGGTCCCCGTGCTGCATGGCTCCAGTGTGACCGCCCGGCCGCGCGGCCACCATGGGACCGCCGGTACCAGCCTCGGCAGTGCTCTCCCGCCCGCGCGGCCGAGCGGGCAGGGTTCCGTCCCATGACAACGAAGCTGATCGTTCTCATCACGGGCGCCAACAAGGGCATCGGCCTGGCGACGGCCCGCGCCATGGCGCGGGCCGGACACACGGTGCTGCTCGGTGCGAGGGACCCGGGCCGCGGGACGGCCGCCGCCGCGAGCCTGGCCGGGCAGGGGCTGGACGTCCGGTTCGTCAGGCTGGACGTGACGGATCCGGCGACGATCGCGGCCGCCGCCGAGCTGGTCGACGCCGACTACGGCCGCCTCGACGTCCTGGTGAACAACGCGGTCACCACCCGGGACGGGTCGCGGCCGCCGGGCGAGATGCCCGTCGACGACCTGCGCGCGGTCTACGAGACCAACGTGTTCGGCGTCGTCGCCGTCACCAACGCCATGTTGCCGCTGTTGCGCAGGTCGCCGTCCGGCTACGTCGGGAACGTCTCCAGCGGGCTCGGGACCTTCGCCTTCCTGAGCGATCCGGACGCGGAATTCGCCCGGTTCGCGACCCTGCTGGGCTACAACTCGTCCAAGGCGGCGCTCAACGCCGTCACGCTCATCTACGCCAACGCCCTCCGGGACTCCGGTATCCGGGTCAACGCGCTGTCGCCCGGCTTCTGCGCCACCGACCTCAACGGTCACACCGGCGTCCTGAGCGCTGATGAGGGCGGAGCCCACATAGCCAGGCAGCTCGCCGAGGACGCGACCGGGGTCTTCCTCAACGAGAACGGCGGCACCTACCCCTGGTGAGGTGACGACGCGTGGGGCGGGAGGTTCTCGGGGCTGCGGAGGTGGTGGGTCAGGTCGCCGGCCAGGTCGAGGGTGATGCGGCGTGCGGTGAAGTGCCAGCGGCCGTCGGTGCGGGTGAAGGTGTCGTCGTAGGTGCCGCAGGCGATGGGCTGGAGGGTGAGCCCTGGGACGGCTTGGAGGACGGTGTAGTAGGCCCTGGACGTCGCCGTGCTCGCCTCCTCGTCCACCTCGACGGCGAGGTTCGTGGTGACGTGCTTGGTGCGGAGGGTGCCGTCGGCGTGGACGATCACGGTCCGCTCGAACATCGCCGCGATCGCCTCGCCGCCGCGCAGGGTGCCGCCGCTGCCGGTGAACGAGGCGTCGGCGAACAGGTCGCGGATGCCCGCGAAGTCCGCGCCGTCGACGCAGGAGGCGTAGCGGTGGACGAGGTTCGCGATGGCCTGGTGGCTCGGCTGGTCGGCGGGCATGGTCCGATCCTGGTCCACGGGCGGGGCGGCGCGACGGGCAGGTCCCGTTGGACGGGACGAAGCGAATAGCACAGTCGGCGGGCAATTCGCCACATATTGGCATTGCACATTCGGGTAGACGTGATTTAAGAATGAACGGGTGGCCGACTTGGGACGAATAATGGCCTTGTTTGGGGCAGTTTGTGGCACCTAATGTCTGGATGCGGCGGGACATTTGCCACCATCGGGTGCCCCGCCGGCCATTGCCGCAGATCGCGGCGGGCGATCCAGGGAGGAAGACATGCACATGTCGCGTGCCCGTTTCCGGTGGGCGGCCGTTCTCGCCGGAATGGCGATGCTCGCCCCGGCGGTGCCGGCCCGGGCGGACGGCCCGGTCGGCGCCTACCTGCTCACGGTGATACCGCAGAACGGTCCCGCCACCACGCGGACCCTGTGGTGCGACCCGGACGGAGGGGCGCACGGTGCCGCGTCCCGGGCCTGTGACCAGCTCGAAGCCGCCGGCGGCGAGGTCGGGCGCGTCCCCGCGCGGCCGGAGCCGTGCACGCTGGAGCACGCGCCCGTCACGGTGATCGCCAACGGCGTCTGGCGCGGAACCGCCCGGCATTTCGCGCGGACGTATCCGAACCGGTGCATCGCCGTGCGCGCCACCGGCGGAATCATTTTCGGCGAGTAACCCACGATCTGCGGGCCGCCGGAAGGGGGAGCGGGGTGCTGTCCGGCGGCCCGCGCACAAAGGAGATGCCATGCTCGCTTACACCGGACCGGATGTGCTGGTCACCTACGAGCGTTCCGGGGGATTCGCCGGAATTCACCAGAAGGTGGCCGTGGATGTGTCGGGAACGGCGCTCGTCAATGACGAGAAGGTCGCGCTCGGCGCGCAGGAGATGCGCGGCCTGAAGGACGCGCTGAGCCGCGTCGTCACCACCGGGTCCTCGTCCGAGGGCTGCCAGGTGGCCGACCACTTCACCTACACGCTCACCTACCGCGGGCACCGGGCGACCCGGTGCTGGCTGCCGTCCGACTGGCGCGACGCCGTCGAGCGGCTGGAGGCGCTGACCGGGAGGTGAGCCCCGGACCCGCCGCCCTCAGGCGCCGGCGCGCGTGTGCAGCTCGCGCATCGTCGCTTCGAGGGCGGCGACCGGCCCGTCCACCGGGACGCCCGGCGCCACCTCCTGGATCGGAATGGCGCGCACCGGCCCGGCAGGGGAGCCCAGTTCGGTGCGCAGGGCCACGAGCTGCCGGGAGGACATGATGTACACGATCCGGCCGAGGCCGACCCAGCCGTGCGCGGCCGAGCACATGGGGCAGTGCTCGCCGGAGGTGAACACGGTGGCCGCCGCGCGCTCGTCCGGCGTCATGTTGACCGCCGCCCACCGCGCGATCTCGAACTCGGGGTGGCGGGTCTGGTCGCCGTCCGCCGTGCGGTTGCGGTCCTCGAACAGGACCTTGCCGGACGCCGACACCAGCACGGACCCGAACGGCTCGTCGGCCGCCTCCAGCGCCTCCCTCGCGAGCTCGACGCAGCGGTCGAGGAAGACGCGCTCGGCGGCGGTCGGTTCGTAGGCCATGGCTCGGCTCCTTGCCGCGGGACGACTCGAATGATCATATGCGCGGTCCGTCCTCACGCGGAGTCGCGCAGCACCAGGTGGGGGCGCAGGATGACGACCGGGTCCGCGACGGTCTCGCCGCGGATCCGCGAGACCAGCAGCCGGGCCATCTCCCGGCCCATCTCCTCCGGCGACTGGTGGACGGTGCTGAGCGGCGGGTCGGCCAGCGGCGCGGCGGCCGAGTCGTCGAAGCCGATCACCGCGACGTCGTCGGGGACGCAGCGCCCGCTGCGGTGCAGGACCCGCAGCGCGCCGAGCGCCATCGGGTCGTCGGCGGCGAACACCGCGTCCAGGGACGGCTCGGCGGCCAGCAGCCGCTCCGCGGCGGAGATGCCGCTGGCCTCGCCGAAGTCGCCGTACTCGACGTACTCGGGCAGCCCCGCCTCGGCGAGCGCCTCCCGGTAGCCGGCCAGCCGGTCGATGCCGACCCCCATGTCCTGCGGGCCGGCGATGGTCGCGATGCGCCGCCGGCCGCCCGCGATCAGGTGGCCGACGGCCTCGCGGGCGCCGCTGCGGTTGTCGACGTCGACGTAGCTGACCGGGTGCAGGCCGGGCGGACGGCCGCCGAGGACGGTCGGCACCCCGTTGGCCTCCAGCTTCGCGGGCAGCGGGTCCTCGGCGTGCAGGGAGGTGAGGAGCACCCCGTCCACGTGCTGGGTGGTGAGGTAGTCCTCCAGCCGGCCGTACTCGGCGGGGGAGCGGGCGAGGGCGAGCAGGAGCTGCAGGCCGGTGTCGCCGAGGCCGTTGCTGATCCCGCGGATGATCCCGGCGAAGTACGGCTCGCCGAACAGCCGCTGGTCGGACTCGGCGACGACCAGGGCCACGGTGTCGGTGCGGCGGGTGACGAGGGTGCGGGCCGCGCGGTTCGGCACGTACCCGAGCTCCTCGATCGCCTTGCGCACCGCCTCGCGGGCCTGCGGGCTGACCCGCGGCGAGCCGTTGACCACCCGGGACACCGTGCCGCGGCCCACGCCGGCCCGCGCCGCGACCTCCTCCAGGGTCGGGCGCGTGCTCCTGCCCGTCATCTGGCCCCCCTTCGTCCGTGCCGTCGCCCCCGGGTCAGCCCCGCTCGGGCAGCCCGCCCCGCCGGATCACTCCGGCGTACCACCGTGCGCTGGCCTTGGGCACCCGGCGCTGCGTGGCGTAATCGACGTGGACCAGCCCGAAACGCTTGGAGTAGCCCCAAGCCCATTCGAAATTATCCAGCAGTGACCATGTGAAATAGCCGTGCAGCGGGACCCCTTCGGAAATGGCGTCGTGGCAGGCCCGCAGGTGCGCGTCGAGGTAGGCGATGCGGCCCGCGTCTTGGACCGTGCCATCCCCGTCAGGGACCTCGTCGTAGCCGGCGCCGTTCTCGGTGATGTACAGCGGGACGGACGGGTACTCGCGGTGCAGCCGGGTCAGCACCTCGTGCAGGCCGCTCTCGTCGATCTCCCAGCCCATCCCGGTGACCGGGCGCCCGGCCGGCACGAACCGGACGTGGCCGCTGCCGGGCCAGGGGGAGTTCGTCGCGAACGGCGACGACGCGGTCTGCGCCGCCTCGCCGGGCGTCCCCGCGACGGTGTGCCGCGAGTAGTAGTTGATGCCCAGCTGGTCGAGCGGCTGGTTGATGACCGCGAGGTCCGCGTCGGGCGGGGTGAACCCGTAGCGGGAGGTGTCGGCGAGGACGTCCTCGGGGTAGCGGCCGAGCAGCAGCGGGTCGAGGAACAGCCGGTTCTGCAGCCCGTCGATCCGGCGCGCCGCGTCGGCGTCGGCGGGGTCGCCGGTCGCGGGGGAGACCGCATAGAGGTTGACGGCGGCGCCGAAGCGGTTGTCCGGGCGGCGGGCGCGCATCGCCTCGACGGCCAGGCCGTGGCCGAGCATCAGGTGGTGCGCGGCCAGCAGGGACCCCGGCGGGTCGACGCGCCCGGGGGCGTGGTCGCCGGAGGCGTAGCCGAGGAACGCCGCGCACCACGGCTCGTTCACCGTCATCCAGTGCGCGACGCGGTCGCCGAGCGCGGCGTGCACGTGGTCGGCGTACTCGGCGAACCGGTGGGCGGTCTCCCGCTCGGGCCAGCCGCCCTTGTCCTCCAGCGGCTGCGGGAGGTCCCAGTGGTAGAGCGTCGGCCACGGCTCGATGCCCGCCTCCAGCAGCGCGTCCACCAGCCGCCGGTAGAAGTCGAGGCCCTCGGTGTTGAAGGCCCCGGCCCCGGCCGGCTGCACCCGCGGCCAGGAGATCGAGAACCGGTACGCGGTGAGCCCGAGGTCGGCCATGAGCGCCACATCCTCGGGGAAGCGGTGGTAGTGGTCCACCGCGACGTCGCCCGTCTCGCCGCGCAGGACCTTGCCCGGCGTGCGGCAGAAGGTGTCCCAGATGGACGGTCCGCGCCCATCCTCGCCCGCGGCGCCCTCGATCTGGTAGGCGGCGGTGGCGGCCCCCCAGCGGAACCCGGTCGGGAAGGGTGCGGCGGGAGCCGCGCTGGTGTCGTCCTTGAGGGAGGTCACGCCTTCACTGCACCTTCCATGATCCCGCCGATGATCTGGCGGCCGAAAACGATGAACACCACGAGCAGTGGCAGGATCGCCACGCTGGTCCCGGCGAACATGAGCGTGTAGTCCTTGAAGTAGGCGTTCGCCAGGTTGTTGATGGACAACTGCACCGTCGGGTTGTCCGGGCTCAGCACCGCCAGCGGCCACATGAACTCGTTCCAGGTCTGCATGAACGTGAACAGCCCCAGGACGCCCGCGGCGGGGCGCAGCGCGGGGAGCACGACCCGCCAGTAGATGCCGAACGTGGTGCACCCGTCGACGCGGGCCGCCTCGATCAGCTCGTCCGGGACGGCCTGGTCGGCGTACTGCCGCATCATGAACACCCCGAACCCGGTGACCAGGAACGGGACGATGACCGCCTGCAGGTGGTTCTGCCAGCCCAGCTTCACCATGATCATGTAGAGCGGGATGATGCCCATCTGCACCGGGATCATCATCGTGGCGATGATGGTGAGCAGCAGCCCGTTCTTGCCGCGGAAGCGCAGCTTGGCGAACGCGAACCCGGCCAGCGAGGCGAAGAACACCGTGGAGACCGTCACCGCCGCGGAGGCGAGCGCCGAGTTCAGCAGGCCCTTGGCGAAATAGGCCTCCGGGTTGTCGAACAGCCGGCCGACGTTGTCGCCGCCGTGGCCGCCCGGCAGCAGCGGCGGCGGGACGTCGGCGACCACGCTGTTCGTGCGGGTCGCCACGATGATCATCCAGTAGATCGGGAAGACCGACAGGGCCAGCGCGACGACCAGCGTGAGGTAGGTCAGCGGGCTGGCGTTCCACAGGCCGCGGTAGCGCCCGGGGTGCGCGGCGGCGCGCCTGCCGCCGGGGTTCCGGCCGCCGGGGCCGGCGAGGAGCGTGGTCACTTGGTGCCTCCCGTGCGGCGCACGGCCAGGAAGTTGATCAGGGAGAACACGATGATCATCACGAACAGCGCCCAGGCGACCGTCGCGCCGTAGCCGTAGCGGTCATGCCCGAACGCGTTGTCGTACATGTACATCGTGATCGTCTGGAACTGGTGCATCGGGCCGCCGTCCATCTTGTTCGGCGTGCCGACGCTGAACAGCACGGGCTCGGTGAACAGCTGGAGCCCGCCGATCGTCGAGATGATCACGGTGAAGATGATGGTGGGGCGTAGCATCGGCACCGTGATCTGCCAGAACTGCCGGATCCGGGACGCGCCGTCGATCGCGGCGGCCTCGTAGAGGTCCTTCGGGATCGCCTGCATGGCGGCCAGGTATATGAGCGCGTTGTAGCCGGTCCAGCGCCAGTCCACCATCATCGCGATGGCGACCCAGGACCAGCCGCGGCTGCTCGACCAGTGGATCGGGTCGATGCCGACCAGCCCGATCGCCCAGTTGACCATGCCCCAGTCCTTGTCGAACATCTGGGTGAACACGATCGCGACGGCGGCGGTCGAGGTGACCAGCGGGGCGACCATCCCGATCCGGAACAGCGTCGGCAGCCGCATCCGCCGGTTCAGGGTGTTGGCGATCAGCAGCGCGACCAGCAGTTGCGGGACGGTCGAGACGGCGAAGATCCCGAGGGTGTTGACCGTCGCGTGCCAGAAGTCGGCGTCGGTCAGCAGGTAGTCGTAGTTGTCGAGCCCCACGAACTCGCGCGTCCCCGACGCCAGCTCCCAGTCGTGCAGGGAGACCCAGAGCGTGTAGACGAGGGGGAACGCGCCGAAGACCAGGAAGACGAGGTAGAACGGCGAGATGAAGGCGTAGGGCGCGCCCTTCACGTCGAGCCGGGCCAGCCGGGCGCGCCAGGTGCGGCGCGGATCCGGCCGCGCCGCCGCGGGCGAGGCCGGCGGCGGGCCGTTCCGGCTGGGGCGCAGATCGGTGGTCACGTCGTGCGCCTCCTTTCCGAGGACGGGACGAAGCGGGGAGTGGGACGGCGGCGGCGCCGGCGGGGAGGTACGGCACGGCGCCGCCGCCGCGGTCGGGGGCCGCCGGCTACCTGGCGGCCTTCTTCGCCTCGTCGACGGACTTCGTCCAGGCCTGGTCGGGCTTCTGCTTGCCCTGGCCCACGGAGATCAGGACGTTCTCCACCGCGGCGCGCACGTCCTCGTTCTTCGGCCCGAGGTGCACCGGCTTCACCGCGGCGACCAGCTGCCCGAAGATCTGCCCGATCGGGGCGTCGTTGAAGTACGCGCTCTTGGCGCCCGCGACCGCCGGGTCCTGGGCGGCCTGCGGCGAGGACGGGAAGACGTTCGCGGCCTTGAACGCGCCGACCTGGCCCTCGGGGGAGGTCAGGTACTTGGCGAGCTCGGCGGCGGCCTTGGCGTGCTTGGTCTGCTTGGGCACCGCGAGCCACGAGCCGCCCCAGTAGCCGGAGCCGCCGGGCGTGGTCGCCACGTCCCACTTGCCCTTGCCGGCCTTGCCGGAGAACTCCTCGATGCCGCCGAGCATCCAGGACGGGCACGGCAGGGTCGCGAAGGTGTCCCGCTTGAGGGCGGTCTGCCACGGCGGCGTGAAGATCGACATATCGGCGGTGAGCTTGCTCTGCTCGAACTTCATCGTCGTGTCGAACGCCTGCCGGACCGGCGGGTTGCTGTCGAAGACGAGGTTGTCGCTCTTGTCGAAGAAGCTGTAGCCCGGGCCGCTGCCGGCATTCTGCAGGACGGTGGCGCGGAAGACGGCGGTGGGGCCGTCCAGCCACTTGCTGCCGGGCACCTTGTCCTGGAACTTCTGGCCCGTGGACAGGAACGCGTCCCACGTCGGCCAGAGCTTGCCGACCTCGGCGCGGTCGGTGGGCAGGCCCGCCTTCTTGAACAGGTCCGTGCGGTAGCACATGGCGAGGGGGCCGACGTCGGTGCCGAGGCCGATGAGCTGCTTGCCGTCCGCGGTGAGGCCCGCCTGCCACTTCCACGGCAGGAAGTTCTTCTCCAGGTCCTTGCCGCCGTAGTCGAACAGGTCGAGGAACTTGGCCTTCTGCTGCATGTAGAGCGGCAGGATGCCCTCCTCCAGCATGACGACGTCGCCCGCGCCGCTGCCGGTGGCCATCCACTGCTGGATGCGCGGCTTGTACTCGTCCAGGGTGGAGACCTTGCGCTGCTTGATCTTCACGTTGGGGTGGGACTGCTCGTACTGCTTGTAGAGCGCGTCGTAACCCGGCTCGCCGAAGACGTCGACGGTCAGCTCGACCGGCCCGCTGTCGGAGCCTCCCTTGTCGTCGCCGTCGTCGCCGCCGCACGCGACGGCGAGGCCGCCGACGAGTACCGCCGCCATCGCCGTACTCAGTCCGCGCCGCATGATGGCCCTCATGGCGGACCCCTCTCAGGTTGTGGTGGTGCATCGGTGTGGGAGCGCTCCCACGGATGAAAGACCGTGACCCGGCTCACTGTCAATGTGCCGAAACACAACCGTTACAAGAACCTGGCCGCCGCGCCGGCGGGTCAGGCCTGGTCCGACAGCCCGTCAGGGCCGGGTCAGCCCTCCCTTGACGTGGGTCAGCCGGGCCGCCGCCGGGGCCGGGGCCGTGGACCGCCGGACGACGAGTTCGGGCCGGTAGAGCAGCTCGGTGCGGGGCGCGCGGGTGCCGCGGATCTCGTCCAGGACGGTGCTCACCGCGGCCATCGACATCTCCCGCACCGACTGCCGGACCGTGGTCAGCGGGGGGTCGAGGTAGGCCGTGAGCAGCGAGTCGTCCATGCCGGTCACCGACACGTCATCGGGGACCTGGAGGCCGCGCGCCCGGGCGGCCCGAATCGCGCCGAGCGCCATGATGTCGTTGCCGCCGCAGATCGCCGTGCAGCCCGCGTCGAGCAGCTTCGCGGCCGCCGCCTGCCCGCCCTCGACCGTGTACATGGTGTTGACGACCAGCTCGTCCACCTCGTCCGGGGCGAGCCCGGTGTGCGCGGCCATCCCGCGCCGGAACCCCTCGGTCTTGCGCCGCGTCGGCACGTACACGTCCTGGCCGATCGCGAGGCCGATCCGGCGGTGGCCCATTGCGGCCAGGTGCGCGACCACCGCCTCCATCGACGCCACGTCGTCGTTGGAGACGTACGGCGCGTCGATGTCGGGACGGTGGCCGTTGACCAGGACGATCGGCAGGGCCTGTTCGAGCAGCCGTGCGTAGCGGGCGCGGTCGGAGTTGGCGTTGGCGTGCAGGCCGTTGACGAAGATGATCCCGGCGACGCCGCGCTCCAGCAGCATCTCGATGTAGTCGTCCTCCGCGACGCCGCCCGGCGCCTGCGAGCACAGCACCGCCATGTACCCGTGCCGGGCCAGCGCGCTCTCGATGACCTCGGCGAACGCCGGGAAGATCGGGTTGGTCAGCTCGGGGATGATCAGCCCGATCAGCCCGGCCCGCTGCTGGCGCAGCCGGGCCGGGCGCTCGTATCCGAGCACGTCCAGGGCGGTCAGCACCGCCTGGCGCGTGGTCGGGGACACGCCCGGCTTGCCGTTGAGCACGCGGCTCACCGTCGCCTCGCTCACCCCGGCGTGTGCCGCGATGTCCGCCAGGCGCGTCGTCATAGGTTTCAAGTTATCCCTCCTCGACGTCCCACCACAGTGCGGTGTCCGGGGGCAGGTCGACGTCTCCGCCGTTCACGGAGCCGTCGGCGCGGACCGGCCCGCTCGCCAGGAGCGGGGTCCCCCGCACGCGGACGCGCGCGGTGGCGTCGCCCATGTTGACCGCGCACGCGAGCCGCCCGTTCCCGCCCCTGGCCGCACGCACGAAGACCAGTGTGCCGGGTGGACCCGCGATCCAGGACAAATCTCCGTCGCCGAGCGCCGGATGCTCGCGGCGGACGCGCAGCGCCTCACGGTAGAGAGCCAGCATGGAGCCGGGGTCGCCGTCCTGCGCGGCGACGGTCAGGTCGCGCCACGCGGTGGGGATCGGGAGCCAGGACCCGGTGCCCGCGCCGAACCCGAACGGGGGCTCCTCGCCCTCCCACGGCATCGGGACGCGGCAGCCGTCGCGGCCCGCGCCCTCGCCGCGCAGCCGCTGCGGGTCCTGCTGGAACTCCTCCGGCAGGTCCAGGACCTCCGGCAGGCCGAGCTCCTCGCCCTGGTAGACGTAGGACGAGCCGGGCAGCGCTAGCGTCAGCAGCGCGGCCGCGCGGGCGCGCCGCAGGCCGGTCTCGCCGTCGCCGTACCGGGTGACGTGGCGTTTCACGTCGTGGTTGGACAGCACCCAGGTCGCGGGTGCGCCGACGCCCCCGGCGGTGCGCAGCGACTCCTCGATCACCCTCCGCATCCCGGCCGCCTCCCAGGGCGCGGTCAGGTAGTGGAAGTTGAACGCCTGGTGCAGCTCGTCGGGCCGGGTGTAGTCGGCGAGTCGCTGCGGCGTGGGGGCCCACGCCTCGGCGACGGCGATCCGCTCCCCGCCGTAGGAGTCGAGCAGGCGGCGCCACGCGCGGTGGATGTCGTGGACGGCGTCCTGGTCGAAGTAGGGCAGGACGGCCGTGCCGAGCATCTCCGTCTGGTTCGGGTGGCCCACGTCGGGCAGGCCCGGCGCCTTGGCCATGCCGTGGGCGACGTCCACGCGGAAACCGTCCACCCCGAGGTCCAGCCAGAACCTCAGAACGTCGGCGAACTCGGCGTGGACCTCGGGGTTCTCCCAGTCGAGGTCGGGCTGCTCGGACGCGAAGAGGTGCAGGTACCACTGGCCGTCCGGTGCCCGCGTCCAGGCGGGGCCGCCGAACACCGACTCCCAGTCGTTCGGGGGTTCGGCGCCGCCCGGTCCCCTCCCGTCCCGGAAGATGTAGCGGTCGCGCTCGGCGGATCCGGGGGCCGCGGCGAGCGCGGTCCGGAACCAGGCGTGCCGGTCGGAGGTGTGGTTCGGCACGACGTCCACGATGATCCGCAGCCCGTGCGCGTGTGCGTCAGCGATCAGGTCGCGGGCGTCGGCGAGGGTGCCGAACAGCGGGTCGACGTCGCGGTAGTCCGCCACGTCGTAGCCGAAGTCCGCCATCGGCGAGACGTAGAACGGCGTCAGCCACAGGGCGTCGACGCCGAGGCCGGCCAGGTAGGGCAGCCGCGACCGGATGCCCGGAAGGTCGCCGACACCGTCGCCGTCGGAGTCGGCGAAGCTGCGCACGTACACCTGGTAGATGACGGCGTCGCGCCACCAGCCTCCGCCCTCGGCGCGGTCGCCGGCGGTGTGGACGAGCAGGGTGTCCTGGGTCATGAACATCCTTCTTGTCGGGAGCTGTCGGGTGCTACTTGACGCCGCCGGCGGTGAGCCCGGCGACGATCCGGCGCTGGAAGACCAGCACCACGGCGATGAGCGGAACGGTCACGATCACCCCGGCCGCCATCTGGGTGCCGAACGGCTGGTCGAACCCGGAGACGCCGGTGAACTTGGAGATCGCGACGGTCGCGGTCTGCATCTCCTTCTTGTTGACCATGGACAGTGCGATGAGGAACTCGTTCCACGCGGCGATGAAGGTCAGGATCGCCGTGGTGAACACCCCGGGCGCCGCCAGCGGAATGATGATCTTGCGGAACGCCTGGCCGCGGGTGCAGCCGTCCACCATCGCCGCCTGCTCCAGCTCGAACGGCAGCTGCCGGAAGAACGCGGTGAGCAGCCACACCGACAGCGGCAGCGCGAACCCGAGGCTGGGCAGCACCATCGCCTGGTAGGTGTTGATCCACTTGATGTCGGTGAAGAGCTTCAGCAACGGGACCAGCTGCGAGATTCCCGGGAACATCGTCGTCGCGACGATCAGTCCGAGCACCGCGTTCTTGAACCGGAAGTCCAGCCGGGCCAGCGCGTACGCGGTGAACGTGCCGATCAGCAGGGTGAGCACGGTGGTGGCGCCCGCCACGATGACGCTGTTCAGCAGGGCGCGGCCGAAGCCGTTGTCGCCGGAGAACACCGCGGAGAAGTTCTCCCACGACCACCGCGAAGGGACGAGCGTGTTGTCGAACTGGTCCTGCGGGCGGCGGAACGCCGAGATCGCCATCCAGTAGAACGGCGCGAGGCAGTACACCGCGACGGCGGCGAACCCGAGGGTGGACAGTGCCCGCTTCACCGCTGAGCCGGTCATGCCGCCGCCCTCCTTCTGCCGCGCGCCGTCCGTACGGGGCGTGCGCGCCTGGTGCGCCCGCGGGCCTCGCCGATGATGTCGGCGCCGAGCAGCTTCACGAACAGGTACGCGATCAGCGCGACGTACAGGAACAGGACGGTCGCGTACGCCGCCGCCGACCCGTACCGCAGGTTGGACGCCTCGAACCAGGCGATCATCGTCAGCGTCTCCACGGACTTCTGGTTGACGCCGATCAGCACGGCGGGCAGGTCGAACATCCGCAGCACGTCCAGCATCCGGAACAGCACGGCCACCAGCAGCGCGGGCTTGACCAGCGGCAGCGTGATGCGAAAGAACTGCTGCACCGGGCCGGCTCCGTCCACCCGGGCGGCCTCGTAGACGTCCCGGGGGATCATCTGCAGCCCGGCGAGGACGAGCAGCCCGATGAACGGGGAGGTCTTCCACACCTCGGCGATGACGACGGCCGCCTTGGCGGGGAAGCCGTCGGCGGTCCACAGGATCTCCCGGCGCAGCACCGCGTTCGCGGCGCCGTCGGCCTGGAAGATCCACCGCCACAGCAGCCCGGAGATCGCGGTCGGGATCGCCCAGGGGACGAGGATGCTCGCGCGCACCAGCGCCCGCCCGCGGAACGCCTGCTGCATGATCAGCGCCATCGCGACGCCGATCACCGTCTCCAGGACGACCGTGGTGAGGGTGAAGAACGTGGTGTTGGAGAAGGCGTTCCAGAAGGCGTCGGCGCGGTCGCCCTGGAAGATCGCGGTGTAGTTGTCGAGGCCGACGAAGCGGTCGCCCTCCATGACGAACCCGTCGGCGTCCAGTCCCTCGCCGCGCGCGTACAGCGACTCGCGGAACCCGGCGAGGACCGGGTAGCCGATGACGAGCGCGAGCACGAGCAGGGTGGGCGACAGCAGGAGCGCCGCGAGCCGCCGCGTCCCCTGCACGTCGCCCTTCCCGCGTCCGCGGGGCGCGCCCGCCGCGGCGGTGCCGGCGGCGGGCGCGCTCTCGGTGGTGGTCATCCCGCTCACTGCGCGGTCAGCGGCTGGAGCTTGGACTGCAGGTCGGTCAGGGCCTGGTCGACGGGCTTCTTCCCGGTCACCGCGTCGTACATCTCGCCCTGGACGGCGGCGGTGACGTCGCCGTACTTGACCGCGACCGGGCGGGGCCTGGCGCCCGCGATGGCCTGCTTGAGGACGGGCAGGTACGGGAACTTCTTCACCATCTCGGGGTCGTCGTACAGCGCCGCGACCGTGGGCGCCTGCGAGGTCGCGAGGAGGTTGGCGCGCTGGGCCTGCTCGCCGGTGAGGTAGCGGATGAAGTCGAGCGAGGTCGCCTTGTTCTTGGCGAACGCGGAGATCGCGAGGTTGTGGCCGCCGAGGTTGGCGACGCCGGGGCCGTTCGGGCCGGGCAGCGGCGCGACCGCGAACTTGCCCGCCACCTTGGACGAGCCGTCGCCCGAGTCGGCCAGCCCGTACTGGTAGGGCCACTGCCGCTGGAAGATCAGCTTGCCGGACTGGAAGGAGCGGCGGCCGCCCTCGGTGTCGAGGGTGACGGCCTCCTTCGGCATGTGGTCCTTCTTGGCGGCGACGAGGAACTCGACGCCCTGCTTGGCCTGCGGGGTGTTCAGCGTGGGCCTGCCGTCGGGGCCGATGATGGAGCCGCCGGCGCTCTCGATCGCCTCGACCGCGCTGATCGTCATGCTCTCGGTCTTGTTGACCTCGGTGAAGAAGCAGTCGGCGTCCTTCGCCTCGGGCAGTTTCTTGACCTTCGCGCAGTCGTTCCACATCTCGGTGTAGGTCTTCGGCGGGTCGGTGATGCCGGCCTTCTCCAGCAGGTCCCTGCGGAAGTAGAGCATCCCGGCGTCGGACGTGGACGGCACGGCGTACAGCTTGTCGCGGTACTGCCCGGTGGTGATGGTCGCGGGCAGCATCTTCGAGAGGTCGATCTGGTCCTTGGGCAGCTGCGCCAGCCACCGGTTGGCGGCGAACTCGGCCGTCCACACCACGTCGAGGTTCAGCACCGCGTAGGCGTCGGACTTGGTCGTGGCGTTCTGGATCATCTGCTGCCGCTGGTCGTTCGGCTCGTCCGGCAGCTCGATGACGCGGACCTGCTCCTTCGGGTGCTCGGCGTTCCAGCCGTCGAGCTGCTTCTGCAGGTAGCCCGAGCGGTCCTTGCCGGTCACGAAGGTGATCGGACCGCGGCCCTGCAGGCTTGCCGCGCCCGCGCCGCCCTTCGAGCCGCCGTCGTCATCGCCGCCGCAGGCGGAGAGCGAGAGCGCGAGGGCGGCGCAGACGACGGTGCCGCCGATCAGGGGGGTGCGCCGCATGGTGTCCTCCTTCGCGGGACGTCCCTCGCCGGGGAGCCGTCCCGCAGGTCAAGAGATGGGGGTGGCTGGACGTTAGCAACGCGTTTCAGTCTCGTAAACCGCTTGCAGAAACTTTCAGCAAGTCCGTGGCCGATCTGTAACCGTTTTTCACAAGTGGGACAATCCGGTCGACATGTCCGTCGACCCTGCGCCAGGCTTCCCGCGTGACGAAACCCGACTCCTCCGGCGCGCTCGACCTCGTCCGCGACCACACGATCCTGTCGGTCGTGGTCGGGTCGCGCGCCTACGGGCTGGCGACAGGCGAGAGCGACGTCGACCGGCGCGGCGTCTACGCGGCCCCCGCGCCCCTGTTCTGGCGTTTCGTGAAGCCGCCCACGCATCTGGACGGCCCGATGCCCGAGCAGTTCTCCTGGGAGCTGGAGCGCTTCTGCGAACTGGCGCTGAGCGCGAATCCGACCGTGCTCGAGTGCCTGTGGTCGCCGCTGGTCGAGCGGGTCACACCGGTGGGAGAGGAGTTGCTGGCCGTGCGGCCTGCGTTCCTGTCCCGGCACGCGCACCGCACGTTCCTCCGTTACGCCGAAGCCCAGTTCCGCAAGCTGGACGGTGACTTGCGCAACGGCGGCGTGCCGCGCTGGAAGCACGTCATGCACATGCTGCGGCTCCTGGAGAGCGGCCTGCACCTCGTCCGGCACGGCGTGTTGCGGGTGGAGGTCGGCGACCTGCGCGACCGGCTCCTCGCCGTCCGCCGCGGCGAGGTCGGCTGGGACGAGATCGGCGCGTGGCGCGCCTCCCTCGCGGCCGCGATGGAGCAGGCCCTGGACCGCAGCCCGCTGCCGCCCGAACCCGACCGCGCGGTGGTCGAGGAACTGCTGATCTCCGTCCGGCGCAGGAGCGTGACCTGGTGAACCTCCCCGAGGGCATGGCCGACCGCCTCGCCGCCGACCACCCGTATCCCCGCGCGTTCCTCACCGTGAGCGGCGCGCACCTGTACGGGTTCCCCTCGCAGGACTCCGACGTCGACCTGCGGGGCGTCCACCTGCTGCCGCTGGAGGAGATCGTCGGTCTGGAGACGGGGGAGGAGACCGTCACGCTGATGTGGGACCACGCCGGAGTGGAGGCCGACGCGGTCACCCACGACCTGGCCAAGTTCTGCGCGCTGCTCCTGCGGCACAACGGCTACGTCCTGGAGCAGGTCATGTCGCCGCTGGTCGTGGCCACCTCGCCCGTGCACGCCGAGCTGAAGTCACTCGTCCCCGG
Organism: Actinomadura sp. NPDC023710; assembly: GCF_040639875.1. Lineage (NCBI taxonomy): Bacteria > Bacillati > Actinomycetota > Actinomycetes > Streptosporangiales > Thermomonosporaceae > Actinomadura > Actinomadura sp. NPDC023710. The sequence goes on from NZ_JBFAGB010000011.1 coordinate 176,907, forward strand.
GTTGGTCACCTTCAACCACGCGCACCACTACCTGGGGTTCGCGCGGTCCCAGTGGAAGCTCTTCGCGCGGTCACGAGAGCTCAAACCTCTCCTCTACACCTTCCGGGTGCTGCTGACGGGCGTCCACCTGATGCGGACCGGCGAGGTCGAGGCCGACCTGGGGCGGCTCGCCGGGGACGGGCCGTCCTACCTGCCCGACCTCATCGAGGCGAAGCGGGCCGCCGAGCACGGCGCGCTGCCCGAGGACGCGCCGGACACGTCCCGGCTCCAGGACGACATCGCCGCGCTCACCGTCCTACTCGAGGGCGAACGCGAGCGCAGCGCCCTCCCCGAAGCGCCCGCGAACCGCCGCGCCCTTCACGACTTGGTGGTCCGCGTCCGGCTGGGCTGAACCCTGAGGCGCCTCCCCTGCGTGCCATCGGTTGTACAGACCGTTTTGGGACACAACCACCTAGGGCGTTCGCGACGTATCAGGGGTGGTTGTGCAGCCAGGGAAGGGGAGCGATGGACGAGGGCATCGACCAGAAGGACATCGCGGAGGCGGACCTCAGGACCCGGCGCGGCGTGTTCCGCGCCGTCGCGTTCCGGGACCCGGTCGACGGGCACGAGCACTTGGCGCTGGTGCGGGGCGAGGTGCGCGGACGTGACGACGTCCTCGTCCGGATGCACTCCGAGTGCATGACGGGCGACATCTTCGGCGCGACGCGCTGCGAGTGCGGGGACCAGCTCGGCGCCGCCCTGGACGCCATCGCCCGTGAGGGCGCCGGCGTGCTGGTCTACCTGCGCGGCCACGAGGGCCGCGGGATCGGCCTGGTGGCGAAGGTCCGGACCCACATCCTGCAGGACGACCAGGGTCTGGACACCGTCGACTCCGCCACGGCCATCGGGCTGCCGGTGGACGTGCGCGACTACGGCCCGGCCGCCCGGATCCTGCGGCATCTCGGCGTCCGGTCGGTGCGGTTGATGTCCAACAACCCGGTCAAGGTCAGCGCGCTGGAGTCCTACGGCGTCGCCGTCGCGGCACGCGTCCCGCTGCTGGTCCCGGTCAGCGCCGACAACGTCCGCTACCTCACCGCCAAGCGCGACCGGCTCGGCCACGACCTCCCGCAGCTCGACCCGCCCGCCGGGGCGCTCGGCGAGGCGCCGTTCCGGGAGGCCCGCCGATGACAAGGCCGATGACGCTCCCGCGGCCGGCGCCGGTACGGCTCCCGGCGCCGCGCCGCCCCCGCCTGACGAGGGGCCCGGAGCTGGCCGCGGCCGTCGCGGTCCAGCTCGCACTGCTGGCGCTGCTCCGTCCCGGCCACGCGGGCCTGGCCGTGGGCGTGGGGTACGCGCTGGCCTCGTGGGCGCTGCTGACCGCCGCGTTCCGGCGGCGGCGGGCGCTGGGGCCGGCCGATCACGTGACGCTGGCGCGGGTGGTGCTCACCGGGGGTGCCGCGGCGCTGGTCGCAGGGCATCTCACCGGTGACGGCCGCGTCTGGCCGCTCGTCGCGGCCGCGTCGGCGGCCCTCCTCCTGGACGGCGTGGACGGGAAGGTCGCCCGGCGCACCGGGACGGTGTCCAGGCTCGGGGCGCGGTTCGACATGGAGACCGACGCGGTGCTGGTGATGGTGCTGAGCGTCGAGGTCGCGCGGTCGGCGGGCCTGTGGGTGCTGGCGATCGGGGCGATGCGGTACGCGTTCGGCGCGGCGGCCTGGGCGGCGCCGTGGCTGAGCGCCGACCTGCGGCCGAGCCTCGCGCGCAAGGCCGTCGCCGTGGTGCAGGGAGTGGCGCTGGTCGTCGCGGCGTCGGGCCTCGTCCCGCATCCGGGTGCGCTCGTGGCGGCGGCGCTCGCGCTTCTGGTGTGGTCGTTCGGACGGGACGTGGTGTGGCTGGCGAGGCGGCGGCACACGGACCGCCGTGGGGCCCATGGGACCGGTGAGGCCGAAGGTGCTCAGGGGATTCGGGGGAGGGGCACGGATGGAGCGCGAAGCGCGCGCCTTCTGGATCCGGTCGCCAGGTGAGGGCGAGATCCGCGATGTCGTCCTTCCCGAGCCGGGGCCGGGGGAGGTGCTCGTCCGGACGCTGTTCTCGGGCGTGAGCCGCGGCACCGAGGCGATCGTGTTCCGCGGCGGCGTCCCGCCGAACCAGCACGCCATCATGCGGGCGCCGTTCCAGGACGGGGCGTTCCCCGGGCCCGTCAAGTACGGGTACCTGAACGTCGGCGTGGTCGAGCACGGCCCCGCCGAGCTGGCCGGGCGCACGGTGTTCTGCCTCTACCCTCACCAGACCCGCTACGTCGTCCCGGCGAGCGCGGTCAGCGCCGTCCCGCAGGACGTGCCGCCGGAGCGGGCGATCCTCGCCGGGACGGTGGAGACGGCCGTGAACGCGCTGTGGGACGCGGCGCCGCTCGTCGGCGACCGCATCGCGGTGGTCGGAGGCGGGATGGTCGGCTGCTCGGTCGCGGGCGTCCTCGCGGGGTTCCCGGGGTGCCGCGTCCAGCTGGTCGACACCGACCCGTCCCGCGCGGACGTCGCGCGGGCGCTCGGCGTCGGGTTCGCCCATCCCGACCAGGCCGAGGGCGGCTGCGACCTCGTCGTCCACGCGAGCGCGTCCGAGGCCGGGCTCGCCCGGTCGCTGGAGCTGCTCGCACCGGAGGGGGAGGTGATCGAGCTGAGCTGGTACGGCGACCGGCAGGTCCGCGTCCCGCTGGGGGAGTTCTTCCACTCGCGGCGCCTGACCATCCGGGGCAGCCAGGTCGGCGCCGTTCCGCCGTCCCGCCGGTCGCGCCGCGGCTTCGCCGACCGGATCGCGCTCGCGCTGCGGCTGCTCGCCGACCCCGCGTTCGGCGAGCTGATCACCGGGGAGAGCCCGTTCGCCGAGCTGCCGCGGCTGATGCCGCGCCTCGCGGGCGGCGCGTTGCCCGCCCTGTGCCATCGGATCGCCTACTGAGGCGTAACGCCCACTGAGATCCCTACTGAGGAGGACGTTCGTTGTTCGCCATCACCGTCCGCGACCACGTCATGATCGCGCACAGCTTCCGCGGCGAGGTCTTCGGGCCCGCGCAGCACCTGCACGGCGCGACGTTCGTGGTGGACGCGACGTTCCGCCGGGCGGACCTCGACCCGGACGGCATCGTCGTCGACATCGGGCTCGCCACCCGCGAGCTCGGCGAGGTCCTGGGCGCGCTGAACTACCGCAACCTGGACGAGGAGCCGGACTTCGCCGGGGTCAACACCTCGACGGAGTTCCTCGCCAAGGTCATCGCCGACCGGCTCGCGGACCGGGTGCGCGCCGGGGCGCTCGGCGCGAACGCCGCCGGCCTGGCCGGCATCACGGTGACGCTGCACGAGTCGCACGTCGCCTGGGCCAGTTACGAGCGTGAGCTGTGACCTCCCGCGAGGTGTGGGCGATCGTCCCGGACGGTGTCGACGACGCCGCCGCCCCGAGCGGAGGCAACCGGTACGACCGGCGGCTGTGCGAGGAGCTCGCGGCGGCCGGGCGTCCCGTCCGGGAGCTGGCGGTGGCCGGCGCGTGGCCGCGGCCGGGCGAGGCGGCCCGCGCCGAGCTGGGACGCGCGCTGGCCGCGCTGCCCGGCGGGTCCGTCGTCCTGATGGACGGCCTGGTGGCGTGCGGCGTCCCGGAGATCGTCGTCCCGGAGGCGGGGCGGCTGCGGCTCGCCGTCCTCGTCCATCTCCCGCTGGCGGACGAACCCGGACAGGCCGACCTGAACACGGGCGAACGCAAGGTACTGGAGGCGGCCGGGGCCGTCGTCGCGACGAGCCCGTGGGCCCGGGACCACCTGATCGCCCACCACGGCCTGGAGCCGTCCCGCGTCCACGCCGTCGCCCCCGGCACCGACCCGGCGCCGCTCGCGCCCGGCACCGACGGGGCGGCGCGCCTGCTGTGCGTGGCGTCGGTGACCCCGCGCAAGGGGCACGACGTCCTCGTCGAGGCGCTCGCCACCGTCGCGCACCTGTCCTGGGACTGCGAGTGCGCCGGGCCGCCGGGCCGCGACGCGGAGCACGTCGCGCGGGTGCGCCGGCTGATCGGCGCCCACCGCCTCGACGGGCGCGTCGAGCTGGCGGGGCCGCTCACCGGCAAGCGTCTGGACGACGCCTACGCCGGAGCCGACCTCCTCGTCCTGGCGTCCCGCGCGGAGACGTTCGGGATGGTCGTGACCGAGGCGCTGGCGCGCGGCATCCCGGTGCTCGCGACCTCGGTGGACGGGATCCCCGACACGCTCGGCTGGGACCCGTCGGGGGGCGTCCCCGGCATGCTCGTCCCGCCGGACGACCCAGCCGCGCTGGGCGCCGCGCTGCGCCGCTGGCTCGTCGAACCGGAGCTGCGCGACCGGCTGCGCGCCTCCGCCCGGTCGCGGCGCGGCATGCTGCCGGGCTGGGACGACACGGCCCGTCGCATGGCGGTCGTCCTGTCGAAACTACGGAGGGAGTCGCTGTGACGGGGGTCGAGGCGCGGGGAGGCGCTGTGCCGGGGTTCGATCCATCCTGGCTGGAGCTGCGCGAGGGCGCGGACGCGACGGCGCGCGCCGCGGAGCTGCTCGACCCGCTCAGCGCCGCGCTCCCGCCCGACGGGCCGCTCGTCATCTGGGACCTCGGGTGCGGCACCGGCTCCCAGGGGCGCTGGCTGTCCGGGCGGCTGCGCGGCCCGCAGCACTGGATCCTGCACGACGGCGATCCGCGCCTGCTCGACCGCGCCCGCGCGAGCGAGTACGTCACCGCCGACGGGACGCCCGCGACGGTCGAGACGCGCGCGGGCGACATCGGCGCGCTCCGCGCGTCCGACCTGGCGGGCGCCTCGCTGGTCACGGCGTCCGCGCTGCTGGACGTGCTCACCGCCGCCGAGGTCGAGGCGATCGCCGCCGCGGCCGCCTGCCCGGCGCTGCTCACCCTGTCGGTCGTCGGGCGCGTCCGGCTCTCCCCGTCCGAGCCGCTCGACGCCGAGTTCGCCGCCGCCTTCGACGCCCACCAGCGGCGCGACGGGCTCCTCGGGCCGGGCGCCGTCGCCGCCGCGACCCGGGCGTTCGGGCGCCGCGGCGCGTCGGTCCAGGCGCGTCCGAGCCCGTGGCGGCTCGGCCCCGGCCAGGCCGCGCTGACCGCCGAGTGGCTGCGCGGCTGGGTCGCCGCCGCCGTCGAGCAGCAGCCGGACCTGGCCCCCTTCGCCGAGGACTACCTCGGCCGCCGCCTCACCGAGTGCGCCGCCGGGCGCCTCACCGCCGAGGTCCACCACGTCGACCTGCTCGTCCTCCCCGGGAGCGCATCGTGACGAAGTTCCTGCCCTGGCTGCGCCTGCTCGGCGGGCTGGGCATCCTCCTGACGCTGCTGTGGTGGCACAGCACGGACGCGTTCGTGGACGCGCTCCGCGCCGTCGACGCCGACGCCGTGGCCGTTGCGCTCGCCCTGGGCCTGCTGACCACCGTGCTCAGTGCGGCCCGCTGGTGGCTGGTCGCGCGGCGGCTCGGCCTCCACCTGCCGCTGGGCGGTGCCGTCACGGACTACTACCGGTCCCAGTTCCTCAACTCCGTGCTGCCCGCGGGCGTGCTCGGAGACGTCCACCGCGCGGTGAGCCACGGGCATCGGTCGGGCGATGTCGCGCGCGGGGTGCGGGCCGTCTTCCTCGAACGCGTCGCGGGGCAGGGCGTCGCGATCGTCGCGGGCGTCGCCGCGCTGCTCGCCCACCCCGCGCTGCTGTCGGCGATGGCGCCCGCCCTGGCCCCGGCCGGGGGCGTCCTGGTGCTGGTGCTGGTCCTCGCCCGGTGGCGGCGCCGCGCGCTGGCGCCCGCGTTCGCGGACGTGCGCGCCGCCCTGAGCGCCTGGCCCGCGATCGTGGGCCTGTCGGCCGCGGCCCTGGCCGGGCACCTGGCCCTGTTCGTCGTCGCCGCCCGCCTCGTCGGTGCGACGGCCCCGCTGCTCACCCTCCTGCCGCTGCTCCTGCTGGCGCTCCTGGTGATGGTGCTGCCGGTGAACGTCGGCGGCTGGGGGCCGCGCGAGGCCGTGCTCGCCCTGGCGTTCGGCGCGGCCGGGCTCGGCTCAGCGCAGGGCCTGACCGTCTCCGTCGTGTACGGGGTGCTCACCTTCATCGCGTCCCTGCCCGGTGCGGCCGCCCTGCTGCTGAAGCACCGCGAGGACGTCCCCGAACGACGCGACGAGGCTCCGCAGCGTCTCCCGGCCCTTGTCGGCGCCGGCCAGTGACGGCCGCCCGACGACGCCGGACGTCGTGTAGGCCGCCATCCCCGTCGTCAGGAGGTGCCGCCGGTCGTCGGCCAGATGGTCGGCGGTCCGGTACCCGTCCCGCACCAGCTCCGGATGGGCGTGCAGCAGGATGGAGGTCTCCAGTTCCCCGGCGTGCATGTCGCTGACGGCGGACGTCTCGGCACCGGACGCCTTCTCCGCCGCCTGCCAGTGCTCCGGTGCGGGGAACAGGGCCATGTCGCCGTGCGCCTCCTGGACGACGTTGCCGAGCACGTAGTTGCCCCCGTGCCCGTTGACCAGCACGAGCTTGGGGACACCGGCCCGGCGCAGCGACTCGGCGACGTCCCTGACCACCGCGTACAGGGTCGCCGCCGAGATGCTCACCGTCCCGGGCCAGTCCGCGTGCTCATGCGAGCACGAGATCGTCACTGGCGGGAGCGTCCGCACCGGGTACGCCTTCGCGATCTCCGCCGCGATCGTGCACGCGATCACCGTGTCCGTCGCGAGGGGCAGGAACGGGCCGTGCTGCTCGTGGCTCCCGATCGGCAGGACCGCCACGGGGACGTCCGGAACCTCGCGACTCGTGTGCGTCGGCAGCATGCCCCACAGCTTGCCTCATCCGCCCGGCCAGGGAAACCATGGCCATGGCGCCGGCCAGCAGGAGCGCGGCGACGATCCCGTCCGTCCAGTAGTGGTTGGCCGTCACGACCACCACGAGGACCGTGAGCGGCGCGTGCAGCGCGACGACCCACCGCCACCGGCTCCGCGACACCCGCAGCACCGCCACGGCCACCAGGATCGCCCACCCGATGTGCAGGGACGGCATGGCCGCGTACTGGTTGGCGATCCCGTCGGCCGCCGCCGGATAGGCCGACGGGCCCACGGTCAGCATCGTGTCGACGGCCCCGATCCCCGCCAAGCGGGGCGGCGCCAGCGGGAACATCGTGTGCACCACGAGACCGGCCGCCGTCAGCGCCACCAATTCGTTCCGCACCCGCGCGTAGGCCGTCCTGTGCCGCACATAGAGCCAGATCAGCAGCAACGCCGTTCCGGGGAAATGGACGCTCACGTAATAGACATTGGCGAGGAGCGCCGCGTGGTCCCATCCGAGCGCCCAATGCTGGAATCCGACCTCGCTCGGCAGCCATTCCCGCTCGAACCGCCACAGCACGTGCGCGTTGGCCATCGCCTGCCCGGGCCCGCTCTCGATCAGCGTCCGGCCCCATTTGTAGAAGGCGAACAGGACCGCCAGCAGCCCCACCTCGACGAGCAGCGGCCGCATCCTGCCCCGCACCATCCCGCCCACTGCCGTTCCGCTCACCATCGTGCCCTCCCAGCCCGGTCGTCCCCGTCCAATGACAACCTTCGCGTCTGACATTTCCGGAGACACTGGGTTCAGCTACCCGATCATGGGAGGTAAAACCCACCCCTGGTGGTGGGGCTGACTCCACCCCCTGACGTAGATTTCCGGCCTCTGATCATCGGCGAATGGCTCGACCCGCCCCCGTCCGCGACACCGAGGGCCCCGCCCTTCTCGTCACCGCGGCCGGGGGCGGCGACTTCTGGCGCACGACGTCCTACGACCGCGGTGTCGTGGCCGCCGCGGGCATCATTTGCAGTCGAACTCCTTGGTGGGCCCGGTGCTCAGAGCGCAGTCCTGCGGCCATGCCTGTCCGGCGACCCCATGGAAGGTGAGATGCCACTGACCGCCCGTGTCGCGCAGGAGCGCGTAGCCGTGAACACCCCGTGAGATCGAGTGCTGGACGATCTCGCCGTCGACGGTCTTGCCCTCCACCTTGGTGTCGTCCGGCGGGGTGTCGAGCGTCGTTCCGGACGAGCCCACGGTCAGCTGCGGAGGCCGCGTGCTCTTCAGGAAGTCGAGCATCTGGTACATGTGCAGGTGCCCGGACAGCACCAGGTCGATGTTGTCGGCCAGCACCCCCTTCGCCGTCCGCCTGACCGCGCTCGCCAGCGTCGGGTTGATCCACGTCACGCCGGCGGACGAGGCCTGCTTGACCATCCACAGCGGCTTGTGGGTGATGAGGAAGTAGTCGTGCTTCGGATGGTTGGCGGCCAGGTCGTTCACTTCGTTGAACCATTTCGCGAAGCGGGCGGCCTGCGCCTGGTTCGGCTGGTTGCTCTCGCTCGCCGAGCTGGAGTCGAACAGGACGAAATGCAGCGTTCCCGCATTGATCTGGACGGGCTCCGTCTGAACCTGCGGCAGCGAGTAGCATTCGTTGTTCTTTCGGGGAACCGTGGCGAAATAGCGGAACCATTCGGCGCCCCGCCCCACCTTCGAAGGCGTGCAGTCCTCATGGTTGCCCCGCGCGAAGACGATGGGCGCCTCGGCGAGAAAGGCCTGCGCCGGCCGCAGGAAGTCCTTGATGAGGCACGCCCAGTCGGCCGCCTGCCCCTGGGAGTCGCACCCCGGTGTGGCGTCGTTCGCTCCTTCCGGCGCCTCCCGGTACACGTAGTCGCCGACGTGGACGACGAGGTCCGGGTGGGACATCGCGGCCGCGTGCGCGGAGAGCGGCTCCAGCGGCCAGTCGTTCTGGCAGTCCTGGTTCTGCGTGGAGCCGACCGTGGACGAGGGGACCTCGCACCCCGCGTCACCGATCACCGCGATGCTCCGGGGGCGCCCGTTCACGGGCCATTCGGGCAGCGGAGGCTGGAGATTTCCCGGATACACGGTGGCCGCGACGGTCGTGGTCGGCTCGATCAGCGCGTCCCTCGCTCCGTCGGGCACCGGCGCCACGCAGAAGGTCGTCGGAAACTGCTGGAGCCCGCCACCGGTGACGAAGGGATCGCTGGCCTTCCTCAGCACCGCGGTCTGCATCTTGCCCCCCACGGTGTACTTCAGGGTGGGGCAGTGCCCGGCGGGCTTCTCGGTGGTGGCGAACCGGACCTCGGTCGTGTGGCTCTTGCCGTTCACCAGCTGCGTCCAGGCCCACGCCTCGCCGTTCTTCAGCGCGCCGGGCGGCGAGGGCTTGGCGGACGGGCTCGGGGCGGACGGGCTCGGGGCGGACTGCGCGAGCCCGGACATCACGGCGACCAGCAATCCCACGACGGCCACCACCGCCGCAGCTATTCGCGACATAGAACCAGGTTTCCCATCAGATCAAGAGAAATGGACTAATCGGACTCCTGAGTCGGTGCCCGACGCCGGTCGATCTGCCCTGGTTGTCCGCCGCCATGTCAGCCGCTGCGTGCGGTGTTGTTCAAGTTATCTCCGCCCGAAACCAAATCCGCCGCCCGCGCTTCCAGGCATACCGTCGATCGGCTTACGGGCGGGGAATGGCGACCGCGTTGTACGAGATGCCGGGGGTCGGCCCCGTGGCGAAGAACTGGATGTTGGGGAGGTACAGCCGCGAGCCGAAGGCGGCCACGGTCGTCGGCAGGGCGAACCGGGCGTCCTTCACCCGCCGGACGACGCGGCCGTCGGTTCCCGCCGCGTCCAGCCGCAGGACGGCCACGGTGTCGAGCCGGTTCTGCACCGCGTACAACGTCCGGCCCCGCAGCAGCAGGCCGTCGCCTTCCGGCAGCGACTCGCCGTGCAGGTTCACACGGCGGGTCCTGCCCGTCGGGTCGATGCGGAACAGCCCGCCGGTGTTCGACTGCACGACGATCAGGCCCCGGCCGTCCGGTGTCGGCGTGATGCCGTTGGCGTTGAACCCGGCGCTGCCGGGGCTGTCAGGACCGCCCTGGTAGACGAGGTCGCCGGTCAGCGGTATCCGGACCGCGACGGAGGGCAGGCGCCCGCCGTCGAGCGGCAGCTTGTAAAGCACCGGATTGGTGGAGTCGGTGAACCACGCGGCGCCCTGCGTGAGGATGACGTCGTTGACGAACGACGGGCCGGTGGCCAGCCGGTAGGACGCCAGTACCCGGCCGGTACGGGCATCGAGGACGCGAGCGTCGCCACCCGCACCGCCGGCCACGAACACCCGTCCGCGCGCGTCGGTCTTCAGTCCGAGGGCCTGCGTGCCCGGCCCCCGGCTGAGGACCGCCCCGGCTCCGGTGCGCAGGTCGGCGCGGTAGACCGAGCCGTCGGCCATGGACCCGACATAGGCGACCGGCCCGGGTCCGATCGCGATGCCCTCGGGCTGGAACCCGTTCGGCAGCCGGATCGTGGTCGGGTACACCGCCGCACCGGCCCGCCGGCCCACCGCCGCCTGCGCCGGCGCGCTCATCGCGGCGGCCAGTCCGAACACCAGAACGGCAGAAATCGTCCGACGTCGCATGGCACTACCTTTCAGCGTTGAAATGTTTAACGCTGAGGACGCTAGGCCGAGTGCTACCTTGATGTCAAACAGTTCAACGTTGAGAGGTACTCCGTGGAGCGTGACGCCGTCGACCTCATCGTGGAGCAGTGGGCTCGCGCCCGCCCCGACCTCGACGCATCCCCCATGAGGGTCCTCGGCCGCCTCTCCCGGCTGACCCGGATCGCCGAGCGCGAACTCAAGGCGCTCTTCGCCGAGTTCGGGCTGGAACGGGGCGAGTTCGACGTCCTGGCCACCCTCCGCCGCGCCGGCTCGCCCGACGGCCTGACCGCGGGCATGCTGGCCCGCTCCTCCATGGTGACCTCGGGCGCCGTCACCAACCGCCTGGACCGCCTCGTCGCCAAGGGCTACGTCACGCGCGACCTCGACCCCGCCAACCGCCGCACCGTCATCGTCGCCCTCACCCCCACCGGCCGCGACCTCATCGACCGCGCCGTCACCGCCCACCTCGAAAACGAACGCCGCCTCCTGGCCGCACTCGACCAGCACCAGCAGGACGCCCTGGCCGCAACCCTGCGCACCCTCCTGCTCAGCCTCGGCGACCAGGCAGGCAGCCCCCACCCCCCGGGCGACCACCCTCACACGTCCCCGCCCACCACGAAGGACGGAACACGGCCCTAGACCCCGCGGAAGTGTTCGACGAGCCGCGAGTAGCTGTCGTCTCCATGGCCCCGTTCGATCGCCGCTGCCACGAGCGCGCGGGAGTACTCGGGGAACCCGTCGTCGAGGCCCCGCGCCCGGCTCTCCCGCGCGAGATCCTCGATCGACGGCAGATGGTGACGCAGCGCCCCGAACGGCGTCGCGAACCGGCTCTGGTCCACCTCCTCCGCGATCGACGGCAGGAACATCGACAGCGCCGCGAGCGGGCCCTCGGCCTCCTTCAGGAACCGGCCGACCTCGACACCCGCGTCCGACAGCGCCGCGGCCGCGTGCAGGAACCCGTTGAGGAGCCCCCACATCGTCCCGTGGACGGCCATGCCGTAGAGGACCGCGACACCGGGGTCGTCGGACACCAGCGGCGCGTGCCCGCTGAGAAGCCGCAGCACCGCCCGATGACGCTCGTGAGCGTCCGCGGAGCCGCCGTAGAAGACCGTCGCGTCCGGGTGCCCGACACCCGGCGCGATGGTCATGATCTGCCCGTGCAGGTACTCCCCGCCACGCTCGGCGACCACCGCGGCCACCTCCCCGACCTCGTCCGACGTCCCGTCCGTCAGGTTGACGACGACACGTCCGCGCAGCTCGTCTCCTGCCGTCTCCAGCAGTTCACGAGCGACGGAGTTGCCCTTCACGTTGACCACCACGACCCGCCCGGCGGCAACGGCCTCACGCACACCGGCGACCCGGCCCGCCCCCTTCGCGACCAGCGCGTCGCCCTTCCCCGCAGTGCGGTTCCACACGGTGGTCGGATGCCCGCCGTCCAGAATCGCGCCCGCCAGCGCGGCCCCCATCTCACCAAGCCCGAGCACCGCCACGTCCACCCGCGCAGACCCGTCACCAGAACCCATCACAACGTCCCCCTCAGAACACCAGGAGCCCGCCACGCTAAAACCCCAACCACACTTGAGGTCAACCATGACGCCCACGGCCATCACGCCACCGGGCGCACGCAGGCGTTCAGGGGCCTCGGCGCGCCCCGCCCCGGCGACCGTTCAGCTGGGGGAGCGGCGGCCGCGGCCAGGCGGATGACGGCTCCCATGGCCAGAATGCCCGCCGCCGAGCCGGGGAGAAGCCAGGGCCGATGTGACCGCGGGCGCCTGGCCCGCGCACTCAGGGGGCGCTCGACTACACGGACCCGCCTGATCCGCAAGCCTTGGCGCCGGTTGTTGCCGACCTTTGTGCGGCCGGCTTTCCGGTCTTCCTCCAACAGCTCAGGGGTGCGTCGCTGGTCGCCGGAACTGACCGCCTGCCAGCTGGGTTCATTGCTCTGGCGAGCGAATTGCCGGTGGTGGACCGAGTGGTCACGCGCTTTCCCGGAATCGGGCAACGGAATCAAGCATCGCGGATGTCTGGTTTGGCGGCTGAGAGCAGCCGTCCGGAGATGATCACGAGGCGCTCGTCGGAGCCGATGCTCACTCCTGGAGGCAGGCGGTCGCGGTAGGCGCCGGTGGCGTCGCGGCCGATCACGGCGATGTCGCCGTTGTCCAACTCCCAGATTTCGGGGCAGTCCTGGGTTGTGCGGCTGTCGCCGACCTCGGCCGCCGTCTTCCCCAGCCTCCGCCGGAACCCTGCGCCGTGATCGGCTTCCCACGGTCTGGTCATGATGCCACCCACTTCCAGTAGCCGACGATAGGGCGAATTCTGTCACTTTCGCCCATGCAAGCCAAGAGCGTCCAAAGAGTCCATTTAATGATGAGTGTTACGCACCGGACCGTTGAGCACCCCCAGGTCATCCAGACGCGAGCGAGCTCATCCGACTCCGCTAACTCTGGCCGAACCGCGTCCCCTCCTGGAGGCCGGCGGTCGGGTTGCCGCCTGACGTGCGGAGGCTTGGCGACTGCTCAGCAGGTTGGGAGGTGGGTGAATCCTTTGCACAGGTTCGTTCCTCTCATGGGGGTGCCGACCACAGCGTCGGACACGGGACTCGACACCGGGAGGTTTTCATGATCGTTGGTGCCGTCGTGATCGGCGTGGCCGTGCTCGTGTGCGCGTGCAGTGTCACCGTGCTGCGCAGGCGGGGTCGCTCGCGTGGCTGAGGGGAGCTGGCCCGGTGAGCGGCTGATCGACGCCGCGCAGGGCGGTGATCTCGAGTCGATCGCCGCGCTGGTGTCCGGCTCGCACCCGCACGTGCGCAGATTCGCCCGGACGCTGTGCGCGTCGCCCGAGGACGCCGAGGACGCCGCGCAGGAGGCGTTGATCATCTTGTATCGCAAGATCGGGACGCTGCGGGCCTCCGGTGCGCTGGCATCGTGGATGTTCCGCATCGTCCGCAACGAGTGCCTGCGGCGGGCGCGACTGAGGCCGCGGCACTACGAGGTCCCGGACGTCAGCGTGGTCTCAGCCGAGGACGAGGTCCTGCAACGCCTGGAGGCGGGCCGGGTCGCGGCGGCGATCGCCGCTCTGCCCGCCGACCAGCGACACGTCCTCATCATGCGGGACATCCAGGGGTACAGCGGGCGCATGGTCGCCGACGCGCTCGGCCTCAGCCTCCCCGCGATGAAGTCGCGGCTGCATCGCGCCCGCGCGTCGGTCCAACGAACGCTGCAGGGCGCACCCGAATCGGTTCCAGGAGACGGCGATGACTGACAAGCAGGGCTTTGCGAGCACGTCACTTCCCCGGCACCTGCTCCGCGGTGCGACGGGCTTCGGGGCATTGATCGGTTCGTTCGCGCTGCTACCGGTGCTCGGACTCGGCAGCCTCCTGCTCGCACCGATCGGCCTGATCGCGCTGCGCGGCTGTCCGGCCTGCTGGGCGATCGGGCTGGTGCAGACCATCTCCATGGGCCGGTTGGAACGCTCTTGCAAGGACGGGATATGCGAACTGACCGTCGCCCGCCCTGCTCGCTCGCATGAGCACCACGAAAGCCAGCCCAGTGATTCGCTCACTCCCGGCTAGAGCACGTTGTTGTCAGGTGTGCCAGTGGCCTACTAGGTCTGCGTAGGTTCGGCTGCGGGTCTGGAGGGTCTCGTGGGTGCCGAGGAGGGGGACGGGGCCGTCCAGTAGGAGGACCTGGTGGGCTCGTTCGGCCGAGGTGATGCGGTGGGCTATGACGATCAGGGTGCCGCCGCGGGTCGCCAGGGCTTGTTCGGCGTGGGCCTCGGTGGCGGGGTCCAGGTGGCTGGTGGCCTCGTCCAGGACGATGACCGCGGCCGGGGACAGGTAGGCGCGGGCCAGGGTGATGAGCTGGCGTTCGCCCTGGGAGAGGTCGCCGCCGCCGGGGGGGATGTCCGTCTCGTAGCCGCCCAGGCGTTGGACGAGTTCCAGGAGTCCGACGGCGGCCGCGGCTTCGTCCAGGTCGGGTTCGGTGGCCTCGGGGTTCAGGTAGGCGAGGTTGTCGCGGAGGGTGCCGGCGAAGACGTAGCTCTCCTGCGGGATCAGCGTGATCGTTGAGCGCAGGTGTGCCGGGTCCAGGTGGGGGAGGGGGGCCTTGCCCAGCGTGATCTTGCCCTTCTGAGGTTCCAGGAGGCCGGTGAGCAGGTTCGCGAGGGTGGACTTGCCGGTGCCGCTGGGGCCGACGACGGCCAGGTGCGTTCCCTCGGGGACGTGGAGCGACAGGTCCTCGATGACGGGGGCGGCGTGCGGGGAGTAGGCGAAGGTGATGTGGTCGGCCTCGATGCCGGACGATTCGGCCGTCGCCGTGCCGGGCGGGGGTGCCTCGGGGGTGGTGCAGACCTCGGCGAGGCGGCCCAGGACCACCGCGAGGCTGAGCAGGAGGGTGCCGCCCGCGTCGACGAGGACGGTGATGCCCGGCTGGAGTCCGGTCACCAGGTAGCCGGCGCCGCCCGCGACCTGGCCGGCGGTGAGGCCGTGGTGCGCGGTCAGGTAGGGCGCCAGGAGGAGCAGGGCGAGCAGCGGGAGGTGCACCCCGAGGGCCAGGACGGGGAGGCGGACCCAGCGGGTGCGTGCGTAGGCGCGCAGGGCCTCCGCCTGGGTGTCCACGACCTCGCCCACCGTGGCGGCGGCGCGGTCCTCGGCGGCGCAGGCGGCGACGTCCCGGACGCCGTGCACGACGGTGGCGGCGGCCTCCCCGATGCGCTCGGCCTGGCGGATGACGGCACGGTAGCGGCGGATCTGCAGGCGCACGAAGGCCGCGTACACCCCCAGGGCCAGGGCCACCGACAGGGCGATGACGAGGGCCAGCGGCGGGGACAGCAGGGCCAGGCCCACGAGCGCGGCGGCGCCGGCGGAGACCAGTTGGCGGACGTTGCGCAGCGAGGTGCCCACCAGGGCCCGGACGGCCTCGGCCTGCTCGGTGACCTGGGAGACGCCCGCGCCGGCGGCGTCCGGGGTCCGGTCGGCCATCCGGCGGAGGGCGGCGGCGACGACCTCGGTGACCAGCGAGTCGCGCAGCGGTTCGACGGTCGCGGCGAGCCATGGGTAGACCCGTCCGGTCGCGACCGCGCCGATGGCGTACAGGGCCGCGAGGACGGCCAGCCAGCCGAGGCCGGTCAGGGTGCGGCCGGCGAGGAACCCGTGGTCGACGGCGCGGGCCAGGAGCAGCCCGGACGCGAACATCGGCAGGGACTCCACGACCGACCAGGCGAAGAGGCGGCGCATCGCGGGCCACTGTCCGCGCAGGTGGCGGTGCAGCAGGCGCGCGGCGGGCGGGGCCGTCATGAGGCCGCCCGGGTGGAGAAGACGGCGCGGTAGGCCGGGTCGGCCCACAACTCCGCGTGGGGGGCGAGCGCCCGCACGCGTCCGGCGTCCAGCCAGGCGACGAGGTCGGCGCGGGCGGCCGTCGCCGGACGGCGCGCCACCACCAGGCTGGTCCGCCCGGCCAGGATCTGCCGGAGCGCCTGGGTCACCTTCATCTCCGTGGCGGTGTCGAGGCTGCTGGTGGCGTCGTCGAGGAGGACGATCCGGGCGTCGGCGAGCGCGGCGCGGGCCAGTCCGAGCCGCTGCAACTCGCCACCGGACAGCGGGGCGCGGTCGAGAGGGGTGTCGTAACCGCCGGGCAGGGCCCGGATGAAGGCGTCGGCGACGGCGTCGCGGGCGGCGCGGTGCACCTCGGCGCGCGTCGCGCCGGGGCGGGCGTAGGCGATCGTCTCGCGCACGGTCGCGCCGAGCAGCGCGGGACGTTCGAAGGCGTAGGCGACGGCGCGCCGCAGCTCCGCGAGAGGGACGGCGGTGACGGGGACGCCGTCGAGTTCGACCACTCCCTCGTCCGGGTCGAGGAGCCGCCCGATGGTCGACATGAGCACGCTCTTGCCCGTCCCGGAGGTGCCGACGACCGCGACGGTCGTCCCGGGCGGAACGTCGAGGTCGAGGCCGTCGAGGACGGCGCGGCCGCCGAGCCGGACGGTGATGCCGCGCAGCCGCAGCTCGCCGGGCCCGTCCGGCAGCCGCACCGGACGCGCGGGGGGCCTCACCGCCGGGACGGCCGTCAGGATCTCGTTGATCCGCCCGGCGCCGACCTGGCAGTTGAGCAGCGCGACGACGGTGTCGAACACCGATGCCGACGCGACGGCCATGGCGGCGTAGGACAGGGCGCCCACGAGCTGGCCGGTGGTGATCTCTCCGGCGGCCAGGCGGGCGCCCGCGACGCCGACGACCAGGACCTGGGTGAGGGGGGCCAGCAGCGCGAGCCGCCGGCTGACCTTGCCCTGCACGGCCCATGTCTTCCGGCCGGCCCGGCCGAGGCCGGGAAGCGGCCCGAGGATGCGCCGCACCTCGGCGGCGGCGGTGCCGCTCGCGCGGATCGTCCGGATCCCCTGCCGGGCGTCGAGCAGCCGTGTCGCGATCGCCGCCTGGCACGCCTGGTACCGGGCGAACGGCTCGGTGGCCCGGACGACGAACACGCGCAGCGCGACGAGCAGCGGCGGCAGCCCGGCCGCGAACGCGGCGGCGAGCCACCAGTCGATCAGGGCCAGTCCGGCCAGCGCGCCCACGGTGGTGGCCAGCGTGGCGGCGGCCGACAGCAGCAGGACGGGGAACGCCGCCGGGCCCGACGCGGACTCGGTGAGCCGGGACAGCACGTCCCCCGCGGGGAAGCGGCGGCGCCCCTCGGGCCCGAGGGCCAGCACGTGCCCGAGCAGGCGGTGCCGGAGCCAGGCGGTGATGTCGCTGCCGCAGTAGGAGCCGAGCACGTCCTCGCCCGTGGTGGCGACGGCCGCCGCGGCCAGGACGAGCGCGAGCCACGCGGCGGAGGCGCCGGCGTCCTGCTGGGCACGGGCCGCGTCGACCGCCCGGGCCAGCATGATCGGCGTCGCCAGCGTCGCGGCGACGCGGACGGCCGTGAGCAGGACGAGCACCGCCATGGCCGGCCGGAACCGGGCCATGGCGCCGCGCAGCAGCCGCCTGCCGCCGGCGCGCAGCGCCGCGGAGTCGCCCGATGTGCCGGTGAGCGCCACGCGCCACGACTCCGTTCACGGTCGGGGGAAGTCTTCTACACTCGCAAGTGGGTCCGGTCACGGACCGGCTCGTGGCCGGTCCGTGACCGGGGTTCTGCGGGCCGGGGTTCTATTCAGGGGTCCCGGGTACCGCATGGGCTGCGCGGCATCAGGCGCAGGAGATGCCGATGCACACGGTGTTCAGCAGCGTGAGCAGACCGACACAGTTGCAGGTACCGCCGAGCTGGATGCCGTCGATCTCCACGGGGTCGGTCTCGGGCAGCTCCTGCAGAGCGGCCACGAGGTCACCGTCGAAAGTGTTCATGTGATTCACCTCCTTTCGTTGTCGAGGGCCAAGGTCCGCTCCGCCGTGAGGCAGAAGCGGACCACCGCTTGGCGGAGGACCGGGGACCATGCCTGGACGACCCCGTTGTGGTCGTCGGCGGTCTCCAGGTAGTCGAAGTCGACTCCTTCGGTCCTGCCGAGTTCGAGGAGGCGCCGGCGCAGCGCCCTGGACTGCTCCACCGGGATGACCTCGTCCCGGACGCCGTGCGCCACCAGCAGCGGCGCCGTCAGCGCCTCGCACGCCCGCAGGACGTCGCGCCGGGCGTCCTGCTCGTCGCGGACGGCGGAGAGGCCGAGCCGCGACACGCGGTCCCGCACGATTGCCGCGGCGGTGCGGTGGAGACCCGACGCCGAGGTGAAGGGCGCGAGCGCGACGCACCCCGACCACAGGGCCGGGACGCGGCAGGCCGCGAGCAGCGCGAGGAACCCGCCGTAGCTGGCGCCGAGCACGACGGGGCGCGGCAGCGCGGTGTCGCGGCCGTGTGCGATCGCCTGCCCGAGGTGGAGGACGTCGTCCAGGTCGGGGCCGCCCCAGTCGCCGAGGACGGGCCGCAGGTGCTCGTCGCCATAGCCGGTGCTGCCCCGGTAGTTGGGGGCCACGACGGAGACGCCCGCGGCGGCCAGGTACTGGAAGAGCGGCTCGAACTCGTAGTGCCACGCCGACAGCGGGCCGCCGTGCAGGGCCAGCACCAGCCGGGGCCGGCCGCGCCAGCCGGGGCCGCCGTAGACGATCGCCTCGATGGGGCCCGCCGGACCGGAGAGCTCGACGAGCTCGGCGTGCCGCCACGCCGCCGCGCCGTCGGAGGGATGCGCGGCCATGTCCCAGCCTGTGCGCGCGGGGTGCCGTGCCGTGGCGAGCGTCGGCGGCTGGTGCGGAGCCGAGAACCGGACGTGGATCCGACCGTCGCCGGCCCAGTGGGCGGGCGCCCAGAGCATGCCCGCCGGGCCGGGGACCGGGGTGATCCGGTCACTCTCGGTGGCGTACACGGCCAGGCGTGCGGTGGCGCCGGCGATCTCCCGGACGAGCAGGTGCTCGCCCGCGGCGTCGAAGGTCAGCGGGGTCCGGTAGGCGGCCGAGCGGTTGAGGATCTCGGGGAACCGGACGGGCCCGCCGCCGGGGAGGCGCAGCCCGATCTGCGGCGCGCCCCGCTGCTGGGCGCCCGGCGTGGTGGTGGTCACCGCGAGGACGCCCGAGCGCGGGCTGTAGGCCGCGATCCGGTCGCTGGAGGTGTCGGAGACCGACCAGAACGGCCGCCAGGCCCGCTCGCGCAGATCGACGAGGATGCCCTCGGTCCGGTGCCCGGCGCCGTCGTGGTCGAGGGCGAGGGTGCGGCCCTCGTCGGCCCAGACGCCTCCCGACAGCACGCCGGGGATTCGCAGCAACGGCTCCAGGACGGGGGAGGAGGGCGAGATCCGCCAGATACGCGAGTGCCGTTCGTCCTCGACGACCACGAGCACCGCGGTCTGCGCCTGTCCCGGAGCGGCCAGCAGGAACCCGGCGAGCATCCGCGGCACCGCCCATGACCGGGTGATCCTCAGCCCGGCGGGGGTCGCCTCGGCGGCGACGAGGGTTCCGTGGCCCGCGGGCTCCCCGCGGTCGTCGACCGCGGGCCGCACGACCAGGACGCGGCCGTCGTTCAGCGGCAGCGCTCCGCTGCGGCGGTCGACGATCCGGTCATCCGTCTCGTCCCCGCCCGGGAGGCGGGCGTCATCGAGCGTCCGCAGGCAGGGGCGCGGCCAGGTCAGGTCCCAGCGCTCCAGGACGACGCTGTCCTGCGCGGACCGCAGGCAGGTGGCCCAGCGGCCGTCGGCCGAGAAGGCGAAGCCGAACCGGCTCGGTATCGGCGGAAGATCCGGAAGGGTCTCGATCATGACGCCCGCCCGGCGATCGACGGTTCGGCGGCCGCGGCGGGCTCGGCGGCCTCGTCGGCCGTCCACAGCCGCGACGTACCGTGCTGGAGACGCACCAGGAAACCGAGGACGCCGCCCAGGCCGTCCCCCCAGGAGGTCGAGACGCCGCCCTGCTCGTCGGGGAACACCACCCGCCCGCCGCGGTGCGCCCGGTTGGCCACGATGATCTGGGCCAGCCGCCACGCGTCGTCACGGTGCCGCTCGGTGCCGGTGAGCGCGGCCATGTCGAGCAGGAAGTCGCCGTTGCCGGCCAGGCCGTGGCACTGCCCCAGGATCGCGCGCCAGCGGTTGTCCATGACGGCGCGGGCGGACATCTCGGCGGCCCGCTGGAAGCGCCCGTCGCCGGTGGCCTGGCCGAGGCGGCCGAGGAAGCCGCCGATGCCGGCCGAGCCGTGGCACCAGTACGGCGCGGTGGCGATGTCCCCCGAGCTCGCCGCCCACATCGCCGACCGCCCATTGTCGATCATGGTGTCGAGCAGCGTCTCCCCGACGCCGGCGGCGAGCGCCCGGTGGGCGTCGCCGCCGACCGACCCGGCGCAGGCGAGCAGGAAGCAGCCGACGCCCGAGACGCCGTGCGCGAACCCGTAGTAGCGCGCGCCGGCGAGCTTGGACTCGATCTCGGCGGGCGTGCTCCAGTCGAGCCCGCCGTCCCGTTCCTCGACGGTCTCGGCGAGGGCGTCGGCGGCCGCCAGGGCGCGCTCGGCGAACCGCGCCTCCCCGGTGCGGGACCACAGGTGCAGGGCCGCGAGCCCGAGGCCCGCCGTCCCGTGCGTCACGTCCGGGCTGGGGACCGACTCCGGAAGGCGGTCGGCGACGGCGAGCGCGCCCTCGACCAGGCCGGCGTCGCCCAGGGCCAGGCCGGCGTCCAGCACCGCCCAGGCGGCGCCGGCCGTGCCGAAGTACAGCCCGGGAGGACGGTCGCCGTCCTTCTCCAGCCGCCGCAGGATCCAGTGGCCCGCGTCGGTGATCGCCTCGGCGAGGCGCGGGTCGGCGCCGACCTCGAATGATCGGGTCAGGGCGCCCAGGGTCCCCGCGGCGCCGTGCTGGAGGCTGCAGGGGTCGGGAGCGCCGTGGACGCACGAGGCGGGCCAGAGCGTTTCGGCCGACTCCGGGTTCATGGTGGCGATCAGCTGGTCGACGATCCCGGTGATGGACAGCCGGCACTGCTGCCGCAGTGAGGGGGTGGGACCGGCCTGCGGTGCGGTCTCGCCGCGTTCCGCCGGAAAGTCCCGCGCCCCGCGGCTCCCGGCCGCGCGGTCGGGCCCCATTCGCCCCAGCGCCTCCCGCGCCCGGTGCGGCGTCCAGCGCCGGTCGGGCTCGTCGGCCATCAGGGCGAGCAGCAGCGGGGCCAGCGAGCCGGGCAGGTCGAGGTCCAGGGTGCGGGCGGCCAGCCATTCCGCCAGGCGCTCGCTCAGGGGCCTGGTCGCGGGACTCTCGTCCAGGAAGTACGGGGGCCCGCCGGTGAGGACGTGGCAGAGGGTCGCGCCGAGGGCGAAACAGTCCGCCGTCCGGTCCGGCACGGCGCCGGCCATCTGCTCCGGCGCGCTGTAGCCGGGGGTGCCGACCCGCATCCCCTCCGGCTCGGTGTCGTCGGCGGTGAGGGCCAGCTCCAGGTCGATCATCACCGGGGTGCCGTCCGGGCGCACCATGATGTTGCTCGGGTTGAAGTCGCGCACGATGAGGCCGGCGTCGTGCGCCTTCGCCAGCAGAGCGGCCAGGCGCCCGCCCATCTCCAGGACGGCGGGGACGTGCGGGCCCCATCCCGCGTCGCCGATCACATCCGCGATCCACTGCCGCAGCGAGGTGCCGGGGATCATCTCCTGCGCCAGGAAGAGGTGGCCGGCCTGGGCGAAGAGCGCCACCGGGCGCGGGGCGATGGCCAGGGCCTCGACCGCCTCCAGCACGCGGGCCTCCGTCCGCAGCCGGTCGCGGGTGTCCCGCCCCTTCGCGTCGACGTCCACGTGCGGGCGGCCCTCCTTGATGACGATCGCCTCGCCGGTCTCGGTGTCCGTCGCCCGGTACACGCCGCCCTTGTTGGTGTGGCGGATCGCCTCGTGTACGGTGAACCGCGATCCGA
This sequence comes from Actinomadura sp. NPDC023710, assembly GCF_040639875.1. Taxonomy (NCBI): domain Bacteria; kingdom Bacillati; phylum Actinomycetota; class Actinomycetes; order Streptosporangiales; family Thermomonosporaceae; genus Actinomadura; species Actinomadura sp. NPDC023710. The sequence continues at coordinate 198,695 of NZ_JBFAGB010000011.1, forward strand.
TCTGGATTCCTTTTCGGTTCTCGGTGCCATTCTGGCCGGTGCCCTTTCGGGCGCCTCCGGCCCCGCCGGCCGCGTCCGCGCCGTTCTGACCTTCCGTCGGCGGGACGTCCTGCGGGAATGGGCAGGCGGCCCAGGAGGGCGGCGTGTACGTGGCGCCCCGGCGGTCTTCTACGGGTTTGCCATCAGGGTCGAGAATTACCCACGCGTAAAATCCGTCGTTGGTGATCCGGCGCACCTCGACGAAGGCGCCATAGCGGTAATGCACGAGACTGCCCGGCCCGTAGGGGCGGTCGGACAGAATGCGCGGCCCGGGGAGGCCGGCGGTCGCCACATGCAGTTCCGCCGCGAGGCGGACGGCCTCGTCGTCGTCGACCGGGTAGACGGTGATGAACTTCCCGGAATGACCGCGCGAGGTGTTGCGCGCGTTCATGGCCGCGACGTGGTCGCGGGTGGCGGCGAACTTGAACATGGAACGGCCCGCCAGCAGCACGGGCAGCGAGCGGGCCAGCACGTCCTGGGCCGAAGCCGGCGTCGCGGAGACGTGCAGCTTCCAGCCCTGCTGGGGACACTCGCCGTTCTCCGGGCGGACGTGGGTCCACATCCCGCTGCGCAGCGCCTTCCAGGAAAGCGGGCCGTCCGCCGCGGCGAGCGCCCGGTCGAGAACGTCGAGCAGGCGGGTGTCACCGCTCTCCGCGGCGACCGCCCCGGACAGGACACTGAAATGGAAGTCCGCCATCCCTGCTCGCCCTCTTCCTTTCCGCTCGACCACCCGGGTCGCCCGGTCCACGTTATTGATCGTTCTTGTCTTTTGGGGTTAAAAGTCAAAGAACGATCGGATGTTGCTTTCGTTGAGCAAGGACACGGTAACCACGAATCCTCCGGAAACGCCAGTCAGTCTTATTCGTCCGACCTCTGCGCGGGCGGTATAAAAGTCTCACCCGGCGGGGGGTGGGACTATCGGCGTGTATGCAGAGAGTGACAATGATCGCCGGTGGACGCTCCGCAATAGGGGGAAATGTCGAGTTTGTCGTCACCGGTTTCGATGATCGCTTTTCCCATTGAGTTGCGGCGCGGTTTCGTGCGCGTCATGACCGATGGCTGCCACGTCGCCCGGTGGCGACCCGCCGCCCGGGTGTGCTAAAGCCGCGTCGCGCACGAAAGCGCGGGCGTGCTTCCCGCGCGGCCTTCGCTTCTCAGGCGCGGGCCGCGGCGTCGACGGCGTCGGGGGACAGGATGCGGTCCAGGACCATGGCGGCGCAGCCGGTCAGGCCCGCGCTCTCGCCCAGCCGGCTCGGTTCGATGCGCAGGTCGCGGGTCGCCAGCGCCGTGGCGCGCTGGTAGACGATCTCGCGCACGCCCGCGATCAGGGGCTCGTTCGCGCCCGCCAGGTCGCCGCCCAGGACGACGACCGCGGGGTTGAGGAGGTTGACGGCGGTGGCGACGACCTCGCCGATGCGGCGGCCGGCGTCGCGGAGCAGGGCGACGGTCGCGGGGTCGCCGGAGCGGGCGAGCGCCGCCAGGGCGGGCAGGTCTTCGGCGGGGGAGCGGGCCAGCAGGGCGGTGCCGCCGGCCACGGCCTCGACGCAGTTCACGTTGCCGCAGCGGCACGGGGCCTCGCCGGGGACGGGCACGGGGATGTGGCCGATCTCCCCGGCCGCGCCGAGGGCGCCGCGCTGGATGCGGCCGCCCGCGATGATGCCGGCGCCGATCCCGGTCGAGACCTTGACGAACAGGAGGTCTCCGACGCCGGGGTGGGCCTGGTGCTCGCCGAGGGCGGCGGCGTTGACCTCGTTGTCGAGGTAGGCCGGGACGCCGAAGCGCTCGGAGATGGGGGCGCCGATCTCCATGGCGTCCCAGCTCCCGGCCACGTGCTCGACGGCGTCGGGGACGCCGAGGCCGACGCCGCGGACGCTCGACGGGTCGGTGCCGGACGCGGCGAGGAGGGACTCCCACTGCTCGAACAGGCGCGGGAGCGTCGTGTCCGGGCTGACTTCCGCGGGGGGCCCGTCGGCGCGGGCCAGGGTCGTGCCGGCGAGGTCGCAGACGGCGAGCTGGCCGCGGGACTGGCCGAGGTTGGCGAGCAGGACGGCGCCGCCCGCCGCGTTGAACTCCAGCCGGGCCGGGGGACGCCCGCCCGTGGAGGGCCCGTCGGCGCGCTCGACCACCAGGCCGCGCGAGATCAGGGCCGCGATGCGGGAGGCGACGGCGGGCCGGGACAGCCCGGTGATGCGGCCCAGCTCGGCACGGGTGGCCACGCCGCCCTCGCGGATGAGGCGCAGCATGTCGCCGCCGGTGGCCGGACGGGTGACGGGGCGGGGCATCCGGCCAGTCAAGCACTCGGGGCTTTGGTGCGTCCAGTTCGAAGAACATCCTTACTTTTGTCATCCAAAGTTCATAAGTACGGTTGAACAGATGACCGATGTCTCGCTAGTTTGGTGATCCTGCGAACCCCCTGGTCTTGGAGCATCTGATGGCTGTGCATCCCGTGCTGGCGGCAGTGACCCGGCGCGTCGTCGAGCGGAGCGCCGGATCCCGCGGCGCGTACCTGGACAGGATCCGTGAGGCCCGGTCACAGGGCCCGGTCCGCGGCGGGATGGGGTGCGCGAACCTCGCGCACGGCTTCGCGGCCTGCGGCGTCCAGGACAAGCTGTGGCTGCGCGGCGACGTCACGCCGAACATCGCGATCGTGTCGGCGTACAACGACATGCTGTCCGCGCACCAGCCGCTCCAGGACTACCCCGAGATCCTGAAGTCCGCGATCCGCGCGGGAGGCGGCACGGCGCAGTTCGCCGGGGGCGTCCCCGCCATGTGCGACGGCATCACCCAGGGCCGGGCCGGCATGGAGCTGTCCCTGTTCAGCCGGGACGTGGTGGCGATGGCGACGGCCGTGGCGCTGTCGCACGACATGTTCGACGGCGCGCTGATGCTCGGCGTGTGCGACAAGATCGTGCCGGGGCTGGTGATCGGGGCGCTGTCGTTCGGGCACCTGCCCGCGATCCTGGTCCCCGCCGGGCCGATGGCGTCGGGGCTGCCGAACGGCGAGAAGGCCAAGGTCCGCAAGCGGTTCGCGGCGGGCGAGATCGGGCGCGAGCAGCTGCTCGCCGCCGAGGCCGCGTCCTACCACTCGCCCGGCACCTGCACCTTCTACGGGACGGCCAACTCCAACCAGCTGCTCATGGAGGTCATGGGGCTGCACCTGCCGGGTGCGAGCTTCGTCCCGCCGGGCACCAAACTGCGCGACGGCCTCACCGAGGCGGCGGGCAGGCGCATCCTCAAGATCACGGACCTGGGCGACGGCTACACCCCGATCGGGGAGCTGCTCGACGAGCGCGCGTTCGTCAACGGCGTCGTCGCGCTGCTCGCGACGGGCGGCTCGACCAACCACACGCTGCACCTGGTGGCCATGGCCGCCGCGGCGGGCATCGAGCTGACCTGGGACGACTTCGACGAACTGTCCAAGGTCACCCCGCTGCTCACCCGCCTCTACCCGAACGGGACCGCCGATGTGAACCACTTCCACGCGGCGGGCGGCACCGCGTTCCTCATCGGCGAGCTGATCGACGCGGGGCTCCTGCACGAGGACGCGCGGACGGTCGGCGGCGACACCCTCGCGGCCTACCGGAAGGTCCCGGAGGTCGTCGGCGGCAAGGTCGAGTGGCGGGTGGCGCCCGGGCAGTCCGGCGACACCGAGGTCCTGCGCCCGGCCGCCGAGCCGTTCGACACGCACGGCGGTCTGCACACCGTGCGCGGCAACCTCGGACGGGCGGTCGTCAAGGTGTCGGCGGTCAGGCCGGAGCACCGGATCATCGAGGCCCCCGCCCGCGTGTTCGACTCGCAGGAGGCGCTCCAGGAGGCGTTCGCCGCCGGGGAGCTGGATCGGGACGTGGTGGCGGTCGTCCGCAACCAGGGGCCGCGCGCGAACGGCATGCCGGAGCTTCACCGGCTCACCCCGCCGCTGTCGGTGCTCCAGGACCGGGGGCACCGCGTCGCGCTGGTGACCGACGGCCGCATGTCGGGCGCCTCCGGTGCGGTGCCGGCCGCGATCCACGTGTCGCCGGAGGCCGCGGCGGGCGGGCCGCTCGCCCGCGTCCGCGACGGCGACGTCGTCCGGCTCGACGCGGACGCCGGGGTGCTGGAGGTCCTCGTCGCCGCCGAGGAGTTCGCCGCCCGCGAGCCCGCCGCGGGGCCGCCCGACCAGACCTACGGCACGGGGCGGGAGCTGTTCCAGGCGTTCCGGCATGCCGTGGGCCCGGCGGAACGGGGCGCGGGGGTCTTTTCGTGAGCGGAGCGCCCCCACAGCAGGCACCGAGCGGAACGTGGCTGGTCGCGGACGTGGGCGGGACCAACGCCCGGTTCGCGCTGGTCGAGGGCCCGGACGGTGTCCTCTCCGAGGTCAGGGCGCTGCCGACCCGCGACCATCCGGGCCTCGCGGAGGCCGCGGCCGCCTATCTCGACACGGTCGGCGTGCGCCCGGTGGCGGCGTGCCTGGCCGTGGCGGGCCCCGTCACGAATGGCACGTTCCATTTGACCAACGCGGGCTGGCCCAAGGGCGACCCGGAGGTCGTGCGCGCCCATCTCGGCCTGGCGCATCTGGACGTCATCAACGACTTCGAGGCGCTCGCCCTGGCCCTGCCCCGCCTCGGTGACGACGACCTCGTCTCCATCGGGCGAGGGCGCCCGGACCCCGGCGCGCCCCTCGCGGTGGTCGGGCCCGGCACGGGCCTCGGCGTCGCCGGGCTCGTCCGGACGCCGTCGGGCTACGTGCCGCTGCCCGGCGAGGGCGGCCAGGTCGACGTCCCGGCCGCCACCGACCGCGAGCTCGTGGTGGCGCGGCTCCTGCGCGCGGAGAAGGGCGCGGCCACCGCGGAGTACCTTCTTTCGGGGGCGGGCCTGGCCCGCATCCGCCGGTACCTCGCCGCGATCGACGGCCGGCCCGCGCTGAACCTGACCCCGCGGCAGATCAGCGAGGACCGCGACGACCCGCTGTGCCGCGAGGCCGTGGAGATGTTCTGCGCGCTGCTCGGGTCGCTCGCGGGCAACGTCGCCCTCACCCTCGGCGCGCGGGGCGGCGTCTATCTCGGCGGCGGGATCCTGCCGCGGATCGCGGACGTGCTGCAGGGCAGCGCGTTCCGTGCCCGTTTCGAAGGGAAGCCTCCCGTCGAGGACTACATGCGCGCCATCCCGACCGCCCTCATCGTCCATCCCGGCCCGGCCCTCGTCGGCGCCGCCGCCCGGCTCGCGCAGAGCCTGCCCGACCTGGAGCCCGCATGATCGCCGAAGACCTGTTCGACCTCGCGCCCGTCATCCCCGTGGTGGTGCTGGACGACGTCGAGGCCGCCGTCCCGCTGGCCCGCGCCCTGGTGGAGGGCGGCCTCCCGGTGATCGAGGTGACGCTGCGCACCCCGTCCGCGCCGGCGGCGATCGCCCGGATCGCCGCCGAGGTCCCGGACGCCGTGGTGGGCGCGGGGACCGTCGTGCGCCCCGAGGACGCCGAACGCTCGGCCGCCGCCGGGGCGAAGTTCCTGGTCAGCCCCGGTTGCACGGCCCGCCTCCAGGCGGCGATGGTCGCGACCGGGCTGCCGTTCCTGCCGGGCGTCGCGACCGCTTCGGAGGCCATCGCCCTGCTGGAGAGCGGGATCACGGCGATGAAGTTCTTCCCGGCCGAGGCGGCGGGCGGCGCCGCCTACCTCAAGGCGCTGGGCGGGCCGCTGCCGCAGATCCGGTTCTGCCCGACGGGCGGGGTCGGCCTGCGCAACGCCGCCGAGTACCTCGCGCTCGGCAACGTCGGCTGCGTCGGCGGCTCCTGGCTCACCCCCGCGGACGCCCTTCGCGACGGCGACTGGGACCGCGTCGCAAAGCTCGCCTCCGAGGCGGCGGCACTGCGCACCACGTGACGCCGGGGCGCGGTCATGTCACATCCGGGCGCGGGCGTCACGTCTCCCGGGCATGGACACCACATCGACGCTTGAGAAGCTGAGGAAGCAGCGCACCGTCCTGCTGACGAGCTACCGCAGGGACGGGACGCCGGTCGGGACGCCGGTGAACGTCGTCGTCCGCGGCGACCGCGCCTACTTCCGCACCTACGACAAGGCGTTCAAGGCCAGGCGGCTGGAGCGCAACCCGGAGGTGGAGATCGCGCCGAGCACCTTCCGGGGCGAGGTACGGGGGCCCGGGGCGCACGGCCGCGCCCGCCTCCTCACCGAGGAGGAGGCGCGGCCGATCCGCAGGCTGCTCGCCCGCAAGCACCCGTTCCTGCAGGGGTTCGCGGTGCCGCTGGCCCACAAGCTGAAGGGCTACCGGACGCTGCACTACGAGCTCACGCTCCGCGGGGACTGACCGCGCGGTGCGGGCACGGGCCGGCGGCGAGGCCCCGCCCTCCGCCGGCGGGGACGAGGTCCATCCGCAGCCGCCCGCAGGCGCAGCGCGTCCAGGTGACGACGCCGTCGCTGGTGAGGTGCCGGGACACGAGAGTGGTCGGTTCGCTCATGACAGCAGTCTGCGACCGGCGGAACGTTCTCGTCCATTTCAGATTTCCGCAGGGGATCGTGCAAAATGTATGCATGATCGACCTGCGCCGGCTCCACATGCTGAGGCTCGTCCACCAGTACGGGACCGTCACGTCCGCGGCGGAGGCGATGCACCTGACGCCGTCGGCGGTCTCCCACCATCTGCGCGAGCTGGCGCGGGAGCTGAAGGTGCCGCTGCTGGAGCCGCAGGGCCGCAAGGTGCGGCTGACCCCGGCGGCGCACCTGCTGATCGGGCACGCGGACGGCCTCCTCGCCCGATGGGAGGAGGCCCTGGCCGACCTGGAGTCGCACCGCGCCGGGGCGGCGGGGCCGCTGCGCATGTGCGGGTTCACCACGGCGGTCTCGGGGCTCGTCGCGCCCGCCGCCGGCGCCCTGCTGCGGCAGGATCCGGACCTCGCGATCGAGGTCCGGGAGTGCGACACCGACGAGGCCGTCGGGCTGCTCGCGGCGGGCGAGACCGACATCGCGGTGATCGAGCCGACGCCCGCCGCGCCGCCGCCGGGCGACCCGCGCTTCGACCGCGAGCCGCTGCTGGAGGAGGCGCTCGATCTCATCGTCCCGGCCGGGCATCCGCTGGCGCTGCGCGACCGCGTCCGGCTGGACGACGCCGCGGGGGAGCCGTGGATCAGCGTTCAGCCCGAGGTCTGCGCCCACCACCAGCAGGTCATGGCCTACTGCGCCGCCGCCGGGTTCACGCCGCGGATCGCGCACAACGCCACCACCTGGTCGGTGATCTGGGCCCTCGTCGCCAACGGCCTCGGGGTGTCCCTCGTGCCGCGGCTGGCCGGCGGGCCGGCCGACCAGACGGTCGTGCGGGTGCCGCTCGGCGGGGACGGCGTCCCGAAGCGGCGCGTGCTGACCTGCGTACGGCGCGGCGGCCGAGGCCACCCCGTGATCGCGCGCGGCCTGCAGGCCCTCCGCGACGCCGTCCCCGACCGCTGCGTCCTGGCGGCCGCCTGAGACGTCCCCGGTCAGGAGCCGGGGACGTGGCGACGGGCCCGGCGGATCCCGAACGCCAGCAGGACCGCGCGCACGACCCAGACGGCCAGCGCGATCTGCAGGACGACGAGGAGCCCCGTGCCGGGCCCTGCCGTGAAGGCGAGCACCAGGAACGCCGCGAACAGCAGGGGGAAGACCGGGAAGATCGGCCCGTGCCGGTGGCGGTGGGCCATGTGCCGGTGGCGGTGGGCCATGTGCCGGTGGCGGCGGTCCCAGGCGGGGTGCCCCGGCCCGCCGAACATGACCGCCATCCCCGGCTCCCACGCCGACCCGGGCGGGGACCGCCACGGGGCTTCCTCCGCGGGTTCGGGCAGTCCGGTCGGGGACGGCAGGTCCCGGACGAGGGGGCGCAGGTCACCACGCGTCTTGGCGGCGAGCACGGCCTCCAGCCGCTCGTCGAGCTCGGGGCGGTCCAGCCGGCCCTCGGCGAAGTGGTCGTGCAGGGCGACCATGACGGCGTCGCGCTCGGCGTCGCCGATGCGGATCTCGTCCCGCGGTGCCATGGTCACTCCTCGGTGTCGTCGGCCGTCGGCGCGGGGTCGTCCAGGTCGTCGGCCAGGATGCGGTACAGGCTGCGGCGGGCCTCCGACAGGACGTCCTTCGCCTGGCCGACCTGCTCGGGCGAGCCGGAATGGACGATCTGCATCACCGCGGCCCCCGTCTGCGCGGCTTGCTTGAACAGCTCCGGGACGCCCTCGCCGAACTCGGGCGTCATCTCCGCCCAAGGCTCGGCCAGCCGCTCGGCGTTCTCCTCCACGTGGGCGCGGCCCTCGTCGGTGAGATGGAAGGTGCGGCGGCCGCCGGACTCGTCGCCCGCGATCAGCCCCTCGTCCGCGAGCTGCTGCAGTGCCGGGTAGACCGCGCCGGGGCTCGGCTTCCAGGCCCCGTCGCTGCGCTCGTTGATCTCCTGGATGATCTGGTAGCCGTTGCGCGGCTCCTCGGCCAGCAGGACGAGGATCGCCGCCCGGACATTGCCCTTGCGGGCCTTGGGGCCCCGGCCCCACGGACCGCCGCGCCCCCTCGCCCACGGCGGGCGCGGACCGGGCCCGTGGCCGAACCCGCCGGGCGGGCCGAAGGGGCCCGGTCCGCCGCCGAACAGGGCGCCGAAGTTCGGGAAGTCGCCGCGGCCCCACGGGCCGCGGCCGTGCATGTGCCCCATGTTCTACACCACCTTCTGAGAGCTCTCTCTGACCTCTCGCGATACGACAACGATATATCGAAGATGTACGGATCGGCCAGATGGTTCCCCTGATTCCGGATCCATGGGACGGCCGGTTGTGGCGACAAACCGGGCATCGCCTCCGAATGCGGCCAACGCCGTCTGATTACGTGCGTCTGTGGGTACCACCGTGGGCGAGGGGGACGATGGGCACACAGGAAGCGGTCGCCGCGCAGGACGCGGTCTTCACCCCGGGCGTCACGGGCACGAGGCTCCGCGCCAGGAACGAGCTCGTGCTCGGCCTGGCGCTGTTCGCGCTCTACTCGCTGGTGGCGATGCTGCCCGAGCAGGCGAGGGCGGCGGCGGCCCGCGGGCACGGGGAGTCGCTGTACGCGCTGGAGCGGGCCCTGCACATCGACGTGGAACCCGCCCTCAACGGCTGGCTGGCCGACCAGCCGGTCCTGCGGGTCCTGGCCAACTACGAGTACGCCGTCACCTACGTCGCCAGCGCTCTCGCCCTCCTGGTCTGGCTGTTCCTGCGCCACCCCGAGCGGTACCGCACGGCCCGCAACGCGTTCGTCATGCTCAACCTCGCCGGCCTGGCGTGCTTCGCGCTGTACCCCGTCATGCCGCCCAGGCTGATGCCGCCCGGCCACGGCTTCGTCGACACCGTCACCAACGGCCGCACCTGGGGGTCGTGGGGGTCGCCGCTGGTGAAGCACGCCGACGAGTTCGCCGCCGTCCCGTCCCTGCACATGGCCTGGACGCTGTGGGTCGGCGTGGAGCTCGCGCGCGTGAAGGCCAAGCGCTGGGTGCAGGGCCTGAACACCGTGCACATCCTGGTCACGCTCTACGTCATCCTGGCGACCGCGAACCACTACCTGCTGGACGCCCTGGCCGCCGTCCCGTTCGTCGTGGTGCCGGTCTACCTCGCCGAGCGCCTCGCGCGGCCGCCCGCGCGGCGCGTCCAGGGGCCGGACGCGTTCTTCCTCGCGGTGGAGACGCCCGAGGCGCCGCAGCAGGCCGGCGGCGTCATCATGCTCGACACCTCGCAGACGGACGTCGGACGCGCCGACCTCGTCCGGGTGATCGAGGAGCGCCTCGACGGGCTGCCCCGCTTCCGGCAGCGGCTCGTCCGCAGGGGCCGCTGGCGCCGCCCCGTCTGGCGCGACCAGGACCGGGTCGACTGGGAGTGGCACGTCGCCGAGAAGCGGGTCGGCGGCATGGCCGGGCTGCGCGCCGAGGTGGCCCGGCTCCAGTCCGAGACCCTGCCGCTGGACCGCCCGCCCTGGCGGATGGTCGTGCTGAAGGGCGCCGAGCCCGGCCGTACGGCGGTCGTCTACCTGATGCACCACGTGGTCGCCGACGGCGTCGGCATCGTGGCGCAGGCCGTCTACCTGATGGAGCCGCCGCCCGAGCCGGTCGCCGGGCCTCCCCGGGCGCCGCTGCGCAAGGCGCTCGCGACCGTGGTCGGGCTCGGCCAGCTCGCCACCGCCGTCGGCAGGCCGGAGCCGTTGCCCGCCGCCGGGACGCGCGAGCGCCGGTTCGGCACCATGATCCTTCCGCTCGGCACCGTGCGGGACGTGGCCCGCCGCCACGGCACCCGCGTCACCGACGTCGTGCTGTGCGCGGTCGCGGGCGCCCTGAACCGGAGCGTCAGCGAGGAGGACGGCCGGCCCGGCACGTGCCGCGTCGCGGTCCCGCTGATGATGCGGCCGCCGGGCAGCGCGATGGTGGGCAACCACACCACCGCCGTGATGGTGGACCTGCCGATCGGGAAGATGGCCGAGACCGACCGGCTCGCGCTGATCGCCAGGCGCAGCCGGGTGCTGCGGTCCGGGACGCGGGCGCAGGCGGCGTGGTTCGTGATGTGGCAGGCGGGACGGCTGATGCCGCCCCCGCTGCACGCCCGTTTCGCGCGCATGTCCTACAGCGGACGGTTCCTGCAGGGCACCGTGTCCAGCCTTCCGGGGCCCGACAGGCTTCTGCGGCTGTGCGGCGCCCCGCTCACCGCCGTCTACCCGATCGTCCCGCTCGCCCCCGGCACGCCCCTGGCGATCGCCGGGCTCGGCGTCCACCGCGACCTGTGCTTCGGCCTCTCCGCCGATCCCGGTCTGGCGGACGACGCCGACGCGCTGATGGACGCCGTCCACGACGTCTTCGAGGAACTGCGGAAAGAGCCGGAGTGATCAGACGCTCCGTGGCCGGATGCTCCGTGGTCAGATGCTCCGCATGGCGCGCAGCGACTCCTTGAGCGAGCCCATGGTCGCGAACACGGCGGTGGGCTCGTAGCCGCAGTGCGCCATGCAGTTCGCGCAGCGCTCGTCGCGTCCCCGCCCGTAGGCGCCCCAGTCGGTGGTGTCGAGGAGCTCCTGGTAGGTCGCGGTGTAGCCGTCGTCCATCAGGTAGCAGGGCCGCTGCCAGCCCTTCAGCGAGTACGACGGGATGGCCCACGCCGTGCACGGGAAGTCGACCTTCCCCTCCAGGAAGTCCAGGAACAGCGGCGAGTGGTTGAACCGCCACCGCTCGCGGCGCCCGTCCGCGAACGTCTTGCGGAACAGGCCGCGGGTCTCCTGCACGCCGAGGAAGTGGTCCTGGTCGGGCGCCTTCTCGTAGGCGTACGCGGGCGAGATCATCATCTGGTCGACGCGGAGCTCGTCGTTGAGGTAGTCGAGGACGTCGATGACGGTCTGCGGGGTGTCGGTGTTGAACACGGTCGTGTTCGTCGTGACCCGGAACCCCCGCTCCTGGCACATCCTGATCGCGGCCACCGCCTCGTCGAACACGCCCTCCTTGCAGACGGACGCGTCGTGCCGCTCGCGCAGCCCGTCGACGTGCACCGCCCAGGCGAAGTAGCGGGACGGCCGGAACAGGTCGATCTTCTTCGGGATCAGTGCGGCGTTCGTGCACAGGAACACGTACCGCTTCATGCGCACCAGCTCGGCGACCAGCTCGCCGATCCGCGGGTGCATCAGCGGCTCGCCGCCCGCGATCGACACCATCGGGGCGCCGCACTCGCGGACCGCCGCGACCGCCTGCTCGACCGGCATCCGCTGCTTGAGCACGTCCGCCGGATGCTGGATCTTCCCGCAGCCCGCGCACGCCAGGTTGCACGCGAACAGCGGCTCCAGCTCCATGATCAGGGGGTATTTCGTCCGCCCCGCCAGTTTGTTGCGCAGGACGTAGCCCCCGACGCGCAGGCTCTGGCGCAGTGGCATCGCCATTTAAGAGATCTCCTTCAGGTACCGGCCGAGCGCCGAGAGCGGGAACACGAGCCGGTAGAGGTGGTAGTTGATGTAGAAGTCGCCGGGGAAGCCGGTCCCCGTGAAGTGGTCCTCGTCCCACGTGCCGTCCGGGCGCTGGTGCTCGACGAGCCAGCGGATTCCGCGCTCGACGGCCGGTCCGCGCTCGCCGGCGGCCAGCAGGGCGAGCAGCGCCCACGCGGTCTGCGACGGCGTGGAGGCGCCGTGCCCGATCCACGTCCGGTCCCGGTAGGAGCGCAGGTCCTCGCCCCAGCCTCCGTCGTCGCGCTGGTGGCGCTCCAGCCAGCCGACCGCGTCGCGGATCGCGGGCTTGCCCGGCCGGACGCCCGCCGCGATGAGGGCGGGCACGACGCTGCCCGTCCCGTACACGTGGTTGGCGCCCCAGCGGCCGAACCAGGACCCGTCCGGCTCCTGCGCCTTCAGCAGCCACACGACGGCCCGCTTGACCACCAGCGAGTCGGCCATGCCGCGGTGGGACATCGCCTCCACCACGTGCGCGGTGACGTCGGCGGACGGCGGGTCGATGACCTCGCCGAAGTCGCAGAACGGCAGCCTGCGGCACAGAGCGCGGGTGTTGTCGGCGTCGAACGCGCCGAACCCGCCGTCCCGGGAGGCCATCCCCGCCATCCAGCGCACCCCCCGCTCGATCGCCGGCTCGGCCTGCGGGAGCCGGGCGCGGCCGAGCGCGAGGACCACCTCGGCGGTGTCGTCGGTGTCGGGGTAGCAGTCGTTGTCGAACTCGAACGCCCAGCCGCCGGGGGGCAGGTCGGGGCGCCGCACCGACCAGTCGCCGGGGCCCCGCACCTCCTCGCCGATCAGCCACTCGGCGGCCCGCTCCAGGGCGGGGTGGCCGGCGGGCAGGCCCGCGTCGGCCAGGGCGTTCACCGCGAGCGCGGTGTCCCAGACGGGGGACTGGCACGCCTCCAGGCGCCGCCCCCGGTCGTCGCGGATCGTGAACCGCTCCAGCCCGTCCAGGCCCCGCCGGACGATCGGGTGGTCGAGGCCGTGGCCGAGCAGGTGCAGCGCGAGGAGCGAGTACACCCAGGGCGGCTGGATCCCGCCCCAGGACCCGTCCCGCTCCTGCCGCGCGATGATCCACTCGGCGGCGCGGCGCAGCGCGGCCCTTCGCACCCCCTTCGCCGGGTGCCGCTCGTACACGTGCAGGGCCTTGTCGAGCGCCCCGAACGCCGCGTCCCACCCGGACAGGCCCCGGCGGCGGGCCGGGGGGACGTCGTAGCCGGGGTACAGCTCGTCCAGCGAGAACGGGAGCGGCCGGACGGGCCGCAGCGCGGCCACCACCGTCAGCGGGACGATCGTCTGCCGCGCCCAGCACGCCCAGTCGTAGACGTTCAGCGGGAACCAGCGCGGCAGGAACATCATCTCCGGCGGCAGCACCGGCAGGTCGTCCCACGACCAGCGGCCGAACATCGCCAGCCAGAACCGCGTGAAGACGCGCGTCGCCGGGATGCCGCCGCCGCCGCGGACGAAGGCGGCGGCGCGGATCATGTGGGCCGCGTCGGGCGGGTCGCCCGCGAGCCGCAGCGCGACGTAGGCCTCGACGGTCGTGGACAGGTCCGGCGGGCCGTCGTGGAAGTTCGCCCAGGTGCCGTCCGCGGCCTGCTGGGACCTGATCCAGCGCGCGGTCTCGGTGGTGTCCGCGTCGTCGCGGATGCCGAGGAACTCGCGCAGCAGCAGGTCTTCCGAGTCCATCGTCACGTTGGTCTGCAGCTCGCCCTTCCACCAGCCCTCCGGCGACTGGAGCAGGAGCAGGTGGTCGCGGGCGGCCTTCAGCGCCTGGGCCGCCGTCCTGATCCGGCCCGCCCCGCCGGGGCCCGGCGGTTCCGCGACGACCGGAGATCCCGGGGCGGGCGTCGGTCCCGCGGCGGGCGGCGGTGCTGTGGCGGGCGTCGTCCCGGTGGTGGGCTCTGTCGTCGTCATCAGTGGTCCCGGCGGGTGACGAAGTCGGCGATGTGCAGGAACTCGGCGCGGACGGGGTCCGGCAGCCGCGCGGTGAGCAGGTGCTCGGCGGCGCGCTGGATGCGGCCCTCGGCCTCCATCTCGGCCCAGGCGCGCCCGCCCGCGGCCTCCACCAGCTCGGCGGCCTCGGCCAGTTCCTCCCCGGCCGCCTCCTCCTCGGCCGGCAGGGGCCGCGCGTACAGCTCGGCCAAACGCGCGGCCTCCGGTGTCCCGGAGTTCAGCGCCGCGACGACCGGCAGCGACATCTTGCGGGACCGCAGGTCCGACAGCGCGGGCTTGCCGGTGGTCGCCGGGTCGCCCCAGATGCCGAGCAGGTCGTCCACGAGCTGGAAGGCGATGCCGAGGTCCTCGCCGAACGCCTCCAGCGCCTCGCACAGCCGCTCCGGCGCACCGTCCAGGACGGCCCCGATCGCGCACGAGCACGCGAGCAGCGCGGCGGTCTTGCCGGACGCCATCGTGAGGCACTCGTCCACGCCGATCTGCCTGCGCGTCTCGAAGTCCATGTCGAGGGACTGCCCGGCGACCAGGCGGCGGACGGCGGCCGCCAGCGCGCGGGCCGCCCGCGCCGAGCCCTGGCCCGGCGCCTCCAGCAGGACCTCTCCCGCGAGGGCGAGGAGGGCGTCGCCCGCCAGGATCGCGGACGCGTCGCCGAACACCGTCCACGCCGCCGGGCGGTGCCTGCGCGTCCGGTCGCGGTCCATGATGTCGTCGTGCAGGAGCGAGAACGCGTGGGCCAGCTCGACGGCGACGGCGCCCGGCAGCCCGCTCTCCGCGGGGGCCAGGGCGGCCCGTGCGGACAGCAGCGCCAGCGCCGGGCGCAGCGCCTTGCCCGCGGGGGCCCTGCGCGGGCGGCCCTCCTCGTCGGTCCAGCCGAGGTGGTAGGCCGCGACGCGGTAGGTGCGCGGGTCGAGCCGCCCGACCGCGGCGCGCAGCGCGCCGTCGACCAGCTCACGGACATCGGTCAGCGAAACGGGCACGGCCGTCATCGGTCCTTCACCTTCTCCAGGTGGCGGCGGACCAGGCGGGCGGCGGTGAGACCACTGCGCACTGCTCCCTCCATGGTGTCGGGCCAGCCCGTGTCGGTCCACGCGCCGGCCAGGAACAGGCCCGGCGCGCGCGTCGCCGCGCCGGGGCGGGCGGCCGCACTGCCGGGGCGCTGCCGGAACGTCGCGCGCCGCTCCCGCGTCACGAACACCTCCCGGACCTGCGCACCCCACGCGGCGGGCAGCAGCCGCCGCAGCTCGGGGACGAACCGCGAGCGCAGCTCGGCGGTCGGCATGTCGATCCACGGGTCGGCGGCCGACAGGGACACCGCGAGGTACTGGCCGCCGTCCAGCCCGCTGACCGCCGTCCGGTCGAACACCCACTGGACGGGCGAGCCGACCGCGGCGGCGAACGGCGCGTCCATGACCCTGCGGTCGTAGACGACGTGCACGTTCACGATCGGGCTGGCGTCCAGCTCGGTCCAGCGCAGCGGCTCCGGCAGCGCCTCGGCGGGCAGCAGCCGCGCCGCCGCCTCGTGCGGCACCGCGATGACGACCGCGTCGGCGGCGATCGGCATCCCGTCCACGACCACCTTCGGGTCGGCGGTGACGGCCTCCACCCTGGCCTTCAGCCGGACGGTCCCGCCCATCTCCGCGATGCGCCGCAGCGCCGGGCCGCCGTGCAGCTCCTCCAGCGGGACGAGCGGCAGCCCGATGTCGGCCGCGTCGGGACGTCCGAACAGCGCCCGCCGGCACACCATCGCCGACAGGCCGAGCGCGGCGTCGTCCACCTCGGCGTTCAGCGCGGACGTGAGGAACAGGCCCCACAGCGCCTCCCGCGCCCACGGCCGCTGCCCGCGCTGCGCCAGCCACGCCCCGGCGGAGACCTGGTCGAGCACGGGGTCGGCGGGGTCGAGGCGCGCCAGCCCCAGCGCGGCGCGCACGGCCCTCAGCCGGTCGGCGGCCGACAGCGGCGCGTACCCGGCCAGCGCGGGCAGCAGGTGCAGCGGGCTCGGCAGGCCCGACCTGCGCAGCCGCGCCGGCGGCGCGCCCGCCCGCAGGACGGGGACGTCGAACCGGTCCTGCACCTCGACGAGGTGGTCGGCGCGCAGCCGGTGCAGCAGCCCCTGGTAGGCCGTGCAGCACCGCAGGAAGACGTGCTGGCCGTTGTCGACGCTCAGCTCGCCCCGCCCGAACGAGTGCGTGGCGCCGCCCAGCCACGGCCGGGACTCCAGCAGCGTGACCGGAACGCCCGACTCCTGGAGCGCGATCGCCGCGCTGATGCCCGCGAGCCCCCCGCCGACGACGACGACGCTCACCGCTCCACCCCCGACAGTGCGCGCGCCGCCACCACGGCCTTCTGCCAGGTCGGCAGCGACACCCGCGCGTCCAGCGCGATCTGCGGGCGCGCGGCGATGTTCTCCAGCAGCCGCCGGTAGATGCCGGCCATCGCCGCCGTGCACGCCGCGCTGCGCCGGTCCAGCAGCGGCAGCAGCCGCAGCCCCTCGGCGTACCAGGCCCGCGCCCGCTCCGCCTGGAAGCCGATCAGCTCGTTCAGCCGCCACGGCGGGTCGATGAACGCGCCCGACTCGTCCAGCTTCAGCGTGCACCCGAACCGCGCCAGGTCCTCGGCCGGGATGTAGGTGCGCCCGGCCAGCCTGTCCTCGCGCAGGTCGCGCAGGATGTTGGTGAGCTGCAGCGCGACCCCGAGCGAGTCGGCGAGGCCCTCGGCCCGCTGCCGGCCGTCCGACCCGAACACCCCGAGCGACAGCCGCCCGACCGAGCCCGCGACCCGCTGGCAGTAGCGCAGCAGGTCGTCGAAGGTCTCGTAGTCGGCGCCGCGCACGTCGTCCTCGCAGCCGTCGATCAGCTCCTCGAACGCCTCCAGGGGGATCGGGAACCGCCCCGCCGCGTCCGCCAGCGCGGTCAGCACCGGATGCCCCTCCAGCGCCCGGACGTCCACCCGCCGCCGCAGCACCTCCTGCACGGTCATCAGCCGCTGCCGCGACCGGTCCAGCAGGTCGAGCCGGACGCACGCCGGCTCCGGGCCGTCGCCGATGTCGTCGATGCCCCGCGCGAACGCGTAGACCGAGCTCATCGCCCGCCGCTTCGGGGCCGGCATCAGCCGGATCCCGTAGGAGAAGTTGCGGGCCTCCTCACGCACCACCCGCTCGCAGTGCCGGTACGCCTCGACCACCCGCGCGGAACCCTCGCACGTCTCCGAAACCGTCATCGCCCCCTCCTTCCAAGGGCGCGCGCCCACCCGGCCGGCAGCGTGGCCCGCCGTGGACGCAGCGCATGAGCGAGCACGTCGTACCGCCCGCGCTCCAGAGCCGACAGCGCGGCGCGCCCGCCGGCCACGTAGCCCGCCACGGCGATGCGCGCCCATCCCGTCAGGTCGGCCAGCAGCGGCGCGGCGCCCCCGTCCAGCAGTTCGCGCGCACGGCCGGCCTGGAGCGCCAGGACGCCGCGCAACCGGGTCGGCGTGACCGGGCGCGCGAGGTCGTCCTCGGCGCAGCCGAACCGCCGCAGGTCCTCGCCCGGCAGGTAGATCCGGCCGACCCGGTAGTCCTGCCCGGCGTCCTGGCAGTGCTCGACGATCTGCAGGGCCGTGCAGACGTCGTCGGACGCGGCCGCGAGGCGCGGCGTGTGCGCGCGGAACAGGCACAGGACGATCCGTCCCACCGGCGCGGCGGACAGCGCGCAGTACTCCTTCAGGTCGGCGAACGTCTCGTAGCGGTGGACGGTCTGGTCCTGCCGGTTCGCCTGCACGAGGTCGCGGAACGGCTCCTCGGGGATGCGGTGCGCGTGCACCGTCTCCGCCAGCCTTCGCAACTGCGGCAGGGCGGGCGTCCGCCCGGCGAACACGCGGTCCAGGTCGTCGTCCACGAGTCCGAGCAGCTTGGGCCGCTGCTCCGGCGGAGCCTCGTCGCCGATGTCGTCGACGAGCCGCGCGAAGCCGTAGACGGCCCGCAGGGCGGCGCGGTGCCGGGCGGGCAGGACCCGCGCCGCCACCGGAAAGTTCTCCCGGGAGGCGAGCCGGTCCAGCGCGCGATCGTGCTCCTCGGCGCTCCAGGGCGGTTCAATGATCACCTAGAGGAGATCGACCGGTCCGGCACGAGAGAAACTCTGGCCAAGGTATGGACTTATTTAAACGGGTCGTGTCCGGGGCTGAACCGTTCCAGGGGTCACGGCGTCGCGCGGCCCGCTCGGTAGCCTCGGGGCATGCCGACCCATGAGCGCGAGATCACCGAGCCCGTCGACCTGTGCACGCCGGACGGGCGCCTCGATCCGCGGGCGGTCGGCTGGACGCGGCGCCCGCTGCACCGGGCGAACCTGCGCGGCTGGGGGCGGGCCAAGCGCTGGGAGTACTGGGGCATCGTCACGCCCCGGCACGTCATCGGGCTGGTCGCCTCGTCGCTCGACTACGCTGCGGTGCACGGCGTGTACGTGCTGGACCGCGACACCGGCGAGGAGACCTCCCGGGACGGCGTGGTCCCCTTCGCGCGCGGTGCGGTGTTCCCCGACCGCAGCGGATCCGGAGAGGCGTCGGTGCGCGGGGCGGGGGTCGCGGTCGGCGTCCGGCAGGGGCCGTCCGGCTCGCGGGTGCGGGCGCTGGTCCCCGGCCTGGTGGACCTGGACGTCCGGGTCCCGCTGCCGGACGGCCACGAGTCGCTCGGCGTGGTGGTCCCCTGGAGCGTCCGGCGCTTCCAGTACACGGTCAAGGACGTCGGGCGTCCCGTGCACGGGCGGCTGCGGCTCCTGTCAGGCGACCACGAGATCGGGGACGGCGCGTTCGCCGTCCTCGACCACGGGCGCGGCAAGTGGCCGTACCGGATGACGTGGAACTGGGCGGCGGCGAGCGGCCCCGGCCTGGGCCTGCAACTCGGCGGCAAGTGGACCGACGGCACCGGCATGACCGAGAACGCGCTGTTCGCCGGCGGCCGGCTGCACAAGATCGGCGAGGAGCTCGACTGGTCCTACGACCGCGGCGACTGGCTGCGCCCCTGGACGATCCGCGGGCCGCGCGTCGAGGCCGAGTTCCGGCCGTTCCACGAGAAGGTCGCGCGGACGGAGCTCGGCGTCGTCGGCACGGAGACCCACCAGTGCTTCGGTCATTTCAGCGGTCGCGCCCAGGCCGACGACGGCACGTGGCTCGACTTCGACGGCCTCACCGGCTGGGCGGAGGAGTCCCGCCAACGCTGGTGAGCCGTCGCCGCGGGCGTCGTGCTCGAATCTGCCGATCGTGTCGTAGACGAACACGTTGGCCGCTCGCGTCTTTTTTGAGATCAAGGACTGGTGTGATGCGAAGAGATCGACCGCTCGGGGAGTGCCAGGAGATGTCACGCTGATAGGGGACCCTGTGAGGCTCACCGCAATCTCACTGCTCGCATCCGCCCTCCTCTTAGGAGGGGCGGCTCCGGCCGCGGCCCAGCACCAGGCACCGGATTCGTCCGCCGTCGTCCGCACCGATCTGGGGGTGGTGCGAGGCCAGGTGCAAGAAGGCCGCCGTCTGTTCCAGGGCATTCCGTTCGCCGCACCGCCGACCGGAGACCTGCGCTTCAGGCCGCCACAACCGGCGCGGCCGTGGCAGGGCGTTCGTGACGCCACCGCCCCGCGCGGCCAGTGCGCGCAACTCCCCGCGCCCTACGGCGGGGAGACGAGCTACGAGGAAGACTGCCTCTATCTGAACGTCACCACACCGGACCGCCCGCAACGCCGGCATGGATCGCCCGTCATGGTGTGGGTGCACGGCGGCGGTAACACGACCGGCACCGCGAGCATCTACAACGCGGCGAAGCTGGCCGAGGACGGCGGCGTCGTGGTCGTCACGATCAACTACCGTCTCGGCGCGTTCGGCTGGCTCGCGCACCCGGCCCTGGAGTCCGGCGCCGACCGGCGCTACCAGACGGGCAACTACGGCCTGCTCGACCAGCAGGCGGCCCTGCGCTGGGTCCAGCGCAACGCCGGGGCCTTCGGCGGGGACCCCGGGAACGTCACGCTGTTCGGCGAGTCGGCGGGTTCGTGGAACTCCTGCGCCAACCTCGTCTCACCTACCGCCGCGGGGCTGTTCCACAAGGTCATCGCGCAGAGCTACTCGTGCACCGCACCCGCGCGCACGGAGGCCTCGGCGGAGGCCGAAGGGGTGACGATCGCCCAGGCACTCGGGTGCGACAAGGACTCGGCCTCGGCCAACGCGGCGTGCCTGCGCGCGACGCCCGTCAAGACGCTGCTGGAGACCTTCGAGGCCAAGGCCACGGACGCGGGCCCGGTGGCGGGCGGCGACCAGGTCCTGCCGCTGCAGCCCGAGCAGGCGATCACTCGGGGCCGCTTCAACCGGGTGCCGGTGATGCACGGCAACACGCTCGACGAGATGCGCCTGTTCGTCTCCCTCTCCTACCCGCACCCCATCACCGCCGCGGAGTACGAGGACATCGTCCGCTCCGCCTACGGCGCCGACGCCGGCAAGGTACTGGCCCAGTACCCGGCGGCGGACTACCCGGATCCCAGGATCGCGTTGGCGACGCTCCAGACGGACTCCAACGAAGTCCTGTCGGCCTGCGTGCACCAGAACGCGTTCCGCTCGCTCAAGCGTGCGGGCGTCCCGGTGTACGCGTACCAGTTCGCCGACCGGTCCGCTCCGCCCCTGCTCGACGTCCCCGGCTTCGAGGAGGGCGCCGAGCACGCCAGCGAGCTGACGTTCCTGTTCCCGGGGCTGATCGGCACCCTGACCCCGGCGCAGCAGCGGCTCTCCGACGCCATGGTGGGCTACTGGACGTCCTTCGCCCGCGACGGCAGGCCCCGGGCGCGGCAGGCGCCGGCCTGGCCGCGCTTCCGCTCGTCGGGCGACGTCCTGTCCCTGGCCCCTGGCTCCATCCACCGCACCGACACCGCCACGACCGCCGGCTGCTCGTTCTGGAACTCCCTCTGACCCGACGCGCCGACCGCCCCCCGGCCGCCCCGTGCGCGCCCGGGGAGCGCCATGTCGGCAGATGACCAAGGGGCGCGCCCGCTGACGGCAGGAACTCATGATCCGCGACGGGTGTGATCGGCCCTCTTGCACGGGCCGGATTCCGGGCGCATCGTGGACCCATCGCACGAAGATCGTTTCGGACGCCCCCCACAGGGAGGAAGACGCAGATGCGCCTTCGCAGGGCAGTCGTCGGCGTCGGGCTCGCCATCGCGGCGGTCTGCGGCATGAGCGTGCCCGCCCATGCCGCCGACTGGAAGGCCTACGCCCGCTACACCACCAAGTCCAAGTGCATCGACGCCGGCCAGCAGTACGTGCGTGAGGGCTTCAACGCCTACAAGTGCACGAGCGACCTCAGCTACCCGCCGTGGGTCCTCTGGCTCAGGTAGACAACGCACCACGAGGACGGGTGCGGCCGGAACCCTCCGGCCGCACCCGTCCTTTTCGTCGGGCCGGGGGCGAGGGACGGGGAGCAAGTAGCTTGATGTCGAGATAATATGAAGATAGCTTGACGTCGAGAGAAAAGCGGCGGAAGTTAGGCGGCCCTGATTCCCGGTCAGGAGTCCGACTAAGGCAGGATCAAGGGAGACGAAGCTCCCGTCCCGCCGCGCGCCGTCCCGCGTCGGCCTCGGGGACGGGCCTTATTGAAGATCAACCCAGCGCCGCGCGCTCATGTCCCGGACCGGACGCGCGGTGGCGACGGAGGAGGAGTCCGTGTCCGCGAACAGCTTCGGCAGTCTCGACAAGCTGCAGGTCGGCGACAGGTCGTACGACATCTACCGGCTGGACTCCGTCGAGGGCTCGGCCCGTCTCCCGTACAGCCTCAAGGTGCTGCTGGAGAACCTGCTGCGCACCGAGGACGGTGCGAACGTCACCGCCGACCACATCCGCGCGCTCGCGCAGTGGGACGCGAAGGCCAAGCCCAGCAAGGAGATCCAGTTCACCCCCGCACGGGTGATCATGCAGGACTTCACCGGCGTGCCGTGCGTGGTGGACCTGGCCACGATGCGCGAGGCGGTGCGCGACCTCGGCGGCGACCCGACCAGGATCAACCCGCTGGCGCCGGCCGAGATGGTGATCGACCACTCGGTGATCGTCGACTACTTCGGCTCGCCGGACGCCTTCGAGCGCAACGTGCAGCGCGAGTACGAGCGCAACAAGGAGCGCTACCAGTTCCTGCGCTGGGGGCAGACGGCGTTCGACGAGTTCAAGGTCGTCCCGCCCGGCACCGGCATCGTCCACCAGGTGAACATCGAGCACCTGGCCCGCGTCGTGTTCGACCGGGGCGGGGTCGCCTACCCCGACACCTGCGTCGGCACCGACTCGCACACGACGATGGAGAACGGCATCGGCGTGCTCGGCTGGGGCGTCGGCGGCATCGAGGCGGAGGCCGCGATGCTCGGCCAGCCGATCTCGATGCTCATCCCGCGCGTCGTCGGCTTCAAGCTGACCGGCGAGATGCCCGCCGGGACGACCGCGACCGACCTCGTGCTCACCATCACCGAGATGCTGCGCGAGCACGGCGTCGTCGGCAAGTTCGTGGAGTTCTACGGCGAGGGCGTGCACGCGCTGCCGCTGGCGAACCGCGCCACGATCGGCAACATGAGCCCCGAGTTCGGCTCCACCTGCGCGATCTTCCCGATCGACGACGAGACGCTGAAGTACCTGCGGCTCACCGGCCGGGACGAGGAGCAGATCGCGCTCGTCGAGGCCTACGCCAAGGCGCAGGGCCTGTGGCTCGACCCGTCGGTGGAGCCGGAGTTCTCCGAGTACATGGAGCTGGACCTCGCGACGGTCGTCCCGTCGCTGGCCGGCCCGAAGCGCCCGCAGGACCGCATCTCCCTGGCCGAGGCCAAGCAGACCTGGCGGCGGGACGTGCAGAACTACACCGAGAGCATCCAGGGCGCGGCCGACGAGGCGTCCAGCGAGTCGTTCCCGGCCTCGGACTCCCCGGCGATCGGCCACGACTCGAACGGCGACAAGCCGCGGCAGCACGGCTCCAACGGTTCCGGGCGCCCGCACAACCTCGTCCCGGTCACCCTGGAGGACGGGACGTCCTTCGAGCTCGACCACGGGCACGTCGCCGTCGCGGCCATCACCTCCTGCACCAACACCTCCAACCCGTACGTGATGATCGGGGCGGCGCTGCTGGCGAAGAACGCGGTGGAGAAGGGCCTGACCCGCAAGCCGTGGGTGAAGACGTCCCTCGCGCCCGGGTCCCAGGTCGTCACCGACTACCTGGAGCGCGCCGGCCTCACCCCGTACCTGGACAAGATCGGCTTCAACCTGGTCGGGTACGGCTGCACCACCTGCATCGGCAACACCGGCCCGCTGCAGCCGGAGATCTCCAAGGCGGTCAACGACAACGACCTCGCGGTCACCGCGGTGCTGTCGGGCAACCGCAACTTCGAGGGCCGCATCAGCCCCGACGTGAAGATGAACTACCTGGCCTCGCCGCCGCTGGTCATCGCCTACGCGCTCGCCGGGACGATGGACATCGACATCCTCAACGACCCGATCGCCGAGGGCGCTGACGGCCCGGTCCGCCTGGCCGACATCTGGCCCGCGCCGGAGGAGGTCGCCGCGATCGTCGAGTCGTCCATCGGGCAGGAGATGTTCACCCAGAGCTACGCCGACGTCTTCAAGGGCGACGACCGCTGGCGGGGCCTCGACATCCCGACCGGTCACCTGTTCGAGTGGGACGCCTCGTCCACCTACGTCCGCAAGGCGCCGTACTTCGACGGCATGGGCGCCGAGCCGGAGCCGGTCGCCGACATCCACGGCGCCCGCGTCCTGGCCAAGCTGGGCGACTCGGTCACCACCGACCACATCTCCCCGGCCGGGTCCATCAAGGCCGGCACGCCCGCCGCGCAGTACCTGGAGGACAACGGCGTCGCGGTCAAGGACTTCAACTCCTACGGCTCGCGCCGCGGCAACCACGAGGTCATGATCCGCGGGACGTTCGCCAACATCCGGCTGCGCAACCAGCTCCTGGACGGCGTGGAGGGCGGCTACACCCGCGACTTCACCCGGCAGGACGCGCCGCAGGCGTTCATCTACGACGCCGCGCAGAACTACGCGGCGCAGGGCACCCCGCTCGTGGTCATCGCGGGCAAGGAGTACGGCTCCGGCTCGTCGCGCGACTGGGCGGCCAAGGGCACCGCGCTGCTCGGCGTCCGCGCCGTCATCGCCCAGTCCTACGAGCGCATCCACCGCTCGAACCTGATCGGCCTCGGCGTCCTGCCGCTGCAGTTCAAGGACGGGGAGTCGGCGGAGTCCCTCGGCCTCACCGGCACCGAGACGTTCGACATCACCGGCGTCACCGCGCTCAACGAGGGCGGGATCCCGGAGGAGGTCACCGTCAGGGCCGACGGCAAGGAGTTCGCCGCCGTCGTCCGCATCGACACCCCCGGCGAGGCGGACTACTACCGCAACGGCGGCATCCTCCAGTACGTCCTGCGGAACCTGCTCCGCAAGTAGTCCGCACGCCGAAACGGGCCGCCTCCCCGACGCGGGAGGCGGCCCGTTCCCGTGCGGTCAGCGGCCGGTGGGCAGGGTCAGGCCGCCGTTGCACTCGACGACGTTGCCGGTGATGAACCCGTTCGTCGCGGTCATCAGGATCGCCTGCGCCACGTCCTCGGGGCGCCCGACGCGTCCGACCGGCAGGGCGGCGGCGTGCTCGGCGAACATGGCGGCGCGCTGCTCGGCGGGCATGCCGTCCCACCACGGGGTCTCGATGACGCCCGGGGACACGGCGTTCACGCGCAGCGGGGCCAGCTCGGCGGCCAGGGGCGGCACCATCGCCTCCAGTGCGCCGTTGATCGCCGCGAGCCCGGCGGTGCCGGGCAGCGCGGCCCGCGCCGACGAGGCGGTGACGAACGTGACCGAGCCGCCCGCCGCCAGCCGGGGGAGCGCGGCCTGGACGAGCCGCAGGTGCAACCAGAACTTGGCCTCGAAGCCGGCGCGCAGGTCGGCCAGGTCGAGGGTGGCGATGGGGCCCGCGCCCGCTCCGCCGCTCAGCGCGAGGACGAGGTGGTCGTAGACCGTGTCCTCGGCGAAGAACGCGGCGACCTCCTCCGCGGAGGCCGCGTCCAGGCGGCGTGCGGTGAGCCCGTCCGCGGCGGCCTTGGCCAGGCGCCCGGCGTCGCGTCCGGTGACGACGGCGTCGGCCCCCCGGCCGGCGAAGAGCCGTGCGGTGGCCGCGCCGATCCCGGAGGTGCCGCCGCAGACCAGGACCCGCTCCCCGTTCAGCGTCATGATGTGCCGTCCTTCATTGTCGAGACTTTCTGTCTCGACAATGATTGCCGAGACCGACGGTTCCGTCAAACGGTATGCTCGGGCCCATGACCGGTGAGACCCGCCGACCGCACACGGGGCGGCGCCGCAACGAGGCCGCGCGCCGGGCCATCCTGGACGTCGCCGTCGAGCTGCTCGGCGGCACCGGCGACACGCCCGTGACGATCGACACGATCGCGGCGGCGGCCGGCGTCGGGAAGCAGACGATCTACCGCTGGTGGCCGTCCAAGGGCGCCGTGCTGCTGGAGGCGGTGGCCGAGCGCGCCGGCGCGGACATCCCCGTCCCGGACACCGGCTCGCTGCTCGGCGATCTCGGCGGGTTCCTCCGCGCCACGTTCCGGGCCGTCGGGCACGAGCGCACCGTGTCGGTCCTGCGGCACGCGATGGCCGAGGCGCAGCGCGACCCGCACGCCGGCGAGCACATGCGCGCCTTCATCGCCGGACGGCGCGCGGTGCTGCGCGGGCTGCTGGAGCGCGCGCGCGACCGCGGTGAGGTCTCACCGGGGACCGATCTCGACCTCGTCGTCGACCAGGCCTACGGGGTGCTCTGGTACCGCATCCTCGTGGGGCACGCGCCGCTCTCCGCGACCGAGGCGGATGCGCTCGCCCGCGCCCTCACCGCCCAGGTCCGCGGCTAGCACGGCCGGCACGGGGTAGTGGTCCCTGGAACCTCGTGCCGTGATCGACGAGAAGGATGCCATGCACAAGATCGGTGACCTGGACGTCTTCCCGCTCTGCCTGGGCGGCAACGTCTTCGGCTGGACCGCGGACAGGGAGCGCTCGTTCCAGATCCTGGACGCCTACGCCGGGGCCGGCGGCAACTTCCTCGACACCGCCGACTCCTACTCGGCGTGGGTGGAGGGCAACCGCGGCGGCGAGTCCGAGTCGATCATCGGGGAGTGGGCGGAGGCGCGCGGCAACCGCGACGACCTCGTGATCGCGACCAAGGGCGGCCGCCACCCCGAGCACCCGGGGCTCGCCGCGGCGACGATGAGGGCGGCCGTGGACGACTCGCTGCGCCGGCTGCGCACCGACCGCATCGACCTGTACTTCACCCATTTCGACGACCCGTCGGTGCCCGTCGAGGAGATCATGACGACGCTGGACGGGCTGGTCGCCGCCGGCAAGGTCCGGCAGATCGGGGTGTCGAACATCGAGCTGGACCGGCTCCAGGCGTCCCTGGAGTTCGCCGAGCGGGAGGGGAAGGCCCGCTACGTGGCGATCCAGCCGGAGTACAACCTCGTCTCCCGCGGCTCCTACGAGGGCCCGCGACGCGACCTGGCCGAGAAGTACGGGCTGGCCGCCGTCCCGTACTACGGCCTCGCGTCCGGCTTCCTCACCGGGAAGTACCGTCCCGGGTCCACGGTGGACAGCGCGCGCGCCGGGGGCGCGGCGCGGCACCTGGAGACCGAACGCGGACGCGCCGTCCTGGCGGCGCTCGACATCGTCGCCGAGGAGCAGGACGTCCCGGTCGCGACCGTCGCGCTCGCCTGGCTCGCCGCCCAGCCGACCGTCGCCGCGCCCATCGCCAGCGCCCGGACCCTGGAGCAGCTCCCGCCGCTCGTGGAGGCCGCCCGCACGACCCTGACCGCGGACCAGCTCACCCGCCTGACCGAAGCCTCCGCCTGACCCCCGAGTAGGCTCACTCGGCGTGCCACCTGTCGATTTCATCCTGATCGGGGGCCTGGCCGCGCTGGCCGGCGCGATCGTGCAGGGCAGCGTCGGCCTCGGCGTCGGGCTGGTCGCGACGCCGATCGTGACGATGCTGTTCCCGTCCCTGATGCCCGGCGCGATCCTCGTCATCGCGCTCGTCCTGCCGTTCGCGACGCTCGCCCAGGAGCTTCGGCACGCCGACCTGAGCGGCCTCGGCTGGGCGTTCGCCGGCCGCCTCGCCGGCACGCCGGCCGGCGTGTGGCTGGTGGCGGCCGCCCCGGACCGCGTCCTCGGCGTCGTGATCGGCGTGGTCGTCCTCGCCGCGCTCGCCCTGACGACCTGGACCGCGGACCTGCCGCGCAACCGCCGCACGCTCGCCACCGCCGGCGTCATCTCCGGCACGACCGGCACCGCGTCCGGCATCGGCGGCCCGCCGATCGCGCTGCTCTACCAGCGCGAGAGCGGCCCCCGCGTCCGCGCGACCCTGGCGGTGTTCTTCATCGCCGGCGCCCTGCTGTCGCTGCTCACCCTCGCCGCCGCCGGACGCCTCCCGGCCCGGCAGATCGTCGCGGGCGTGGAGCTGATCCCGTTCGTGTTCGCCGGCTTCCTCGCCGCAGGACCGCTCCGCCGCTACCTGGACGCCGGGCGCCTGCGCATCGCGCTCCTCGCCGTCGTCGGGACGTCCGCGGCGGCACTGATCGTCCGTAACCTGATCTGATGCGCCCCACCAAGGCCGACCTGGAGGCCGCCCGCGACCGCGTCATCCCCGACATCCTGCCCGAGGTCCCCGGGACGCTCCGCGTCCTGTTCTGCGGCATCAACCCGGGCCTGTACTCGGGGGCGACCGGCCGCCACTTCGCCCGCCCCGGCAACCGTTTCTGGCCCGCGCTGCACCTGTCCGGCTTCACCGACCGCCGGCTGCACCCGTCCGAGCAGGACCTCCTGCCCGGGTACGGCCTCGGCATCACCAACCTGGCGCCGCGCACCACCGCCCGCGCCGACGAGCTGACCGGCGCCGAGCTCCGCGAGGGCGGGCGCCGCCTGGCCGCCCTCGTCGAACGCCACCGCCCGGCCTACCTGGCCGTCGCAGGCGTCACCGCCTACCGCACGGCCTTCGGCCGCCCCAGGACGCAGATCGGCCCGCAGGACGAGCACTTCGGCCCCGCCCGCCTGTGGGTCCTCCCCAACCCGAGCGGCCTCAACGCGAGCTGGCCCCTCGACCGCATCGCCGCCGAGTTCACCCGCCTCCGCAAAGCCGCCGAAGCCCTCAGAACTCAATGAGCAAGCGGTCGTCCTACGCTCAGTTGGCGTTGTTGAGGGCGGCGACGGCGAACATCGTGTCCACCTCTTTGAGGAGGGTGGGGGTGGGCTGCCACAGGTCGGTGCGGCCCAGGGCGACGATGGGGCGGGGGAGGGCCCGGATGCCGGACAGGCGCCAGTGGTGGGAGGCGGAGTCGGCCCAGGGGCCGCAGGCGCAGGCGGCGCCGCGGACGGCGGCGGAGCAGACGTCGTCGAGTTCGGCGACCGCGATGACGGCGCCGATCGTGGCGAGCGGGTCGCGGGGGTCCCAGCCGGCCGCCTGGACCAGCGGGGAGTCGCATGCCTTCAGGTCGACGCGCATCGAGGCGTGGATGAGGAGCGGACCGCGGTAGGCGGTCGGAAAGCTCTGGTTCGCCACGCTCTTGCCACCACGCGCGATCGCGAACGCCCAAGGCTGCTGAACACTCATCGCCTGCACGCGGTCACCTCCGTTGTCCGCCCGGTCCGTCCGCCCCCCGGGATCGCCGGGACGCCCGGCGGTGGACGCCGGGTGTCGCGCGACGATGCCCGAGAGGCTAGGCGCATCCCGCAGGAATTGCCAACGTACAAGGCGAAAGGGTCGTTGTCCGTCATGGGTTGTTAGCACCGATGAGGTGCTTGATCACCCATGTGACGCGTGAGGCCGATATGCGGTTGACGTACCCGTGGAAATCTCAGCCCTTCAGCGCGCCCGCCATGAGGCCGCGCATGAAGAACCGTCCGAGGAGCAGGTAGACCAGGAGGGTCGGCAGGGACGCGAGGAGCGCCTCGGCCATCTGCTGGTTGTACTGGACGGCCACGGCCCCCGAACCGGCCGTGTTGTTCAGCATCACCGTGACCGGCCAGCTGTCGGGGGCGCCGAGGAACACCGCGAAGAGGAAGTCGTTCCACATCGAGGTGAACTGCCAGATCAGCGTCACCGCGAACGCCGGCGCCGAGACGGGGAGGACGACCGACCAGTAGGTGCGGAGCATCCCGGCGCCGTCGACGCGGGCCGCCTCGATCAGCTCGTCCGGGATCGTCACGTAGTAGTTCCGGAAGATCAGCGTGCAGATCGGGATGCCGTACACGACGTGCGCGAGGACGAGGCCGCGGATCGTGCCCACCAGCTCCATGTCGGTGAGCAGGCCGGCCAGCGGGATCATCACCGCCTGGTACGGGATGAACATGCCGAACAGGAACAGCGTGAAGACCACGTCCGCACCCGGGAACCGCCACTTGGACAGCACGTAGCCGTTCAGCGAGCCGAGCACCGCCGAGATCAGCGACCCCGAGACGGCGATCTTGACGCTGTTCTCCAGGCCGGGCCGCAGCGCGTCCCACGCGGAGCTCCAGCCGGACATGCTCCACTGGCCCGGCAGGTTCCACGCGGTGCTCGGGTCCGCCTCGTCCAGCGGCTTGAAGCTCGTGACCACCAGCACGTACACGGGGATCAGGAAGAGCAGGACGAACGCCAGCAGCACGGCGAGCCGCACGGCGCGCCAGACGCCGGACGACCTCCCCGGCCCCGCCGCCGCGCCGCCTCCGCCACCGCGCAGCCCGCCCGCCAGCCGGCGCCACATCGGCGCCGGGGATGCCTCCACGCGCGTCATCGCGTCCGCTCCGAACGTACCGACCAGACCAGATAGGGGATCACCAGCACGGCCACCGCGACCAGCAGGTAGGTGGCGATCGTGGCGCCGTTCGCCGGGTCGTGCCGGTCGAAGATCTCGACGTAGGCGGCCACGGCCGGCACATAGGTGATGATCTGCTTGCCCGCGATCGCCATGATCAGGTCGAACACCTTCAGCGAGATGTGCCCGAGAATGATCAGCGCGGACAGCGTCACCGGGCGGAGCTGGGGGAACACCACGTACCGGTACACCTTCCACTCGGACGCGCCGTCCACCCGCGCCGCCTCCCGCAGCTCTTCGGGGACGCCGCGGAAACCGGCGAGGTACAGCGCCATGACGTACCCGGACATCTGCCAGATCGCGGGCAGCGCCATGGCCGCCATGCCCCAGTCAGGGTCCTGCCACCAGCTGTTCGCCAGCGCACCGAGATGCAGCTTGTCGAACAGCTGGTTGAGGCCGACCGCGCGCTCCGGCGGCGCCGGGTTCATCAGCCAGCGCCACACGACGCCGCTGGCGATGAACGACACCGCCATCGGGAACAGGTAGATGACGCGGAAGGACGCCTCGCCCCTGATGCCCTTGTCCATCAGGAAGGCCAGGAACGCGCCGAGGACCAGGGCGCCGACGACGAACACCGCCGTGAACAGCAGCGCGTGCTTCACCGCGCCGGGCCAGCTGGGCTGGTCCCACAGGTCGACGAAGTTCCTGCCCTTGTCGAACCCGTACTCGGTGACCTCGTCGTGCTTGCCGCTCACCGCGACCCGCGTGTTCCAGAAGATGAGCCCGTAGACGAACAGGCCGATCGCGACGATGGACGGCGAGACCAGCAGCAGCCCGGGCAGCCACCTGCGGCTACGGGCCCATCTGGAACCGGAGGACCTCACTGGCCGCTGTTCTTGGCCGCGCTCACCAGCCCCTGCTGCAGCTTCGCGACGTCCTTGTTCTGCAGGAACAGGCCCACCGCCGTGTCGATGTCGGTGTGCTGCTTCTTACTGGCGTTGACGCCGTGCCAGAAAGAGCCCGCCAGCTTGATGCCGGGCTTGTTCCACTGCTCGAACGCGTACTGGAGGTAGCCCTTGTAGAGGCTCTTCTCGGCGTCCTTGCGGGCGGGGACGGACCCCTTCTTCGGGTTGAACAGGTCCTGCCCCTCCTTGCTGGACACCTCCTTCAGCCATGCGAGGGCCCCGCCGCGGTGGGGTGCGCCCTTGGGCAGCGTGAAGCTGTCCGACAGCCACATGTAGGTGCCGTCGGTGCCGGGGGAGGGCGCGTACTTGAAATCGGTGTCGAGCTTCTTGCCGAGGCCGTTGGGCGCGCTGCCGACGAAGTACCCGTACGCCCAGTCGCCCATGATGTTGAACGCGGCCTTGCCGTCCACCACGGCCTTCGCGGCGCCCTGCCAGTCGGTGGACGCGGCCTCCAGCGTCGTGTACTTCATGATCTCGGCGTAGTCGGTGAGCGCCTTGGTGACGGCCGGGCTGCTCCAGTCGGCGCCCGGCTTCCACAGCGCGTTGTAGGCGTCGGTGCCGAGGTCGCCCAGCAGGACGTTCTCCAGCAGGTGGTCGGCCGTCCACTGCGCGCCGAGTGACAGCGGGACCTTCTTCGTCCTGTCCTTGACGGCCTTCAGCGCGGTGATGAAGTCGGCGATCGTCGCGGGCGGCGCGGAGATCCCGGCGTCCTTGAGGATGCCCGGGTTGTACCAGAGCACGTTCGACCGGTGGATGTTCACCGGCACCGAGTAGATCTTGCCCTTGTAGCTGATCTGGTCGAGGAGCTGCTGGGGGTAGACCGACTTCAGGTTGTTGTCGTCGTAGAAGGAGTCCAGCGGCTCGATCTGCCCGGCCTTGATGTAGTCGAGCAGTTCGGCGCCCGCGTGGCCCTGGAAGGAGTCCGGCGGCTTGCGGTTCTGCAGCCGGCTCGCCAGGACGGCCTGGGCCTGGGTGCCGGACCCGCCGGCGATGGCCGCGTTGACGAACTTGGTACCGGAGTTCTTCTTCTCGAAGTCGGCCTGCATCGCGGCAAGCCCGTCCGCCTCACCCGGACCGGTCCACCAAGAGAAGACCTCGACCTGGGATGTGTCGTTGGAGCCCTTGTCGTCGCTGCCGCCGCAGGCCGACACGGCGAGGGCGGCCGTCATCGTCACGGTCGCGACCGCCGTCCAGCGGCGCCGGGGAGCACGTACTCGCATCGTCCGTCCCTTCGGTTAAACCGAAAAACAAGCGTCTGCTTGGACGGACGGACGGTCAACACCGGACGCCGAATAGTGATCTTTCGGTGATGCGCGCCACACGCCCCCGATCCGCGCCCCGGTGGGCGCGGATCGGGACGCGGCGGTCCGCGGCTACCAGCCGAGGGCGGGCGGCAGGCCGGAACGCCCCGCGTCCGGCCAGTCAAGCGGCGAGCCGAGCGGTGCCAGTTCGGCCAGCTGGAGCCGGTACCAGGGGGAGGACTCGGGCTTGCCGGTCAGCTCCAGGCAGCGCTCCCACGTCCACCACTCGGCCCGCTCGACCTCCTCGGGATTCGGGTGGACGGCCCTGCCCGCGGGGACGACGGCGCGCACGACCGGGCAGCGCTCGTGCTCGACCGTCCCGTCCTCGGCCACGGCCCGGTAGTGGAACCGGGGCAGGACGGTGGTGAGTGTTGCGTCCTGGATGTCCAGCTCGTCCCGCAATCGCCGGAGCACGGCGTCGCGGAGCTTCTCGCCGGGGCCCGGATGGCCGCAGCAGCTGCCCGTCCAGACGCCGGGGAAGGTTCGCTTGCCGAGGGCGCGCTGAGTGATCAGAACACGACCCTCCGTGTCCGTGACATAGCAGGAGAAGGCCAGGTGGTACGGCGTGTCTCTATGGTGGCTGGCGCTCTTGGGAGCGGTTCCGACGGCCTCGTCGTCCGCGTTGAGCAGCACAATCTCTTCGACGCCCATGCTCTTTTCCTACCTCATCCCTCGCACCGGGGTCAGTCTTTTCACACCCCCCGGGCGGGTGGTCTGCGGCGCGTCGCGGGCGAACCGGGATTAAACTCGGAACGGCCCGAGCCAGGGGAGACCGAATCCCCGACGGAGGAGTTGAAACGAGTGAGCTTGCTGGAGTCGATCACAGGTCCCGACGACCTCAAGCGACTGGACGCCGCTCAGCTGTCTCGGCTCGCGGAGGAGATCCGCGAGTTCCTCGTCCAGGCGGTCTCCAGGACCGGCGGGCACCTGGGGCCCAACCTGGGAGCCGTCGAGCTGACGATCGCGCTGCACCGCGTCTTCGACTCGCCGCACGACAAGATCCTCTTCGACACCGGCCACCAGGCCTACGTGCACAAGATGCTCACCGGTCGGCACGACTTCGAGCTGCTGCGCAAGCGCGGCGGCCTGTCGGGCTACCCGAGCCGCGCCGAGTCCGAGCACGACATCATCGAGAACTCGCACGCCTCGACCGCCCTGTCCTACGCCGACGGGTTCGCCAAGGCGTTCCAGCTGCGCGGCGAGGACGACCGCGCCGTCGTCGCGGTCGTCGGTGACGGCGCGCTGACCGGCGGCATGTGCTGGGAGGCGCTGAACAACATCGCCGCCGGCGTCGACCGCCCCGTCATCATCGTCGTCAACGACAACGGCCGGTCCTACTCGCCGACGATCGGCGGCCTCGCCTCGCACCTGGCCGACCTCCGCGTCACCCAGGGCTACGAGAACGCCCTCGACCTGATCAAGAAGACGGTGCCGCGGGCGCCCGTGGTCGGCAACGTCGCCTACGAGGCGCTGCACGGCATCAAGAAGGGCCTCAAGGACGTCCTGCAGCCGCAGGCGATGTTCGAGGACCTCGGCATGAAGTACGTCGGCCCGATCGACGGCCACGACGAGGACGCCGTCGAGCGGGCGCTGCGCCGCGCCCGCGGGTTCGGCCGCCCGGTGATCGTGCACTGCATCACCACCAAGGGGCGCGGCTACGCCCCCGCCGAGAACGACACCGAGGACTGCATGCACGGCGGCGGCGCGTTCGACCCCGCCACCGGCAAGTTCGTCACCGGCAAGGGCGGACCCGCCTGGACGAAGGTCTTCGGCGAGGAGATGGTGGCGATCGGGCGGGAGCGCCGCGACGTCGTCGGCATCACCGCCGCGATGCTCTACCCGGTCGGGCTCGCGCCGTTCGCCGAGGCGTTTCCCGACCGCATCTTCGACGTGGGCATCGCCGAGCAGCACGCCGTCACCTCCGCCACCGGGCTCGCGATGGGCGGGCTGCACCCGGTCGTGGCCGTGTACGCCACGTTCCTCAACCGCGCCTTCGACCAGGTCCTGATGGACACGGCGCTGCACCGCCAGCCCGTCACCTTCGCCCTGGACCGCTCCGGCGTGACCGGTGACGACGGCGCCAGCCACAACGGCATGTGGGACATGTCGATCCTGCAGCTCGTCCCGGGCATGCGCATCGCCGTCCCGCGCGACGGTGCCCGGCTCCGCGAGCTGCTGCGCGAGTGCGTGGCGGTCTCCGACGGCCCGACCGCGATCCGCTACCCCAAGGGCCCCGCCGCCGCCGACATCGAGGCGGTCGGCAAGGCCGGCGGCATGGACGTGCTGGCCCGCCACGACGGCTCCAACGGCACCCGCGTCCTCATGGTCGCGGCCGGTTCGATGGCGGCGCCCGCGGTCGAGGCGGCGGAGCTGATCGCCGCGCAGGGCATCGGCGTCACCGTCGTCGACCCCCGGTGGGTGAAGCCGCTCGACCCGGCGCTGCTCGACCTCGCCGGCGAGCACACCCTCGTCGCCGTCGCCGAGGACAACGGCCGCACCGGCGCCGTCGGCGACGCCGTGGCCCGGCTGCTGCGCGACGCCGGCGTCGACGTGCCCCTGCGCACCTTCGGCATCCCGCAGGAGTTCCTCGACCACGCGTCCCGGAGCCAGATCCTCACCGACATCGGGCTCACGCCGCAGGCCCTGGCGCGCGACGTGACCGAGTCGGTGGCCCGCATCACGGCCGACGCCGACGAGCCCGCCGCCTCGGAGGAGCGCTCCTAGGCGCCTTCCGCGGACAGCAGCCGCCACGCGTGGGTGATGGACGCGGCGGACGTGCCGAGCTCACGTCCCGAGTACGTCCATCGCCCGCGCAGGCACCAGGGGCGCCCCGCGCCGTCCTGGACGTAGACCTGGAGCGGGAAGCAGGCGTCGTGCGCGCGGATGACGCCCGCGGGGTCGACCGAGGGCGCGAGCCGGGGCGCGCCCTCGCACCGCACGCCCATGACGGACGTCCGCGGGTCCTGGCGCAGGAGACCCAGCGTCAGGTCGTACACGAGTACGGAGACGTAGTCGGGTCCTAGCCACCTGAGGTCGGGGACCGTCTCGGGTGGGGGGAACCCGTACAGTTCAGGACCGCCGGTCACACGCGCACCGTAGCGTCCAGGTCACCTTTCCGTCACTAGTTTCCCGGCGGGGAGTTCGAGGGGATCACGCGGGACCCCGGCAGGCGGACCGCATCGCCTCCCAGCGGGCGAGCTTGACGCGCTCCCCGCGGTCGAGGCTGCGGGCGAGGGCGATCTCGGCGGCGTCCAGGTTCAGCCAGTCGTCGTAGGTGACGACGGGCAGCTCGCGCGACTCCAGCAGCTCCTCGATGGTGCGCTCGGGCGCCGTCTCGGCGTCCGCGAGGTCCTCCAGCAGGTTGCGGACGGTCTCGGCGGCGTCGGACTTGTTGGTCCCGACGACGCCGGACGGCCCGCGCTTGATCCAGCCGGCGACGTACTCGCGGGGCACGAAGGCGCCGTCCGGGCCGACGATGCGGCCGCCCTCGTTCGGGACGACGAAGGAGCGCTCGTCGAACGGGACGCCCTCCAGCGGGACGCTCTGGTAGCCGACGGACCGCAGTACCAGGCCGACCGGCAGCGTCTCGAACTCGCCGGTTCCGGTGACGCGGCCCGACTCGTCCAGCCGGGTCCTCTCCAGCCTGAGGCCCTCGACCCGGTCGGTCCCGAGGATCTCGACGGGGGCGCGCCAGAACCGCACGTCGATGTGGCGGGCGCGGTCGGCGGCGGGCTCGCCCGTCCAGGCGCTCAGCGCCTTGATGTTGCCGCGGACGTGCCGGTCGCTCTCGGCCAGCTCGGCGCTCGCCGGGTCGAGCTCCATGTCCCGGGGGCTGACGTGGATGCTCGCGCTGGGCAGCTCGCCCAGCTCGCGCGCCTCCTTGGTGGTGAACTTCGCCTGCGCCGGCCCGCGCCGCCCGATCATGTGGATGCGCCGGACCCGGCTGCGCGACAGCGCCTCGATCACCTGCTCGGGGACGTCGGTGGCGCGCAGCTCGGCGGCCGTCTTGGCGAGGATCCGCACGACGTCGACGGCGACGTTCCCGACGCCGACCACCGCGGCCTCCTCGACCGACAGGTCGAACTCGTGGTCGGCGGCGTCGGGGTGCCCGCAGTACCAGTTGACGAAGTCGGTGGCGGCGATGCTGCCGGGCAGGTCCTCGCCGGGGATCCGCATGTGCCGGTCGACCATCGCGCCGGTCGAGTAGACGACGGCGTCGTAGCACTCCAGCAGGTCGCCGCGGGTCACGTCGCGGCCGAGCTCGACGCACCCGAAGAACCGGACCGCCGGGTTCTCCAGCACCCGCTGCAGGTACCGGGCGATCGACTTGATCGAGGTGTGGTCGGGCGCGACACCGTAGCGCACCAGCCCGTACGGCGTCGGGAGCCGGTCGAAGACGTCCACCCGCACGTCGTCGCCGGCCTGCTTCACCAGGGCCTCGGCGGCGTAGATCCCCGCCGGGCCCGACCCGATCACCGCGACGCGCGCTGGAGGTGCCATGCGCGCCATTGTGCACAC
The DNA here is from genome assembly GCF_040639875.1 of Actinomadura sp. NPDC023710. Lineage (NCBI taxonomy): Bacteria > Bacillati > Actinomycetota > Actinomycetes > Streptosporangiales > Thermomonosporaceae > Actinomadura > Actinomadura sp. NPDC023710. The sequence continues at coordinate 235,219 of NZ_JBFAGB010000011.1, forward strand.
CCGTCGGTCGAAAGGACACCGTGAGTCCCATCACGGCGGAGGAGTGTCAGGACTTGGAGGAGATGTGCTCCGCGCGCCGACCCACCTTGCTGTGCCGGTACCCGTAGACGGCGTAGACGACACCGCCGACGACCATCCAGGCGAGGAACCGCAGCCAGGTCTCCACCGGCAGGTTGATCATCACGAACAGGCAGGCCAGCACGGACAGGATCGGGATGACCGGCACCCAGGGCGTGCGGAACGAGCGCGGCAGGTCGGGACGGGTGCGGCGCAGGATCACCACGGCGATCGAGACGACGAGGAACGCGAACAGCGTGCCGATGTTGACCAGTTCGGCCAGCTCGGCGAGCGGGATGAAGCCGGCGAGCACCGCGACGACCACGCCCATCATGATCGTCGCGCGGTAGGGGGTGCCGAAGCGCGGGTGGACGGCCGAGAGCCAGGGCGGCACCAGGCCGTCGCGGCCCATCGCGAAGAAGATGCGGCTCTGCCCGAGCAGCAGGATCAGCACGACGGTGGTGAGCCCGACGACCGCGCCGATGCTGATGATCGTGGCGAAGGCGGGTTTGTCGACGGCCTTGAACGCGTCCGCGAGGGGTGCGGCGACGCTCAGTTCCGTGTACTTCTGCATGCCCACCACGACGGTCGACACGGCCGCGTACAGGACCGCGGTGATGACGAGGGAGCCGATGAGCCCGACCGGCAGGTCGCGCTGCGGGTGCCGCGCCTCCTCGGCCGCGGTCGCGACGATGTCGAAGCCGATGTAGGCGAAGAACACGATGGCGACGGCCGAGAAGATGCCGAGCCAGCCGTAGCTGACCGGCGCGCTGCCGAACAGGACCTGGATCAGCGGCGCCTTGAGGCCCTCCACGTCCGGCGTCGACTTGGACGGCGGGATGTACGGGTGGTAGTTGCCGCCCTTGACGAAGAACAGCCCGGCGAAGATCACCAGCAGCACGATGGCCACCTTGACCGAGACGACCACCGCGTTCACCCGCGAGGAGATCTTGACGCCGAGGACGAGCAGCGCGGTCACCGCCAGCACGAGGCAGATGGCGGGGATGTTCACCGTCCCGCCCTCGCCCGGCGGGGCGGCGAGCGCCGTCGGGATCGTGACGCCGGCGTCGTCGAGCAGCGAGGCGAAGTATCCCGACCAGCCGACCGACACCACGGCCGCGCCGAGGGCCATCTCCAGGATGAGGTCCCAGCCGATGATCCAGGCGGGGAACTCCCCGATCGTGGCGTAGGAGAAGGTGTAGGCCGATCCGGCGACCGGGACGGTCGAGGCGAACTCGGCGTAGCAGAGCGCGGCGAGGCCGCACACGACGGCGGCGAGGATGAACGACAGGGCGACCGCGGGGCCGGCCTTGTCCTTGGCGACCTGGCCGGTGAGCACGAAGATGCCGGTCCCGATGATCACGCCGACCCCGAAGACCGTCAGGTCGAACGCCGACAGGTCACGGCGGAGCCGGTGCTCGGGCTCCTCGGTGTCACTGATCGACTGCTCGACCGACTTCGTGCGCAGCACGTTCAATTTCGGCGCCCCTTCGCGTCCGGTGTCCGGCATACGGCCGTCAGCCGTATGCCCATTTGTGCGCGGGTTATGATCCGCCGAAACACGCGCATGTCCGTGACGTGGGGGAAAGCCGGAAAAGAGGCGTTCCGAAGGTGGTTCGGAACGCCCCTTCTCCCGGGACCGTGGTCAGGAGGGCAGGGAGGCGACCCCCGGCTCCAGGAAGCGGCCGCCCGCGGCCCGCTCGGCGACGCCGGACCTGTCCAGGTACGGGGTGATGCCGCCGAGGTGGAACGGCCAGCCGGCGCCGAGGATCATGCACAGGTCGATGTCCTGCGGGGCCGCGACGACGCCCTCGTCCAGCATGATCCGGATTTCGTCGGCGAGCGCGTCGAGCGCCCGGTCGAGGACCTGCTCCTCGGTGGAGGGGCTCGTCCCGCCGGAGAAGATCTCCACGACCTCGGGGTCGAGGGTGAAGTCCGGCAGGTACACGCCGCCCTTGCCCGCCGCGACCATCGTCGCCAGGTTGTCCGACAGCGGGAAGCGGTCCGGGAACGCCGCCTGCAGGGTCTCGTTGACGTGCAGCGCGATCGCCGGGCCGACCAGCCCCATCAGCACGAACGGCGGCATCGGCAGGCCGAGCGGGGCGGCGGCGCGCTCGGCGGTCTCGATCGGCGTGCCCTCGTCCACCGTCTTGACGATCTCGGCGAGCAGCCGCAGCAGGACGCGGTTGACGACGAACGCCGGGGCGTCCTTGACCAGGACGCACGACTTCTTCAGCGCCCTGCCCGCGGCGAACGCGGTGGCGAGGGCCGCGTCGTCGGTCCGCTCGCCCCGGACGATCTCCAGCAGCGGCAGCACCGCGACCGGGTTGAAGAAGTGGAAGCCGACCACCCGCTCGGGGTGCGCGAGCCCGGAGGCCATCTCGGTGACCGACAGCGAGGAGGTGTTGGTCGCGAGGACGCACTCGGCGGAGACGTACTCCTCGACCTCGGCGAACACCTTCTGCTTGACCGACATCTCCTCGAAGACGGCCTCGATGACGAAGTCGGCGTCGGCGAACGCGTCCTTGGTGAGCGAGCCGGTGATGAGCCCCTTGAGGCGGTTGGCCTTGTCGGGGGACAGCCGCCCCTTGCCCAGCAGCTTGTCGATCTCGCCGTGCGCGTAGCCGACGCCCTTGTCCAGGCGCTCCTGGTCGAGGTCGGTCAGCACGACCGGTACCTCCAGGCGCCGCGCGAACAGCAGGGCCAGCTGCGAGGCCATCAGTCCGGCGCCGACGACGCCGACCTTGGTGACCTTGCGGGCGAGCTCCTTGTCCGGCGCCCCGGCGGGCCGCTTCGCGCGCTTCTGGGTGAGGTCGAACGCGTACAGCCCGGCCCGCAGCTCGTCGCTCATGATGAGGTCGGCGAGGGCCTCGTCCTCGGCGGCGAAGCCCTCGTCGCGGGTGCGGTCCTTGGCGGCGGCGACCAGGTCCACCGCCCGCGTGTAGGACGGGGCCGCGCCGTGCAGCTTGCCCTCGACGTTCCAGCGGGCCATCGCGACGGCGTCGTCCCACGCCTTGCCCCTGTCGACCTCGGGGCGCCGGACGGTGATCTCGCCTTTGAGCACCCGGGCCGTCCAGGCGAGGGACTCCTCCAGGAAGTCGGCCGAGTCGAAGATCGCGTCGGCGATGCCCAGCTCGTAGGCCTGCGCGCCCTTGAGCATCCGGTTCTGGGCCATGGGGTTGTCGATGACGACCTTGAGCGCCTTCTCCGCGCCGATCAGGTTCGGCAGCAGGTAGGTGCCGCCCCAGCCGGGCACGAGGCCGAGGAACGCCTCGGGCAGCGCGAACGCCGGGACGCCGCGCGACACCGTCCGGTAGGAGCAGTGCAGGCCGATCTCGACGCCGCCGCCCATCGCCGCGCCGTTGTAGTAGGCGAAGGACGGGACGCCCAGCTCGCCGAGGCGGCGGAACACGTCGTGGCCGAGCCTGCCGATGGCCGCGGCGTCCTCGCGCCGCCGGATCAGCGGGACGCCCTTGAGGTCGGCGCCGACGGCGAAGATGAACGGCTTGCCGGTGACGCCGACGGCCGCGATGTCGTCGCGGGCGGCGACCTCGTCGAGCGCGGCGTTCAGCTCGGCGAGGCCGCCCGGACCGAACGTGTTGGGCTTGGTGTGGTCGAAGCCGTTGTCGAGCGTGATGAGCGCGAGCGTGCCCGCGCCGTAGGGCAGCGTCACGTCGCGTACGCGCGCGTGCGTGACGACCTCGTCCTTGAAGATGTCGGGGTTCACTTGGCGCCCTCCCAGTTCGCGTTCTCCCAGAGGACGGTTCCGCCCATGCCCATGCCGACGCACATCGTGGTCAGCCCGAACCGGACGTCCGTGCGCTCCTCGAAAAGGCGGGACAGCTGGTTCATCAGCCGCACGCCGGACGAGGCGAGCGGGTGGCCGAGGGCGATCGCGCCGCCCCACGGGTTCACCCGCACGTCGTCGTCGGCGATCTTGAAGTGCTCCAGGAACGCGAGCACCTGCACGGCGAAGGCCTCGTTGATCTCGATGAGGCCGATGTCGTCCATGGTCAGCGCGTTGCGGGCGAGGAGCTTCTCGGTCGCGGGGACCGGCCCGACGCCCATCACCTCCGGCTCGACGCCGGCGAACGCGAAGTCGACGAGCCGCATCCGCGGCGCGAGGCCGAGCTCGCGCGCGACGTCCTCGGCCGCGAGCAGGCAGGCGGTGGCGCCGTCGTTGAGGCCCGCGGCGTTGCCCGCCGTGACGTTGCCGTGCACGCGGAACGGCGTCTTCAGCGCGGCCAGGCTCTCCTTCGTCGTGCCGGGCCGCGGCGGCTCGTCCTCGGTGGCGAGGCCCCAGCCCTGCTCGGCGGAGCGGATCGCGGTCGGCACCAGGTCGGGCTGGATCCTGCCGGCCGCGTACGCCTCGGCGACCTTCCGCTGGCTGCGCACGGCGTAGGCGTCCGCGCGCTCCTTGGTGATGCCGGGGAACCGGTCGTGCAGGTTCTCCGCGGTCGAGCCCATGACCAGGGCGGACGGGTCGACCAGCTTGTCGGCGAGGAACCGCGGGTTCGGGTCGACGCCCTCGCCCATCGGGTGCCGGCCCATGTGCTCGACGCCGCCCGCGATGGCGACGTCGTAGGAGCCGAACGCGATGCCGGCGCCGGTGGTGGTCACGGCGGTCATGGCCCCCGCGCACATCCGGTCGACGGCGAAGCCGGGGACGCTCTTCGGCAGGCCGGCCAGCACGGCGGCGGACCGCCCGATGGTCAGGCCCTGGTCCCCGATCTGGGTGGTGGCGGCGACGGCGACCTCGTCCACCCGCTCGGGCGGGAGGGACGGGTTGCGGCGCATCAGCTCGCGGATCGCGCGGACGACCATGTCGTCGGCGCGGGTCTGCGCGTAGAGCCCCTTGGGGCCGGCCTTGCCGAACGGCGTGCGGACGCCGTCGACGAACACGACGTCGCGTGCGGTGCGAGGCACGGGTCGTCCTCCCTGCGATGGACTCGGGTGAAGGTGTCGGGCCCCGTGCCGCCCCTGCCGGCGGCACGAGTACCCGCACCAGCGATGCTACTCGTTGGTAACCCTTAATGCTACTCGTCAGTAACCACTGACGCGCCGCTCGTCGTCCCGATGCCCACCGGTCGGGGGCTTGACGCCCTTGTCCGGTTCATGACTGATGGGTAACGTGACCGGAAATCACCGGAGGAGGGCGCGGTGACGCACGCGAGGCCCGCTTACCGGCCGGGGATGCGCCGGCGGATCGGGCATATCCGCGATCTCGCCGCCCTCCTGCTCCGCACCGGCCTGCTGTTCTCCGGCGGCCCCCGCCGGCTGGTCCGCCAGCTCGGTACGCTGCGCCGCTGGGGTACGACGCTCGCCGGACTGGTCGCCTCCGCCGCCGCCCGCTCCCCGTCCCGCACCGCCCTGATCGACGACGAGGGCGAGCTGACGTTCGCCGAGCTGGACGAGCGCGCCGCCCGCCTCGCCGCCGGGCTTCCCTTACACGGCCCCCGCCCCCGCGTCGGCGTCCTGTGCCGCAACCACCGCGGCATGGCCCTGACGCTCGTCGCGTGCTCCCGGCGCGGCGCCGAGGTCGTGCTGCTCAACACGGGCTTCGGAACGGGCCAGATCCGCGCCGTGCTCGGCGAGCTGCGCCCCACCCTGCTCGTCGCGGACGCCGAGTTCGCCCCGCTGCTGGCGAACGTCCCGATCGCGCTGCGCCGGACCGTGGTGTGGGCCGATCACCGCCCGCCCGCCGCCGCCCCGCTGTCGGCCCCCGTCCCCGCCGGGACGCTGCCGCCGCCCCGCACCGCCCCGGACGCCGTCCCCGCCGACCCGGGGCCGAGCATCGAGGAGCTCATCCGATCGGCGCCGGCCGCCGCCGCCGCGCCCCCGCAGATCCAGAGCCGGACGATCATGCTGAGCTCGGGCACCACCGGCCGCCCGAAGGGCGCCCGCCGCCCGCCCCGCCCCGGCCTGTGGCCGCTGGCCTCGATGACGTCGCGGATCCCGCTGCGCGTCCGGCAGACCATGATCGTCGAAGCGCCGCTGTTCCACACCTGGGGCTACGCCGCGCTGCAGATGGCGTGGGCGCTGCGGGCGCCGGTCGTCCTGCACCGCCGGTTCGACCCGGAGCGGACGCTGCGGGCCATCGCCTCCCACCGCGACGCCACCCTGTTCGCCGTCCCGGTCATGCTGCAGCGGGTCCTGGAACTGGCCCCCGAGGTCCGTGAGCGGTACGACACGTCCTCCCTGCGGATCGCGGCGCTGAGCGGCGCCGCGCTGCCCGGCGGCCTCGCCACCCGGTTCATGGACGCGTTCGGCGACCGGCTCTACAACGTCTACGGCTCCACCGAGGCGTCCTGGGTGTCCATCGCGACCCCGCGCGACCTGCGGCTCGACCCCCGCACCGCCGGGCGCCCGCCGCGCAACACCGCGCTGGCGATCCTCGACGAGCAGGGCCGCCGCCTCGGCCACTCCACCCGCGGGCACATCTTCGCCGCGAACGAACTGCTGTTCGAGGGCTACACCGGCGGCGAGCCGATGGAGGTCCGCGACGGGCTGCTGGCCACCGGCGACCTCGGCCACATCGACCACCGCGGCCTGCTCTTCGTGGACGGCCGCAGCGACGGCCTGGTCGTGTCCGGTGGCGAGAACATCGCCCCCGGCGACGTGGAGGACGCCCTTCTGCGGATGCCGGGGATCCGCGAGGTCGCCGTCACCGGCGTGCCCGACCCCGAGTGGGGCCAGCGCCTCGCCGCCTACGTCGTCCTGCGGCCCGGCGCCCGGCTCGACGCCGACGCCGTCCGCGCCTACGTGCACGCCCAGGTCGCCCGCTACGCGGTTCCCCGCGACGTTTTCTTCATCCCCGAGCTGCCGCGCAACGCGACCGGCAAGGTCGTGCACCGCTGGCTGACCGCCCGCCCCGACCGGGCCGAGCCCGAGGGCCGCGTCCCGTGGCCGCAGCCGCCGCCCTGGCCCCTCGGCGCGCAGCCGACCGGCTAGGCGGCGAGGGCGGGCTGGGCGGCCACCGGCAGCCGGACCGTGATCGACAGGCCGCCGTCCGGCCGCGGGACGGTGTCGATCGCGCCGCCGTGCGCCGCGACGACCGCCCGCACGATCGACAGGCCGAGCCCCGCGCCGTCCCTGGACCCCGTCCGGTCCGCGCGCAGCCGCCGGAACGGCTCGAAGATCGTCGCGACCTCGTAGGACGGGACGGGCCTCCCGGTGTTGACCACCTGCAGGAACGCCTCGCCGTCCCGGACCCCCGTGCGCACCCAGACCCGCCCGTCTCCCACGTTGTACTTCACGGCGTTCTCCAGCAGGTTCACGGCGCACCGCTCCAGCAGCACCGGGTCCCCGGTCACGGCGGCCGGGCCGAGCCGCGCCTCGACGTCCACGCCCGCCTCCTCCACCTGCGCGTCGAGCTGGTCGAGCGCGCTGCGCACCACGTCCCGCAGCGGCGTGCCGACCCGCGTGGCCAGCTCCCTCTCGGACCTCGCGAGCAGCAGCAGCCCCTCGATGAGCCGCTCGTGGCGTGCGGTGTTGCCGAGCAGGACGTCCGCGAGCGCCCTGGTCTCCGGCGGGCTCCTGCGGCTCGCGAGCGCGACCTCCAGCACCGTCCGGTTGATGGTCAGCGGCGTGCGCAGCTCGTGCGAGGCGTTCGCGACGAACCGGCGCTGGGCGTCGAACGCGCGGTTCAGCCGGTCCAGCATCCGGTCGAAGGTGTCGGCCAGATCCTTGATCTCGTCCTGCGGCCCGTCCAGCGCGATCCGCTCGTACAGGTTGCTCTCCGACAGCCGCCGCGCCGTCGCGGTCACCGTGTGCAGCGGCCGGAGCATCCGCCCCGCCACCACGTACCCGATCACCACGGCCAGGACGCCGAGGACCAGCATCGTCACCAGGGAGCTCTGCAGCAGCTGCTCCAGGACGTCGTGCTTCTGCCGCGCCAGCTCCCGGTCGGCGTCGGCCTTCAACCGCACCAGATCGCTGACGTCCCCCCCCACGGCCAGCGCGCGCAGCCGGGTGATCGTCGTCGCGTCCACGTTCTGGCGCGAGGGGAACCGGTCGTCCATCGTCCGGACGGTCAGCAGGTACGTCACCGCGACCAGCGCCGCCGACGTGACGAGGAACAGCGACCCGTACACCAGCGTGAGCCGTGTCCTGACGCTCAGCCTCTTCATCGCCCCTCCAGCCTGTATCCGGACCCGGTCACCGTCTCGATCACCGGTGGCTGCCCGAGCTTGCGGCGCAGCGTCGCCATCGTGACCCGGACGATGTTGCTGAACGGGTCGATGTTCTCGTCCCACGCCCGCTCCAGCAGCCGCTCGGCGCTCACCACGCCGCCCTCCGCCCGCAGCAGCTCCTCCAGCACGGCGAACTCCTTGTTCGTCAGCCGCAGCTCCCGGCCGTCCCGCGCCGCCCTGCGCCGGTGCGGATCGAGCCGGATGCCGCGCCCCTCCAGGACGGGCGGCACCGGCGGCCCCGACCTGCGCGCCAGCGCCCGCACCCGCGCCACCAGCTCGCCGAACACGAACGGCTTCGGCAGGTAGTCGTCGGCGCCGAGCGTCAGCCCGTCCACGCGGTCGTCGACGTCGCCCGCCGCGGTCAGCATCAGGATCCGCACGGGACTCCGCCGCCCCACCAGCTCCCGGCACACGTCGTCGCCGTGCACCGTCGGCAGGTCCCGGTCGAGGACCACCACGTCGTACTCGTTGTAGGAGGCCCGCTCCAGCGCGTCGTCGCCGTCGTACACCACGTCCACGGCCATCGCCTCGTCCCGCAGGCCCTCGGCGATCGTGTCCGCGAGCACCCGCTCGTCCTCAACGATCAGTACACGCATGCGCCGAGCATGACGCGCGAGGGGTTAAACCTTGATAAGGGCTCCCGCCGCGCGGCCACCGCCACCGACCGGCCGCGCTCTCCGCCGATCCAAGAAGGGGTCGCTCAGACTCCGACAAGCCTCCAGAACCTGTCGACCGGCGCCTCCAGGAAGAGCAGCAACAGCGCGAAGTACGAGACGCTGGGGAAGACCGCGACCACGGCGAGGCTCACCGCGAGCAGCACCGCGTTCGACAGCGAGGCCCGGACCGACTCGATCGTCGGCGGATCGGATTCCAGCGCGACATCCGGATCGCGGTAGGAGATCACCGCCAGCGCGGTCTGGAAGGCGCCCGCGACGAGGATGTTCCCGATGTACAGCATCACGGTGAACCGGTCGTCCCCCGGATACGACGCGACCATCTCCGTGGGGAACGGCAGGAGCACGATGGCCAGCAGCCAGCCCGTGTTCACCAGCATCAGCGCCCGCGTGTAGCCGCCGATGTGCTCGAACATCCGGTGGTGCACGAACCACAACCGGATGATCACCACGAAGCTGAGCACGAAGCTCCAGATCTGCGCCTGATGCTCGGTGATCACCTCGACCGACCGCCGATGCGCGCCCACGGCCTCCGGCACCACGTCGACCAGCGGCAGCACCAGCAGCGTCACGGCGATCGCCACGACGGCGTCGGTGAACAGAACCAGCCGATCAGGATCCCGAGACACCGCCCGTGACATGGCCACGACCCTACAGCCGCGTCCTCGTTCCGGCCTGGAACCGGACCGGCTCGACGGCCGGCCGCCGCATCAGCCGACCAGCAGGACGAGCTTGCCGCGCACGTGGCCGCCCTCTCCGGCGCGGTGCGCCTCCGCGACCTCCGCGAGCGGGAAGGTCCGCGCGACCGGGAGCGAGAAGCGCCCCGCCTCGACCAGCGCGCCGATCTCACCGAGCACGTGGACCGCGCGGCCGTCGTCCCCGCGGCTGAACCGCACCCCGTGCTCCCGGGCGCCGCCGAAGTCGGCGACCGTGACGACGTGCCCCGCGCCTCCCGCGAGCGCGATCAGCTCGGGCAGCACCCCGCTCCCGGCGACGTCGAGCGCCACGTCGACGCCGTCGGGCGCCAGCGCGCGGACCCGCTCGACGAGACCCTCGCCGTAGGTGACCGGCTCGGCCCCCAGCGAGCGCAGGTACTCCTGGTTCGCCGGCCCGGCGGTACCGATCACGCGCACGCCCCGCGCCACGGCGAGCTGGACCGCCGCGCCGCCGATGCTCCCGGAGGCGCCGTTGACGAGCAGCGTGCCGCCGTCCCCGACGCCGAGCTGGTCCAGCGCGCGCGTGGCCGTCTCGATGGCCGCCGGCAGGGCGGCGGCACCGGAGAAGCCGAGCGATGGCGGGATCGGCGCGTAGTGGGACAGCACGGCCAGCTCGGCCTGGGCCGCCCCCTCGACGCAGAAACCGAACACGCGATCGCCGACGGCGGCGTCCGCCACGCCCTCACCGAGTTCGTCGACGACACCCGCCGCCTCATAGCCCAGGGTCTGCGGGAGCTCCTGATCCATCAGGCCCCCGCGCTTCTTCCAGTCGCTGGCGTTCACCCCGGCCGCGCGCACCGAGATCCGAACCTGGCCGGCCCCCGGATGCGGATCGGGCAGATCCACGACCTCGAGAACCTCCGGCCCCCCGAAGCGACTGAAACCCACGGCCTTCATCACGTGCTCCCTTGCGGAGTGCTGCTCTGCTTCGCCGACTCTCGGGCGGCGAGTCTGGTCTGGAGGCCGTCGAGGAAGCGGTCGAGCCCGTAGGCGAAGCTGGTGTCGCGCACCACGCGCGGATCGGCGTCCCGGCGGGCGACGAACTCCTCACGCAGCCGGGGGTGGTCGTCCAGGGCCCGCTCGGCGGCGGGACGCAGGCACTCGGCCCATTCCTGCTCGGTCCGGCCGCTGCGGGCGAGCACCGACAGGTACGCCGCCTCGCTGATGCTCATGCCGATCACGTACGCGAGCAGCCCGTTCATGGCCTGCTCCGCCTCGCCCGGCGTGAATCCGGCGGCATGGAACAGGGCGAGCCGGCGCTCGGACCGGTCGATGAGGTTGGGGCCGAGTTCGGCGAGCCCGACCTGGCCCAAGGCCGGCGCGACCCACGGGTGACGCAGGATCACCGAGCGCAGGCTCTGGGCGCAGTGCTCCAGGGGGGCCCGCCAGCCGGTCGCGCCGACGGGGTCGGGCACCTCCAGCTCGCCGTACAGCTCGTCGACGACCAGCTCGATCAGCTCGTCCTTGTTGGCCACGTGACGGTAGAGCGAAGTGGCCGCCGTCCCCAGGCGGACGGCGAGGCCGCGCATGCTGAGCGCCTCCATGCCCTCCTCGTCCAGGAGCCGTACGGCTTCGGCGACGATCCGCTCGCGGCTGAGCGCGGGCCGGGCGCGCCTCGCGCGAGGACGTGCCCACACCGAGGGGATGGGCGGCTTGTCGGCAGGCATGCCACCACCCTAGGGCACATCGTTCGCGGGAGCGTACTTTCAACGCTTGTGCGTACAATGATCCGCGATGCGTACAGCGTTCGCCGGACGCACCGGTGACACCGCGCTCGCCGGGGCCGCCCGGGAAGCGTTCACCTCCGCCATGTCCACCGCCTTCGCGGTCAGCGCCGCGGGCGTGCCGGCGGCGGCCGTTCTCGCCTTCCTCGTCCTGCGCGAGCGGCGGGTGCCGGCATCCGGGCAACGCAGCCCCGCGGCAAGGGCCTTGCCGACGTTGCCCTGGTGCAGGGTGTCGTAGTCCTCGCCAGGCGGAAGCCAGGCGGGAAGGTCGGTCC